>DATMJW010000031.1:0-13146 GCA_035553355.1 Gaiellaceae bacterium | reverse complement strand
CGAGGCCGCGTCGATCGCGCCCTCGGCGGCACCCGCCCCGACGAGGTTGTGGAGCTCGTCGATGAAGAGGACGATGTCGCCCCGCTGCATGATCTCCTTCATGACCTTCTTCAGCCGCTCCTCGAACTCGCCGCGGTACTTGGAGCCGGCGACGAGGGCGGCGAGGTCGAGCGTGTAGATCTGCTTGCCCTTCAGGATTTCGGGCACCTGGTTCGTGCTGATGCGGCTCGCGAGACCCTCGACGACGGCCGTCTTGCCGACGCCCGGCTCGCCGATCAGGACCGGGTTGTTCTTCTGGCGGCGCGAGAGGATCTGCATCACGCGCTCGATCTCGGTCTGCCGGCCGACGACCGGGTCGAGCTTGCCCTCGGTCGCGGCCTTCGTGAGGTTCCGGCCGAACTGGTCGAGGAGCTTCGAGCTCTTCGACTTCTCGCCCGCCGCGCCGGCCGCGCCGCCCTGGCGGCGACCGGGGCCCGACAGCATCCGGATGATCTCGTTGCGGATCTTCTCGGCGTCCGCGTCGAAGTCGAGCAGGATCCGCGCGGCGACGCCCTCGTTCTCGCGGACGAGGCCGAGCAGGATGTGCTCCGTGCCGATGTAGTTGTGGCCGAGGGAGAGCGCCTCGCGCAGCGCGAGCTCGAGAACCTTCTTCGCCCGCGGCGTGAACGGGATCTGCCCCGTCGTGACCTCGTCACCCTGGCCGACGATGCGCGCGACCTGCGCGCGCACCTCCTCGACGGTGATGTCCAGCGACTCGAGGACACGCGCAGCCAGGCCTTCCTCCTCGCGGAGCAGGCCCAGCAGGATGTGCTCGGTCCCGATGTAGTTGTGCTTGAGGGCGCGAGCCTCGTCCTGTGCGAGGACGACGACCTGGCGAGCCCGTTCTGTGAAGCGCTCGAACAATCCCTTCGACCCTCCTTTCGTCTCTGATCTCCGGAGGGCGAACCGCCGACCTCCGGGTCGAAGGTGACCCCATGGTAGCCCACTGCCCCGCTATGCCCGCCTGCGGCGCGGGCTAACGCGGCTACCGCGCGCCGTCGCCGGTGACGAGCGTCGTGAACGTCTTGACGCAGATCGCGAGATCGAGCACGAGGCTGCGGTGGCGCAGGTACCAGAGGTCGTAGGCGAGCTTCTCGGCCGTCCCCTCGGCGTCCGCCGTGTAGCCGCGGCGGACCTGCGCCCAGCCCGTGATCCCCGGCTTCACCAGGTGGCGGCGCGACCAGAACGGGAGCGCCTCCTGCAGCTGCGGGACGAACTCCGGCCGCTCAGGCCGCGGCCCGACGATCGACATCTCGCCGCGCAGGACGTTCACGAGCTGGGGCAGCTCGTCGAGGCGCGTCTTGCGCAGGAACGCTCCCGCCCGGGTGATCCGCGGGTCGCGCTCCGCCGCCCACACCGCCCCGTGCGCCTCCGCGTCCGCACGCATCGTCCTGAACTTGAAGATCGTGAACGGCTTGCCGCCCTCGCCGAGGCGGAGCTGGCGGAAGACGATCGGGCCGGGCGTCCGGCTGACGGCGAAGGCGATCAGCGGCCACAGCGGGGCCGTCAGGACGATCCCGACCGATGCCACGACGAGGTCGAAGATGCGCTTCGCGACCCGCGTGTACGGCTTGCGGTACAGGTGCAGCACGTGCATGAACCACGACTGGTTCACGGCGCGCACCGGCACGCGCCCGAATGCGTGCTCGAAGAACTCCGGGGGCGCCACGACCTTGAAGCCCGCGCTCGCGACGTCGAGCAGCGCGTCGAAGGTCTGCGGGCGCCGGTTCGCCATCACGACGAGGTCCGGCTGGTGCGACGCGACGATCTCCGGCAGGCGGGCGAGCTCGCCCTCGTGGAACTCGTCGTCGTCGACCACGATGCCGACCACCTCGAACGGCGAGTCGTGCAGCTGCACGATCTGCTCGATGATCTCGTACGTCTCGTCGCTCGCGCCGACGAGGAGCACCCGCTGCTCGGATGCCGTGCTCGCCTGCACGACCGACTCCCAGATGGCGCTCAGGAGGAAGATCGCGACGGCCATCTGCAGCAGCTCCATCGGGCTGAAGCTCAGCCACGGGAGCCAGGCGTTCAGGGCCGAGACGACGACGAGGCCGGTGGCGGTGCCGACGGCCGCGGCGACGACGACCCCGACCGCGAACAGCGTCGACCGCGCAGCCGAGAACGCGCCGCGGAGCGCGACGCTCCACGCGAACATCACGACGGTGCTCCAGAAGAACGCCGTCCAGCCGTCGGCGAATTGGGTCGTCGAATAGGCGAACGCCGGGAGCCAGACGACCGCGACGCGGCCGCCGGCCGCGACGAGCTGTGCCTCGTCCCGGTCGAGGCGGAGCAGCCGCCGCGCCCGCGCGCGAATGTCCGTCGCGCGCGGCAACTCCGGCTTGACGCCGCCTGCGACCGTCAGTCCCGGCAGCGCCGCGACGTGCTCACCCTGAACTACTTCGCTCATCGTCTCCTCGTCTCCCAGCGGGCGGTTCCCGAGCCGCCCGACGGTGCAACGTCGCACGGCGCCGATCGGATACGGCTCTGAACTGCAGCCACTCCGATTTGCGCACGATACGCGGCGAGGGCCCCGGAGGGCCCTCGCGTCGCTCGCGTCGGGAAGTCGCGGCTCACGTCAGCGCTGTCGCGCAGACGCTCGAAGCACGAACCCGCCCACGAGGAGCGCGCCGCCGACGAGCGTGAAGACGACGAGCTCCGACCCGGTGAACGGGAGCGTTCCCGCCTGCCGCGTCTGCGCCAGCGGCGACTTCTGCGGCGTCTGCTGCGGCCGCTGCACCGGCGACTGGACGCCCGCGACGGCCTTGACCGGCTTCTGCACCTTGGTGTTCGCCGGCTTCTGACCCGTCTGCTGACCGCCCTGGTTCGCAGGCGGCGGCACGACGGCGCGCGACGGGCAGTACCCCTGAACCGTGGCGCTCTGCAGGAATGCCGCCAGTTCGGCCTGGGTATACGTGCCGTCGAGCCTCCCGTTGTCCGTCAGATCCCGGCAGATCTCCTCCGGGGTGGCGGCAACCGCCCCCGGAACCATCACGATCGCCGCCAGCGCAGCGACCAAACCCATCACGATCCCCCGACGCATGCCCTACTCCTTTCTCACCTTGCACTACGACTGTTGCGCCGTGTTAACGCTGTCCTGACACCTTCGGATACGGGTAGGTGCCACTTTGAAAGCACACGCCGTCGCACCGGCCGCCGCCGTCGCCGCGGCCGCCGGCGGAGCGGCCTGGCTCGCGGCGTGGAACGAGCGCGGGAGCACGCTCCTCGGCGACTGGATGCCGGGCGGGCTCCTCGTCGCCGCTCTGCTCGTCCTGCTTCTGCTGGGCGGGATGGCGCACCTGCCGTCACGGCGCGCAGTCGCCTCGCTCGTGGGCCTGGTCGCGCTCGCGGGTTGGACGGCCCTCTCGCTCACCTGGTCGCCGCTCCCGAGCCTCGCTCGCGACGAGGCCCTCCTGATGCTCGTCTACGTCCTCGCGTTCGCGCTGCCGGCGGTGACGCTCCGCGGCTGGGCGTCCGCGCTCGCCGCGACGAGCGCGGTCGCCGCGGCGTCCGTCGCCCTCGCCCTCGCCGCCGGCGTCGCACTCGCGCTGGGCGACGCGCCCGAGCGACACTTCGCAATCGGGCGGCTCGAGTTCCCGATCGGCTACGCGAACGCGCTCGCGACGGTCTTCGTCCTCGGTCTGTGGCCCGCGCTCGCGCTCGCAGCGCGACGCACAGCACCGACGCTGGGGCGTGCCGCAGCGGTCGGCGGCGCCGGCGCCGTCCTCGCGGGCTGGCTCGCCACGCAGAGCAAGGGCGGGGGAATCGCGATCGTCGTCTCGTCGGTCGTCGTCTTCGCGCTCTCGCGGGAGCGCCTCCGGCTCGTCGCACCGACCGTCCTCGCCGCAGGCGCGGCAGCCGCCGCGTTCCGGCCGCTCACCGAGCCGTACCGCGCCGCCGACGAGCTCCTGCGCTCCGCATCCGTCGGCGCCGGCCGCGCGATCCTCCTCGTCGCCGCCGGTGCGACGGTGATCGGACTGATCTACGCGCTCGTCGACCGAGCCGTCGAGCTCGGCCCGCGCGCGCGGCGCGCCGCCGCTGTCGCCACGGGCGCCTCGCTCGCAGCGGCCGCGTGCGCCGGCGCCCTCCTCTTCGTGGCCAACTTCGGCCGTCCGGACGACGCGCTCAGGGACGCGTGGGAGGCGTTCTCGACCTACCACACCGACAGTGGCGCATCGCACCTCGTCAGCCTCGGCGGCTCCAATCGGTACGACTTCTGGCGCGTCTCGCTCGAGGAGGCGCAGGAGCACCCGATCGCCGGCATCGGGGCCCGCGGCTTCGGCGCGGTGTACCTCCAGGAGGGCCGGAGCGTCGAGACCCCGGCGCGTGCCCACTCGCTCCCGCTCGAGCTGCTGCTCGAGGAGGGCGTGATCGGCCTCGCGCTCCTCGGGCTCGCGCTCGTGCCGGCGCTCGTCGCAGCCGGCGCGGCCGTGCGCGCCGGCCACGCCGCGGCGGTCGCGTCGTTGGGCGCGTGCACCGGCTGGCTCGCCCACGCGACGGTGGATTGGACGTGGACGTTCGCAGCCGCCGGGATCCCCTTCTTCCTCCTCCTCGGCTGCGGGAGCATCGGCGGTGCCGACCGGCGCCTGCTCCGCCCGCGCACGTCGCTCGCTGCGGGCGCCGCCGTTGCCGTCGCGGCCGCGGTGCTCCTCGTGCCGCCGTGGCTCTCGGCGCGCCTCGTGGAGGGTGTCTATGCCGACCCGTCGAACGCGCTCGCGGATCTGCGCCGGGCGCAGCGCCTCGACCCGCTCGCGGTACGGCCGCGCCTGATCGAGGCGCAGCTCCTGCCCCCGGCCGAGGCGATCCCGGTGCTGCGAGAGGCGGCGCGGATGGAGCCGCGCTCCGTGACGACGCGCTTCCTGCTCGGGACGACCCTCCTCGACGCCGGTCGGCGGCGCGAGGCGCGGGCGGAGCTCGAGGCGGCGCTTGCGCTCTCGCCGCGGGACGAGCTGATCGCGCGGGCGCTCGCGCGCGCCCGCGGCGGCGCCTAGGTCACCCCCGGTTCAGCCGGAAGGGCAGGCGCCGCCTTCTGACCGCCGGCCGCGGCGGCGGCCGCTCGCCCGCGAGCAACGACGCCGGCACGTCGGACGTCAGCCACGTCGCGAGCGCGTCGCTGCCGGCGGCGTCGAGGGCCGCAGCGAGCCCGATCTCGCGGACGGCAGGCGCGTGCGCGTCGCTCGCGACGACGTGGGCGAGCTCCGCGTTCAGGAGCGCGAGCGCCGCCGACCGGCTCGCGCGCCCGGCGCGCCCGTCGAGCGACGCCGCCGTGAGCTGCACGTACGCCCCGGCGGCGACGAGCGGCGCCAGGCGCTGCGGGCTCGCCTGCACGGTCGAGTTTCGCTCGGGATGCGCGAGCAGCGGGACGACCCCGGCGGCGCGAAGGCGGAAGATGCGCTCGCCGAGGTCGAGCGGCCAGCCCCAGTAGGGGAACTCGAGCAGCAGGAGACGCGGGTTCCCGCCCAGCCCGAACCGCCTCAGCTCGTCCTCGCCGAGGCGATCGAGCCGGTCGAGCGCGATCTCCCCGCCTGGGAGGAGCTCGACGTCGAGCCCGGCCTCCGCAGCCGCCGCACGGACGTGGGCGAGCGCGCTCTCCATCTGCGCACCCGTCGTCGGGTAGTCGTCGCGGACGTGAGGCGTCGCGACGAGGGTGCGGATGCCCGCCGAGGCCGCCGCTGCCACGATCGCCAGGCTCTCGTCGAGGTCGCGTGCGCCGTCGTCCAGCCCCGGCAGGACGTGGCTGTGCAGGTCGATCACGGCGCGAGCATAGAGAACCGCGATCACCGGCATTTTCTGTGTTTTTCGTCATAAGGCCATCTGTTTCAACGGTGGGCCTTAGTGCCTTTTCAAATGAGCCGAATAGCCGATGAATCAGGCGCGTACTTCTCCGAAGACTTACGGCGATGCTCCGTTTCGCCGCCGCAGGACTCGTCGCCGCCGCCTTCGCCGCCTTCGCGTCGGCTGCCTCGGCAGCGACGTACTACGTCAGCTCCGGCGGGTCCGACGCCGCCGCCGGCACGTCCGAGTCGTCGCCGTGGCGGACGGTCGGCAAGGTGAACGCCACCGCATTGGCCGCCGGCGACCGCGTCCTCTTCCGCGGCGGCGACGCCTTCGGCGACGCGACGCTGATGCCGCGCGGCTCGGGCGTCGACGGGAACCCGATCGTGATCGGGTCGTACGGCAGCGGCCGCGCGACGATCTCGAACGCCTCCGGCGCGGTCTGGTTCGCCGGGCGGCGCTTCCTCGTCTTCCAGGATCTCGTCCTCACGACGGGTGGCGCGGCGAAGAACGTCTTCGCAGGCTCGGCGAGCGCGGGATCGACCGACATCACCCTCCAGGACAGCGTCGTCGAGAACACGGCCGGCGTCGGGATCATCGCCCCGACCGCGGCGGACGCGCGCTGGTCGATCCTGCGGAACACCGTTCGCCACACGGGCGACTCCGGGCTGATCCTCCTCTCGCCCGACACGCGCGTGGAGGACAACACCATCACGGACACCGGGTGGAACACCGCGATCGCGTACGGCAAGCACGGCATCTACGCGAAGGCGCGGAACCTCACGATCGCGCGGAACGACATCTCCAACGCGCCGGAGGGGCAGGCGATCTCGATCCGCTTCGCCGGCGCGCGCATCGTCGACAACCGCATCCACGACACCCCGTACGGCTTGGCGTTCTTCGACTACGACACGGCGCCGGCGCCGAAGGGGACGTCGTACATCTACGGGAACCGCATGTGGAACGTCGGCGGCTTCGCGTTCTACTACTCCGGGCAGCGCGACCCGAACGGGCTCCCGCCGGGTGTCGACTTCGTCGTCGCGTCGAACACCTTCGTCCTCTCGGGCGGCGAGGCGGTCAACGTCTCGGAGGCGGGCGCCGTGAACATCGAGTTCGTGAACAACGTCTTCACCGGCTCGTACGGGAGCGCGCTCCGCAAGACGACGACGACCAAGGCGCATCACAACATCTGGCACGGCGCCTCCTCGAACATCCCCACGGGCAGCGCGAACACGACGCAGGCGCCGGCGCTCAGCGCCGCCCCGACGCTCGCGCCGCTCGGCGGCTCTCCGGTGATCGACGCCGGGACGGCGACCGCCGGCGTCGCGTACGAAGGCTCGTGCGCGACGAAGCCGCTCTCGTATTGCGCCGCCGCACCCGAGCTCGGCGCCGTCGAGGTCGCAGCGGCCGCACCGGTCTCACCGCTCGCGCCGCCGACCGCGCTGACCGCTCTCGGCTCGACTCAGACCTCGGTCAGCCTCGGCTGGACGCCCAGCACCGACCTCCGCGTGACCGCCTACAACGTCTTCCGGAACGGCGCGCTCGTCGCGACGACGTCGGGGACGACGGCCACCGTGAGCGGGCTCAGCTGCGGCACGAGCTCGACGTTCAGCGTGCGCGGCGTCGACTCCGCCGGGACGCTTTCGGCCGCCGCCTCCGCGGCCGCCGGCACCGCGGCGTGCAGCGCACCGGAAGCCCCCGACACGACCGCTCCCTACGTCGTCTTCTCCTCGCCGAAGGTGAATGCGACCGTGCCGCTCGCGTTCACGGCGACGGTGACGGCGACGGATGCCGGACGAGTCGCGGACGTGACGTTCTACCTCGGCAGCAAGCAGGTCTGCACCGACGCCACCGCCCCCTACACGTGCGGCTATTCGGTCAATCCCGGGACGCACCGCCTCCAGGCTCGCGCCACCGACGCCGCCGGGAACCGCGGGTGGGTCTCGATCGGCGTCACGGCGTCACGCAAGGTTCGCTCCGTCAGCAGCGTGTCGGCATCGACGCCCGCGGCGCGGACGACCCCGGCGAAAACCGCCGCCGCTCGCGCCCGCGCCGCACGCGCAGCAAAACTGCGCGCCGCGAAGGCACGCGCAGCGAAGGCACGTGCCGCGAAGCTGCGCGCGCAGCGCGTAGCCGCCCGCCGCGGCTAAGCTCGTCGCCGCCGTGAGCGGCTCCCCCTCGCGCCCGCGACTCCTCGTCCTGATCACGCTCGCCGAGATCGGCGGCGCACAGACGTACGTCGCACGGCTCCTCCCCGCGCTCACCGAGCGGTTCGAGGTCACGGTCGCAGCGTGGGGGCCCGGCCCGCTGCGCGAGGCGGCGCTCCGCAGCGGCGCGACGTACGTCCCGCTGCACCACGTCCGCCGCGCGCTCCACCCCGTGCACGACCTCCTCGGGCTGCTCGAGCTCTACCGCCTCTGCCGTCGCGTGCGACCCGCGATCGTGCACGCGAACTCGTCGAAGGCCGGCGTCCTCGGGCGGCTCGCCGCGTGGCTCGCCCGCGTGCCCGTCCGCGTCTTCACCGTGCACGGGTGGGCGTTCAAGGCGTACTCCGGGCTCGCGTCGACGATGTACCTCTGGGCGGACCGCGCGATGCGCCCGCTGACGAGCGCGATCGTGTGCGTCGCCGAAGGTGAGCGCCGCGTCGGCCTCGCGCGCGGCACCTGCACGGCCGAACGAACGGTCGTCATCGCGAATGCCGTCGGCGAGGCGCCGCAGGCGCCGCTCGACGGGTCGCCGCCGCTCGTCGTCACGGTCGGACGGCTGAAGGAGCCGAAGGACTTCTCCACGCTCGTGCGCGCCCTCGCGCAGCTCGGCGACGTGCCGCACCGCGCGGTCGTTGCGGGGGACGGCCCCGACCGGCCCGCCCTCGAAGCGGAGATCGCGGAGCTCGGCGTCCGGATCGAGCTCGAGGGCGAGCGCGACGACGTGCCTGCGCTCCTCGCGTCCGCCGACGTCTTCGTGCTCTCGTCGCGGTCGGAGGGGATGCCCATGTCGATCCTCGAGGCGATGGCGGCCGGCCTGCCGGTCGTCGCGACCTCCGTCGGCGGCGTTCCCGAGCTCGTGCTGGACGAGGAGACCGGCCTGCTCGTGCCGCCGGGCGACGCCGAGGCGCTCGCCGCCGCCCTACGCCGGGTTCTCGAGGACGCCTACCTGCGGCGGCGCCTCGGCAGCGCTGGGCGCGAGCGCGCCCAGCGCGAGTTCGGCCTCGAGCGCTTCCGCCGCGAGCACCTCGCGCTCTACGAACGGCTGCTCGACGCGTAGCGCGCGCGCCGGTAGAGCGCGCGCAGCGGCGGCGGCGTGTCGTGCCCGCCGCCGAGCTTCGCGCGGAAGTCGAGGAGAGCGTCCCGGTGGTCGATCTGGATGCGCCTCAGGGCGTGGCGGTCGGTCCCTGCGTCGTTCGTCCCCGGCTCGCACGAGGTCGCCCACTCGAACCCCGCGTCGGCGACGAGGCGCCGCTCGCGCTCGCCGAAGAGCCCCGCGGGGTAGCAGAAGCCGCGCACGAGCCGGCCGAGCCGCTCCTCGAGGATGGTCTTCGACCCCTCGATCTCCTGCCGCGCAGCGTCGTCGTCGAGCGCCAGCAGGTTCGGATGAGTGATCGTGTGCGCCTCGAAGACGAGCGGCGAGTCGCCGTCGAGCGCGGCGATGCGCTCCCACGGGATGAGCGGCGGCTGCTCGTCGTACCACGTGAACTGCGCCGTGCCGTCGGTGACGGCAGTCGCGACGAAGACGGAGGCGGAGAAGCCGAGTGCGCCCAGCACGGGAGCAGCCTCCTCGGCGACGTCGAGGTACCCGTCGTCGAAGCTGAGGCCGACGAGCGTCCCTGCGGACCCCGCACGGAGCGCGTCGACGAGCGTCCCGATGTCGACGGCGCGGAGGCCGTGCCGCGCGACCTCGTCCATCTGGCGACGGAAACGCTGCGGCGTCACCGCGAGCTCGTCGCTCGCCGCCGACACCCGGTGGTAGAAGAGGATTCGGCCGCAGCCTGCGACGCGCCCGCGGCTGCGCGCCAGCCAGAGCCCTGACCGCGCGCGCGTATAGGCTGCCTTCGCCGGATACAACGCCCGCGGGCCGAGCCGAAGGCTCCGCGATCCCGCCGAACCTCCTTCCACGTGCTCGCCCGCTCCGTCGCGCTCAACCTGGCCGGTCAATTCGGCACGCTCCTCGTCGGCTTCGCCTCGTCGATCGTGCTGGCGCGGCTGCTCGGGCCCGCAGACCGGGGGATGCTCGCGGTCGTCCTGTCGGTGGCCGACGTGCTGCTCGTCGTCGTCGGCATCGGGCTCCCGATGGCGGTGATGTACTTCGCGAGCCGCGAGACACCGCCGACTGGGGCGCTGCTCGGCAACAGCTTCGCGCACGCGCTCCTCCTCGCCGCGCTCCTCGGCCCGACGTTCTTCTTCCTGCGCGAGCCGCTCGCGGAGGCGTTCTCGCGCGGCGAAGGCACGAGCGTCTGGCCGTTGCTCACCGTCGTCGTCGTCGCGAACTTCCTCGCTTGGACGACGACGAACCAGCTGGCGGGCGAGCTGCGGTTCGGGCTCTTCAACGCGCTGAGCGTAGCGGGCAAGGCCGTGACGCTCGTGCTGGTCGTGTGCCTGATCGGGCTCGGCGGCGGGGGCGTCGCAGCGGCTGTCGCCGCAACCGCAGCCGGCGCGGCGACGAGCGCTGTGGGCGCGCTCGTCGTGCTGCTGCGCAAGGCGAGGCCGGCGCTCGATCGAGCCCTCTATGGCTCGCTCGTCCGCTACGGCGCGCGCGTCCAGGCTGGGGCGCTCTTCGGCTCGCTCAACCTGCGGCTCGACGTGCTCGTGCTCCAGTTCTTCCGCCCCCTCGCCGCCGTCGGGTACTACGTGATCGCGCAGATCGTCGCCGAGCTCGTGATCGTCCTCGCTCGCGCGTTCCAGGCGTCCGTGCTGCCGCTCGTGCGGCGGTACGAGGGCGACGACCGCCAGCTCGCCACCACCACGGCGGCGTTGCGCCACCACGGCCTCCTCGCCGCGGTGGCGGTGCTCGTCAACGCCGGCTTCGGGACGCTCGTGCTGCTCGTCGGCTATGGCGACGAGTTCAGGCCCGCGCTCGAGCCGATGCTGATCCTCCTTCCGGGGATGTGGTTCCTGGGAACGGCGAACGTGATCACGGGCGACCTCAACGGCCGCGGCCGGCCGGGACTCGCCTCGGCCCTCACGGGCGCGACGGTCGTTCTCACCGTCGCGCTGGACCTCCTGTTGATCCCGCCGTACGGCATCGTCGGAGCCGCGATCGCGTCCGTGGTCGCGTACGTCGCGTACGGCGTCGCGTCGCTCCACGCGCTCGCGCGAGTGGCCGGCGTCCCGCTCCGCGATCTCGTCGTGCCGACGCGCGACGACCTGCGGGCGTACCCAGCGGCCCTTCGCGCGTTCCGTCAGCGGAAGAGCGGCAGGGTCCGCTCCACCACCGATCTCCACGAGTAGCGCTCGACGGCGGCGCGGCGTCCGGCAGCGCCGAGCGCGTCAGCCCGCTGCGGGTCGGCGAGCAGCTCCGCGATCGCGGCGCCGAGCTCCTCCGGATCGTCGGAGACGGTGACACCTCCGCCGCTCTCCTCGAGCATCTCGCTGATCCCCGGCATCCCGATCCCGACGACCGCCCGGCCGGCCGCGAGGTACTCCGGCAGCTTGACGGGGGTCGCGCCCGTGCGAGCGCGGAAGACGGCCTTGTACGCGACGAGGCAGACGGTCGCCGCACCGACGTAGTCGGCGACGCGGCGACGTTCGGAGACGAAGCCTGCGAAGACGACGGAGTCCGCGACGCCGAGCTCGTGCGCGAGCCGCTCCGCGAGCGGCCGCTCGGGCCCATCGCCGACGACGACGAGGCGCGCGTCCGGCCGCGTTCGCGCCGCGGCCGCGAAGCCACGCACCATCGTCTCGACGGCGACCCACTCTGCGAGGAGCCCGATGAACACGACGTACTCACCGTCCGGGTCGAGGCCCGACCGCGCGACGGCCTCGTCGCGGGGAAGGGGCGCGAACAGGTCGGGGTCGACGCCGTTGAAGATGACGCGGACGTTGTGCTCTGCGACGCCGAAGTGCTGCGTGAGGAGGCGCGCGATCCCGTGGCCGACGGCGACGACGCGCGCGCCTGTGAGGCCGAGCAGCCGAGCTGCGACCCGACGGACGGCGTCGCGGACGACGGCGGCGGCGCCGGGGAGACGTGCGTAGCCGGGGCCGTACTCCACGTCGTCCACCTGCGCGACGATCCGGTAGCCGAGGAGCCGTGCGGCGACGAGCGTCGGCGCCAGCGCCCAGTCGTGCCGGATGTACAGGTAGGAGGCGGCGCGTCGCCGGCGCCAGAGGAGCGAGAGTGCGGTCCGGTTCGCGGCCAGCGCGCGCGCCACCGGCCCCGGGAGCCCGACCGTCGCAGCGTGATAGCGGACGCGCGGGATCTGCGGGTCCGGCCCGCGCGCGACGAGATCCGTCTCGGGGGCGGCCTCGGCGAGCCACCGCACGACCTCGACCGTGTGCACCTTCGTCGCGTCGGCACCGCCCAGGTCGACGTCGCAGACGACAACGAGCCCGCGGTCCAGCGCCCCCTCCAGCTCCCCGGCCATCCCCCGTTTGTACCTGTTCGCCACGGAGATAACACGACCGTGAGCTTCGCGACCCGATCGCCCGCGGAGCTGCGCATCCTGCAGGTGATCCCGTCGCTGTGGATGGGCGGCCTCGAGCGGGTGGCGACGCGCCTCACGCTCGGCCTCCGCGAGCGCGTTGCCCACGTCGCCGTTGCGACGGCCGGCGGCGATCCGTTCACCGACGTGCTGCGCGACGAACGCGTCAGGCTCTATCGAATCGTCCGCCCCTACCCGAAGCCGCTCCACCTCGCGGCGGCTTCCGCGCAGCTCGTGCGCGTGCTGCGCCGCGAGCGGCCAGACGTCATCCACGCGCACAACCCCGGCGCGGCTGTCGCCGCGTCCGTCGCGCGCAGGCTGGCCCGGAGTCACGCCGCGATCGTGAGCACCTATCACGGCGTCCCGCCGGACCAGGCGGCGCGCGCCGCGCGAGTGCTCGCGCGCAGCTCCGACCTCGTTGTCGCCGTCGCGCCGGCGGCGACCCGGACGCTCGTCGAGCTCGGACTCCCGGAGGAGCGGAGTGCAACCGTCCTCAATGCGGTCGAGCCGCAGCCCTCGCGTCCGGCCGAAGATGTCCGGCGCGAGTTCGACGCGGCCGACTCCGAGCTCGTCGTCACCGTCGGCCGCTACACCGAGCAGAAGAACCACCACGTCCTGCTCGACGCCCTTGCCCTGCTCGCCCCGGAGCGACCGCGGCTGCGCGCGCTCCTCGTGGGCGTCGGCGAGCTCGAGGAAGA
>DATMJW010000030.1:0-4107 GCA_035553355.1 Gaiellaceae bacterium | reverse complement strand
CGGGCCGCGGTAGCCTCTCGGCGTGATGGAGCTCGAGCGCCTCATCGGCGCGCTCGCGCCGGACGCGGTCGCCGGCGGGCGCGGCGGCGAAGCCGTCACGGTCAGCGATCTCGCCTACGACGCGCGCGCGGCGACGCCGGGCGCCGCTTTCTTCTGCGTCGCGGGCGAGCGAGCCGACGGCCACGACTTCGCCGCCCAGGCCGTGGAGAACGGCGCCGTCGCCCTCGTCGTCGAGCGCGAGGTCGAGCTGCCGCCGCACCAGGAGGCGGTGCAGCTCGTCGTACCGGACACGCGCGCGGCGATGGCCGTCGCGGCCGACGCGTTCTTCGGCGAGCCGACGCGGGAACTCGAGGTCGCCGGCGTCACCGGCACGAACGGCAAGACGACGACAGCGTTCTTGCTCCACGCGATCCTGGCCGCGGCGGGCCGCCGCCCCGGCCTCCTCGGCACGGTCGAGTGCCGGGTCGGCGGCGAGGTGCGGCCGGTCGTGCGAACGACGCCGGAGGCGATCGATCTGCAGCGCACCTTCCGCGAGATGCTCGACGCCGGCGACCGCAGCGTGGCGCTCGAGGCGTCGTCGCACGCGTCGGTGCTGCACCGCCTGGACCGCGTCCGCTTCGACGTTCTCGTCTTCACCAACCTCACGCAGGACCACCTCGACTTCCACGGGACGATGGAGGACTACTACGGCGCGAAGCGCCGGCTCTTCACGGGCGCCGCTCCGCCGCCCGCGGCCGTGAACGTCGGTGACGAGTGGGGGCGCCGCCTGGCGGAGGAGCTCGCCGAGTCGCGGCGCGCCCCCCTCGTCACCTTCGGCTTCGCCGACGACGCGGACGTGCGCCCGGACGACCTGGTGCTCGACGGCTCCGGCGCACGCTTCACCGCCGGCGGGATGAGGGTCGAGACGCGGCTTCGCGGCCGCTTCAACGTCGAGAACGTCCTCGGTGCGATCGCCGCCGCGACGCTCCTCGACGTGGACGACGACGACGTCGCCGCGGGCATCGCCGCGGTCGCGGGAGTTCCGGGGCGGTTCGAGGCGGTCGACGAAGGGCAGCCGTTCACCGTGCTCGTGGACTACGCGCACACCCCGGACTCGCTCGACAACGTCCTCCGTGCCGCACGTGACATCGCGGCCGGCCGAGTCTTGGTCGTCTTCGGTGCGGGCGGCGACCGCGACCGCGGAAAGCGGCCGCTGATGGGCCGGATCGCGCGTGAGCTCGCCGACGTCGTCGTCGTCACGTCGGACAACCCGCGCAGCGAGGAGCCGCTCGCGATCATCCAGGACATCCTGCAAGGAGCCGGGCTGGACGTCGAGATCGACCCCGACCGCCGCAGCGCCATCCGCCGTACGGTCTCGCTCGCGCGGGCCGGCGACGTCGTCGTCATCGCGGGGAAGGGGCACGAGCAGGGCCAGGAGATCGGCGGCGAGAAGCACCCGTTCGACGACCGCGAGGTCGCGCGCGAGGCGCTGCGCGCGTGATTCCGCTCCCCGTCGACGAGATCCGCGCGCTCGACCTCGGCGAGCTCGACGGCGACGGCGAGGTGACGGGGCTCCAGGTCGACTCACGGCGCGTCAGCGACGGCGATCTCTTCGTCACCGTCGGTCGCGGCGCGGACTACGTTGCCGAGGCGCGCGCCGCCGGCGCCGCGGCGACCCTCGTGCCTCGCGATCCACACGACGCGCTCGCGAAGGTCGCCGGCGCCGTCCGCGCGCGCAGCTCTGCCCGCGTCGTCGCCGTCACGGGCTCCACCGGGAAGACCTCGACGAAGGACATCCTCGCCGCGCTCTGTGCTCCGGTCGCGCGCACCGTCGCGGCCGAAGCGAGCTTCAACAACGAGATCGGCGTCCCGCTCACGCTCGGGCGCCTCGAGCCCGACACGCAGGTCTGCATCCTCGAGATGGGGATGCGAGGCTTCGGCCAGATCGCTGCGCTGTGCTCCTTCGCGCGTCCGGACGTCGCCGTCATCACCGCAGTCGGGCCGGTGCACCTGGAACTCGTCGGCTCCGTCGAGGGCGTCGCCCGCGCGAAGGCGGAGGTCGTGCAGGCGCTCCCCGCGGGCGGGGTCGCGATCGTGCCGCAGACGCCGCTCCTGGAGCCCTACCTCCGGGAGGACGTCAGGGTTCGGCGGGTGCCGCCCGTCGAGGTGGAGCTCGACGACGACGCCGCACACGTGGTCTACCGCGGGCGGACGTTCCGCTTCAACGTCCGCTCGCGCCACCAGGCGCAGAACGCGCTCACCGCGCTCCACGCGTACGACGCGCTCGGCCTGCCGCTCGAACGCGCGGCCGAGGGTGCGGCGCGCGTGCAGCTCTCGCGCTGGCGCGGCGAGGAGCTGCCTCTGAGCGGCGGCGGCTTCGTCGTCAACGACGCCTACAACGCAAACCCGACCTCGGTGCGCGCCGCCCTCGAGCATCTCGCCGAGCGCGCGCACGGGCGCCGGCGCGTGGCCGTGCTGGGCGAGATGGCGGAGCTGGGGGCGCACGCGGAGGCGTATCACCGCGAGATCGGCGAGCTCGCGCGCCAGCTCGGGATCGAGGTCGTCGCGGTCGGCGAGCGAGCGCGCGCCTACGGCGCGGAGGAGTGGGCACCGGACCCTGCTGCGGCCCTCGCGCTGCTCCGGCGCCGGCTCGAGCCCGGCGACGCCGTCCTCGTCAAGGCTTCCCGCGCCGCCGCGCTCGAAGGGCTGGCGCCCGCACTCGCGAACGGTACGAGCTGATGGTCCGCGTCCTCATCGCCGGCCTGATCGCGATGGTGATCTCGATCGTGATCGGCCCGAAGTTCATCGAGTTCCTGCGCCGGAACGAGCTCGGGCAGCCGATCCGGGAGGAGGGGCCCGCCGGGCACGTCGTCAAGCAGGGGACCCCCGTGATGGGCGGGCTGCTGATCCTGCTCTGCGCGCTCGTCCCGTTCCTCGCGCTCTCGCAGTACACGCTCCCTGCGCTGACCGTGCTCTTCACGACAGTCGCGTGCGGCGCCGTCGGGTTCCTCGACGACTACATCAAGCTCCGGCACCGGCGGTCGCTCGGCCTCTCCGGGCGCTGGAAGATGCTGCTCCTCGTCGGCATCACGGCCGTCGTCGGCCTCGCGGTGCACACGCAGCCGCGGATAGGTACGTCGATCTACATCCCCGTCGTCGACGTCGAGCTGCCGCTGGGCTGGCTCTTCTATCCGTTCCTCTTCCTCGTGATCGCCGGCGCTGCGAACGGCGCGAACCTCAGCGACGGCATCGATGGCCTCGCCGCCGGCACCGGGATCATCGCACTCCTCACGTTCCTCTCGATGAGCGTGATCGCGTACATCCGCTCGGGCCCTCCCGGCTCGCGGAGCGACTTCCAGCTCGACCTCGCGATCCTCGCGGCGGCGCTGATGGGAGGCGCGATCGGCTTCCTCTGGTACAACGCCTTCCCGGCCGAGCTCTTCATGGGCGACACCGGCTCGATGGCGTTCGGGGGCGCGCTCGCCGGGTTCGCGATCGTCACCGGCACGGAGGCGCTGCTGATCCTGATCGGCGGGATCTACGTCGTCGAGGCGCTCTCGGTGATGATCCAGGTCGTCTCGTTCAAGTACTTCGGGAAGCGCGTCTTCCTGATGACGCCGATCCACCACCACTTCGAGATGAAGGCGTGGTCCGAGACGAAGATCATGGTGCGGTTCTGGATCGTCGCGTCGATCCTCGCCGCGTGCGGCTTCGTCCTCTTCTACCGGTACTACCTGCAGTTCGCGCGCTGATCGGCTTGTGTTGAAACAACACAAGCTCCAGGACGTCCGCCGCGTTCTCGTTCTCGGGCTCGCGCGGTCGGGGGAGGCGGCGAGGGACGCGCTGGAGGAGCTCGGGGTGGAGGTCGTCGCGGCCGACCGCACGCTCGGGATCGACACGGACGTCGCGTTGCTCGACGGCGTCGACGCGCTCGTGAAGAGCCCGGGCGTCCGCGGCGACGCGCCGCTCCCGGCTGCGGCGCGGTCGCGCGGGATCCCGGTCTGGAGCGAGATCGAGCTCGGCGCGCGCCTGCTGCCGAACCCCCTCGTCGGCGTCACCGGCACGAACGGGAAGACGACGACCGTCGAGCTCCTGGGCTCGATCTTCCGCGCCGCCGGCAGGCCCGTC
>DATMJW010000029.1:0-13646 GCA_035553355.1 Gaiellaceae bacterium | reverse complement strand
GGGCTGTGGATGTCGATCAGCCGCTTGTGCGTGCGCACCTCGAAGTGCTCGCGCGAGTCCTTGTCCTTGAACGGGCCGCGGATCACGCAGTAGACGTTCTTCTCGGTGGGCAGGGGCACGGGGCCGGTGATCGTCGCACCGGTGCGCTGCGCCGTCTCCACGATCTGCGACGCGGAGCGGTCGAGCTGCTGGTGGTCATAGCCCTTCAGCCGGATGCGGATCTTCTGTTGCGCCACGATCTCCCTCGGTCTCTCTGAACTACTTCGTGATCTTCGTGACGACGCCGGCGCCGACGGTGCGGCCACCCTCGCGGACGGCGAACCGAAGGCCCTCGTCCATCGCGATCGGCTGGATCAGCTTCACCGACATCTGCGTGTTGTCGCCCGGCATGACCATCTCCTGGCCCTCCGGCAGCGTGATCTCGCCGGTCACGTCCGTCGTCCGGAAGTAGAACTGCGGGCGGTACTTCGAGAAGAACGGCGTGTGCCGGCCGCCCTCCTCCTTCGAGAGCACGTAGATCTCCGCCTCGAACTCGGTGTGCGGCGTGATCGAGCCCGGCTTCGCGAGCACCTGGCCGCGCTCGACCTCCTCGCGTTTGACACCGCGCAGGAGCGCGCCCGCGTTGTCGCCCGCCTGCGCGGAGTCGAGCGTCTTCTGGAACATCTCGACACCGGTGACGACCGTCTTCTCCACCTTCTCGTGGATGCCGACGATCTCGATCTCGTCGCCGACCTTGACCTGGCCCTGCTCGACGCGGCCGGTCACGACGGTGCCGCGGCCGGTGATCGTGAAGACGTCCTCGATCGGCATCAGGAACGGCTTGTCGATGTCGCGCGTCGGCTCCGGGATGTAGGAGTCGACGGCCTCCATCAGCTCGAGGATCTTCGGCGTCCACTCCGGGTCGCCCTCGAGCGCGCGGAGCGCCGAGACCTGCACGACCGGGACGTCGTCGCCCGGGAAGTCGTACTTCGAGAGCAGCTCGCGCACCTCCATCTCGACGAGCTCGAGCAGCTCGGGGTCGTCGACCATGTCGGCCTTGTTCAGCGCGACGACGATGTAGGGCACCTCGACCTGCTTCGCGAGCAGGATGTGCTCCCGCGTCTGCGGCATCGGGCCGTCGGCCGCCGAGACCACGAGGATCGCGCCGTCCATCTGCGCCGCGCCCGTGATCATGTTCTTGATGTAGTCGGCGTGGCCCGGGCAGTCGACGTGCGCGTAGTGGCGGTTCGCCGTCTCGTACTCGACGTGCGCGGTGTTGATCGTGATGCCGCGCTGCCGCTCCTCGGGAGCCTTGTCGATGTCCTCGAACGCGACGGCCTCGCCGCCGCCCGCCTCGGCGAGCACCTTCGTGATCGCAGCCGTCAGCGTCGTCTTCCCGTGGTCGATGTGACCGATGGTGCCGACGTTGAGATGCGGCTTCGTGCGCTCGAACTTCTGCTTGGCCATGCTCTTTCTCTCCTTTTCGAACCGGGCTAGCTGCCCGAACTCTGTGAGTCGACGATGTCGGCGGCGATGTTGCCGGGAACGTCCTCGTAGTGGTCGAACTGCATCGTGAAGGTGGCGCGCCCCTGGGTCATCGAGCGCACGTCGGTCGCGTACCCGAACATCTCCGACAGCGGGACCATCGCCTTGATGGTCGTCGCGTTGCCCATCGGGTTCATCTCCTCGATGCGGCCGCGGCGGCTGTTCAGGTTGCCCATCACGTCGCCGAGGAACTCCTCCGGCGTCACGACCTCGACGGCCATGACGGGCTCGAGCAGCTTCGGCTTCGCGCGCTTCATCGCCTCCTTGAAGGCCATGGAGCCGGCGATCTTGAACGCGCGCTCCGAGGAGTCGACCTCGTGGTACGAGCCCTCGATCAGCTCGACCTTGACGTCCACGACGGGGTAGCCGGCGAGGATGCCCGAGTTCATCGCCTCCTGGATGCCTTCGTCGATCGGCTTGATGTACTCCTTCGGGATCTTGCCGCCGACGATCTTGTCCTCGAAGACGTAGCCGGCGCCGGGCTCCTGCGGGACCAGGTTGATGACGGCGTCGCCGTACTGGCCGGAGCCACCGGTCTGACGCACGAACTTGCCCTGCACCCGCTCGGCCGGCTTCGAGATCGTCTCGCGGTAGGCCACCTGCGGCCGGCCCACGTTCGCGTCGACCTTGAACTCGCGCATGAGCCGGTCGACGATGATCTCGAGGTGGAGCTCGCCCATGCCGCCGATCAGCGTCTGCCCCGTCTCCTCGTCGGACGAGACGCGGAAGGTGGGATCCTCCTCGGCGAGACGCGCGAGACCCTGCGAGAGCTTGTCCTGGTCGCCCTTCGTCTTCGGCTCGATCGCGACCTGGATCACCGGCTCCGGGAACGTCATCGACTCGAGCACGATCGGTGACGACTCGACGGCGAGCGTGTCGCCGGTCGTCGTCTGCTTGAGGCCGACGCCCGCGGCGATCTCGCCGGCGCTGATCTCCTCGCGCTCCTCGCGGTGGTTCGCGTGCATCTGGAGGATGCGGCCGATTCGCTCGGTCTTGCCGTTCGTCGTGTTGAGGACGCGGTCGCCGGCCTTGATCGTCCCCGAGTAGACGCGGAAGTACGTGAGCTTGCCGACGAACGGGTCCGACATGACCTTGAACGCCAGTGCCGCGAAGGGCGCGTCCGGGTCGGGCGCCCGCGTCGCCTCCTGCTCGGACTTCGGGTCGACGCCCTGCACCGGCGGAATGTCGAGCGGGCTCGGCAGGTAGTCGATCACCGCGTCGAGGAGCGGCTGGACGCCCTTGTTCTTGAAGGCGCTGCCGAGGAGCACCGGGGTGACGGCGTCCGCGAGCGTCGCGGCGCGGAGCGCGCGCTTGATCATCTCGGGCGTGACGGCCGTCTCGTCGGTGAGGTAGGTCTCCATCAGCTCGTCGTCGTGCTCGGCGACGGCGTCGATGAGGGCGTGGTGGTACGCGCCGGCCTGCTCGGCGAGCTCCGCCGGGACCTCGCCGATCTCCATCTTCGTGCCGAGGTCGTCGACGTAGGTGATCGCGCGCATCTCGACGAGGTCGACGACGCCGCGGTGCTGGTCCTCCTGCCCCACGGGGATCTGCACGGGGATCGCGGTCGCGCCGAGCCGGTCGACCATGGACTGCACGGCGGCGAAGAAGTCCGCGCCGGTACGGTCCATCTTGTTGATGAACGCGATCCGCGGGACCTTGTACTTGTCGGCCTGACGCCACACGGTCTCCGACTGCGGCTGCACACCGGCGACGGAGTCGAAGACGGCGACCGCGCCGTCGAGGACGCGGAGGCTCCGCTCGACCTCGACGGTGAAGTCCACGTGCCCGGGCGTATCGATGATGTTGATCCGATGGTCGCGCCACTCGGCGGTCGTCGCCGCGGACGTGATGGTGATGCCGCGCTCCTGCTCCTGCGCCATCCAGTCCATCGTCGCTGCGCCCTCGTGCACCTCACCCATCTTGTGGGTGCGGCCGGTGTAGTACAGGATCCGCTCCGTCGTCGTGGTCTTCCCGGCGTCGATGTGCGCCATGATCCCGATGTTGCGGACGCGGTCCAGCGCGATGCGTGTGCGTGTGGCCGTTGAGCTCAAGTCAGTCCTTTACCAGCGGTAGTGCGCGAAGGCCTTGTTCGCCTGCGCCATCCGGTAGATGTCGTCCTTCTTCTTGAACGCGCCGCCCTGCTGGTTGATCGCGTCCATCAACTCGCCCGCGAGCTTCTGGTGCATCCCCTTCTCGCGGCGCTCGCGCGCGTACTGGACGAGCCAGCGGATCGCGAGCGTGCGCGCGCGCCGCTGCGGCACCTCGACCGGCACCTGGTAGTTCGCGCCACCGACGCGGCGGGAGCGCACCTCGAGCACCGGCGTGACCGTCTTCACGGCCTGCTCCAGCGCCTCGACCGGGGCCTTCCCCGTCTTCTCGGCGACGATCGCGAGCGCGTCGTAGACGAGGCGCTCGGCGGTCGACTTCTTGCCGTCGAGCATGACCGCGTTGATCACCTGCGAGACGAGCTTCGACCCGTGGACCGGATCGACCTCGGGCTCGCGCGGCGTGATGTCTGCGCGGCGAGGCATTACGAGCGCTTCGCTCCGTACTTCGAGCGGCCCTGCTTCCGGTCCGACACGCCTGCGGTGTCGAGAGCCGCGCGGATGACCTTGTAGCGGATCCCCGGCAGGTCCTTGACGCGGCCGCCCCGGATGAGCACGACCGAGTGCTCCTGCAGGTTGTGACCTTCGCCCGGGATGTAGGTCGTGACCTCCATCCCGTTCGTGAGGCGGACACGCGCGACCTTGCGCAGCGCGGAGTTCGGCTTCTTCGGCGTCGTCGTGTAGACGCGCGTGCAGACGCCCCGCTTCTGGGGGGCGCCGCGCAGCGCAGGCGTCTTCACCTTCGCCTTCGGCGACTTCCGGGCCTTGCGGACGAGCTGATTGACGGTCGGCACTGTGCTCCTCGAATCGACGACGTACGACTGCTCACTACCTGCTCACACACAGCAACGGTCGGCCGGGCCCGCGAAAGCGCCCATGGCCAACCGGACAGCGGATGATAGCGAACGCCTCGCGCCGCCGCCACTCGCCACATCGCCGCGCGACGCGGCCGCGCGGCCTCCTCACTTTATCGCTTTGGGGCCGTAGCCAAGGGGCAACACCGCGATTATCGTGCGAGAGGCGGCACTATGACCACTGCTCTCATCGCCCTCTCTGCGGCACTGGCCGCGACGGCCGTCCTCGGCGTCGTGTTCCTGCTCGTGCGGCGCAACGACGGCGCCGGCGAGGAGCGCCTGGCGCACGTCGTCGCGCAGATCAACGACCGCATGGAGACGATGGTCCGCGACCTCTCCGAGGCGCTCGAGCGCGCGCAGGAGGAGAACCGCCGCTCGCGTGTCCTCGGCGAGCTCGCCGGCTCGATCGATCTCGACGAGGTGCTGAACCGGACGCTCGAGGCCGCCGGCGCCGTCCCGGGTGTCGACGCGGCGGTCGTGACCGTCGACACGGGCGCGGCCGCGCCGCTCGTCGCAGCCGTCGGCGTGACGGTCGACGGCGAGGCCGGCCTCGGGGCGCCGACGCCCCCGGACGGCCGCGTCCCGCGGGCGATCCGGGTCGCGTACTCGTACGACGCGGAGCAGGAGGCGGCGGCGCCCGACGGCCTGTTGCGCGACGGCCTCGCGGTCCCACTCGCGAGCGACGGCGACCACCTCGGCTACCTCGCCGCCTACGGCCGGGCCGGCACCGGCTTCGACGAGGCGCAGGCGGCGGAGCTCGAGGAGCTCGCCCTCCGCGCCGGGCCGGCGATCGAGAACGCACGTCGCTTCCGCGAGGCGCGGCAGCTCGCGGACCTCGACGCGTTGACGTCGCTGCACAACCGGCGCTACTTCCACGAGACGCTCGCGCGCGAGGTCGCCCGTGCGCACCGGTACAGCCGCAGCCTCGCGCTGATCGTCCTCGACCTCGACGACTTCAAGGCGATCAACGACCGCATCGGCCACCTCTCCGGCGACGCCGTCCTCGCGGAGGTGGCGGAGCGGGTGCGCGACGTGGTGCGCTCCGCGGACGTCGCCTGCCGTGTCGGCGGCGACGAGTTCGCCGTGATCCTGCCGGAGTCGACGCTCGCCGACGCCGACCAGCTCTACAAGCGGCTCGAGCTCGCGGTCTCGTCGCGCCCCGTGGGTCAGGCGGGCCGCCTGCACCTGTCGGCGGGCGTCACGGAGCTCCAGCCGGACGACGACGCGCTCACGTTCTTCCAGCGCGCGGACGAGGCGCTCTACCGCGCGAAGGACGCCGGCAAGGCGACGGTCGTGTCGGTCGGCCGCCCCGGCCCCGAGCCGGGGCCGTGGGTTCGCTCCGCCGGCTCCTGAGCCTCAGCGCTCGCTGAGCTGCAGGAACGGCAGGTAGGTCGTCAGCTCGATCGCGCCGACGGCCGGCAGGCGGTCGCGGATGCAGCGGAGCCGGTCGAGCGCGGCGTGCTGCCGCCGGCCGGTCCAGTCGTGGTAGGCGGCGCCGCGCGCGCTCGTGCGGAGGGCGAGCGCGATCGCCGGCCGGGCGCTCGCGAATGGCACTGCGGCGAGCGGCGTCGGCTCGCCGACCGCACGCACGGTGAGGAGACCCTCGAGCGTCCGAATGGTCACCGGGATCCCGTCCGGGAGCGTGAAGACGCGCTGCGGGGCGAGCGTCGCGAGCGCGAAGCCGCGGCCGCTCGGGAGCCAGCTCGGTGCCGGGCTGACCACGAGCTCGCGGGCGAGGACTCCGCCGTACGTCTCCCGGAACTCGGCGAGGTGCGTCGCCGCCGGAGCCCGCACCGAGAGGCGCCGTTCGATCGCACGCCGCCGCAGCTCGTCTGCGAGCACGCCGCGCGCGAGCGCCACCGTCGCGCGACCGCGGCGGAGCGCAGCGACGTACGCGCCACGGCTGCCGCCGAACCGCGTTGCGACGACCGCCCTCTCCGCCGCCAGGACCGCGTCGGCCGAGATGGGGGCCACCTCCCGCTCGACGGCTCTCGCGAACAGCGTCGACAGAGCGACCTCGGAGTCGCGCGTCAGACGGTCGAGCGCCGCGATCTCGTTCGTCCTGATCGCGTCGTCGCCGAGGACGCAGCGGACGCCCCGCGGGAGGTCGATCTGCCCCGCGCGGAGGTCGCTGTCGAAACGGAATCGCGCCGGGGCGTCGCAGAGGCTCGGATCGCGCGCCCAGAGCCAGACGCAGGCCGCGCCAGGCTTGTCCGGGTCGTTCCCGGCCTCGTTGAAGACGCCCCAGCCCCACGACCAGACGTGCGCCAGCCCGAGCTCGCGCGAGACCTGCTTCGCGGCGAGCGCCTGGAGCTTCGCGACCTCGAACCACGCCGACGCGGGCTTCAGCCCCTCGCGGCCGCCGGTGCCCGGCCGTGTCTGGAACGCGAGCATCACGCCGACCTTCGACGGCGGGATGTTCATCGCGAAGAGCTTCGACGCGCTCGCGCGCATCGCGGACCGCATCCGGCGGCTGCCGAGCTCCGGGCCGGCCTTGTGGATCGCGGGCGCGTTGAAGTACTTCTCGAGCACGATGTCGGCGACGGCCGCGACGTCGCGCCACCACATCGCGACCTCGCCCGTCGTGAAGGGCTCGCTCGAGACGAGCAGGATCGGCTTCGCCCCCTTCGCCGCGAGCAGACGCGCCCACTGGAGGACGTTCGCGCGGTACTGCGCCTGCGTCGGCGTCCACGGCGTCGGGACCGACGCCCCGAAGAGCTCGTTCATGACGATCCACGGCGTGTCGCACTCCATCGAGTCGACGGCGAAGCGGTACAGCCGCTCCGCCCGCTCCGGCAGGAGCGCGGGGCTGACCGGCGCGGACGGGGTGCCGACGCGCGTGTTCAGGTACATGTCCCAGAAGACGGTCGTCGCGCCGCGCGCGCGCATTTGCGCGGGGAAGCTGTTGACGCCCGAGGCGGCGACGATCACACCGGGCTTCCCGAACGTGTCGGCGAACTGCGGCGCGCCGTAGTCGATCCAGAGCGGCCTCTGCTCGGGCAGGACGCACGGCGCGGCGGCCGCGAACGACGGCGCGGCGGCGAACGCCGCGCACGCGGCGAGCAAGGTCAGGAGGAGCTTCTTCACGCGAGGTCGGGTGCTGCTCGGCGGGGCTCGTTCGTTGTAGCAGACGCTGCCGCGGGCACCCGCGAACGGCGAGGGGCGGCCCGGAGGCCGCCCCTCGTCACCAGCGATTCGGGCTGCTTCGGCTAGTTCGCGCCCTCGTCGAGCGGAGACTCGACCTCGGGCACCTCCTCGGCCTCGCCCGCCTCGTGCGACGTCGTCGCGTCCGCGCCGGGCGTGCCGCCGAACGTCAGCCCGAGTGCCTCCAGGTCGAGCCCGTCGCCGTCGCCGCCGATCTCCTGCAGCGCCGCGAGGAGCTCCGCCTCGGTCTCCGGCCGCGCGTACAGGTGCGGCGGGACGGAGTCGGAGGGGCCGATGTCGATCTGGCGGTACCGCTTGAGGCCGGTCGCCGCCGGGATCAGCTTGCCGATGATCACGTTCTCCTTGAGGCCGAGCAGGTGGTCGACCTTGCCCTCGATCGAGGCGTCGGTCAGCACCTTTGTCGTCTCCTGGAACGAGGCGGCGGAGAGGAACGACTCGGTCGCGAGCGACGCCTTCGTGATCCCGAGGATCAGCGGCTCGAACGTCGCCTGCTCCTTCTTCTCCTTCGCCGCGCGGGCGTTCGCCCGCTCGAGCACGACCTTGTCGACGAGCTGGCCGGGCAGCAGCTCGGTGTCGCCGGCGTTCTCGACGCGCACCTTCTTCAGCATCTGCCGCACGATCAGCTCGATGTGCTTGTCGTGGATGTCGACGCCCTGCGACTTGTAGACCTTCTGCACCTCGCCGACGAGGTACAGCTCGGTATCGGTCGACCCCTTGCCGGCCCGCGCGTGGAGCTCGAGCAGCTCGGCGGGCGAGCGGGAGCCCTCGTTCAGCGGGTCGCCGGCCTCGATCACCTGGCCGCGGGTGACGAGCAGCCGCGTCCGGCGCGGCAGCTGGTACTCCTTCGCCGGGATCGGCTCGCCGTTCTCGTCGAGCGCGTCCGGCACGATCGTGACCTTCGGGCCGCGGTCCGTGTCCTCGATCTCGACGCGACCGGCGACCTCCGCGAGCGTCGCGGCGCCCTTGGGGTTCCGTGCCTCGAAGATCTCGACGACGCGCGGCAGGCCGTGCGTGATGTCCGCCCCGGCGACGCCGCCGGTGTGGAACGTCCGCATCGTCAGCTGCGTGCCCGGCTCGCCGATCGACTGCGCCGCGATGATGCCGACGGCGTCGCCGATGTCGGAGAGGTTGCCCGTCGCGGGGAAGGTGCCGTAGCACGTCTGGCACACGCCCGTCTCGGCCTTGCACTTCAGCACCGAACGAACCGGCAGCTTCGCCGTCTCGTCGTTGTCGAGCGCCTCGGCGATCTCGCGCAGCCGCGGCGCCGTCACGAGCTCGCCCGCGGTCGCGACGACCGTCTTGCCCGGCTTCCCGGACGAGAGCGGCTTCATCACGTCGGTCGCGAGGATGCGTCCCATCGCGGACTTGTTCGGCCCGTCCGCGAGGAAGATCGGGAGCTCGATGTGCTCGCTCGTGCCGCAGTCGGCCTCGCGGATGATCACGTCCTGCGAGACGTCCACGAGCCGCCGCGTCAGGTACCCCGAGTCGGCCGTGCGAAGCGCCGTGTCGGCGAGGCCCTTCCGGGCACCGTGGGTCGAGATGAAGTACTCGAGCACCGACAGGCCCTCCATGAAGTTGGCCTTGATCGGGCGCTCGATGATCTCGCCCTTCGGATTCGCCATCAGACCGCGCATACCGGCCAGCTGGCGGATCTGCTTGAACGAGCCGCGGGCGCCGGAGTTGGCCATCATGTAGATGGAGTTCAGCTCGTCGAGGTTCTCCTGCATGGCGTCCGCGACGGCGTCCGTCGCCTCCGTCCAGATCCCGACGATCGACTCCTTGCGCTCCTCCTCCGTGATGAGGCCGCGCTCGTACTGGAGCTCGACGCCGTGGACGCGCTCCTCGTAGCGGGCGAGGATCTCCTCCTTCGACGGCGGGATCACGATGTCGTTCTTCGACACCGTGATGCCGGCCTGCGTCGAGTAGCGGAACGCGAGGTTCTTGATCGTGTCGAGGACCGGCGCGAGCGCATGGGCGCCGTACCGGTCGACGAGCTCGGTGATGAACCCATCGATCTCGCGCTTCGAGAGCGTGCGGTTGATGAAGTCGTGCGCCGTCGCGTCGCCCGTCTGGACCGACTCGCGGAGCGCCTGCTCGACCTCGGTGTTGAAGATCACGCGGCCCGGCGTCGTCAGGATCACCTCGCCGTGCCAGCGGTACTCGATCGGATCCTGCAGCCCGACCTGATCCGACTCGACCGCGAACTCGACCTCCTCCTCGCTCGCGAAGCGCTTGATGCCGTCGATGCCGAGCTCCTTCGCGAGGTCGACCGAGCTGACCGCGTTGAGGTCGCGCCCGGCGTAGGTCAGGTAGTACGAGCCGAGGACCATGTCCTGCGTCGGCGTCGCGAGCGGCCGCCCGTGCGCCGGCGAGAGGATGTTGTTCGACGAGAGCATCAGGATCCGCGCCTCGGCCTGCGCCTCTGCCGAGAGCGGCAGGTGCACGGCCATCTGGTCGCCGTCGAAGTCCGCGTTGAACGCGTGGCAGACGAGCGGGTGCACCTGGATCGCCTTGCCCTCCACGAGCACCGGCTCGAACGCCTGGATGCCGAGGCGGTGCAGCGTCGGCGCGCGGTTCAGCAGCACCGGGTGCTCCGAGATGACCTCCTCGAGGACGTCCCACACCTCGGGCGTCATCGACTCGACGTACTTCTTCGCCGCCTTGATGTTCTGGACGGACTTCCGCTCGACGAGCCGGCTCATGATGAACGGCTTGAAGAGCTCGAGCGCCATCAGCTTCGGCAGGCCGCACTGGTGCAGCTTGAGCGTCGGCCCGGCCACGATCACCGAGCGCCCGGAGTAGTCGACGCGCTTCCCGAGCAGGTTCTGGCGGAAGCGGCCCTGCTTGCCCTTCAGCATGTCCGAGAGCGACTTCAGCGGGCGGTTGCCCGGCCCGGTGACGGCACGGCCGCGGCGGCCGTTGTCGAAGAGCGCGTCGACCGCCTCCTGCAGCATCCGCTTCTCGTTGTTGACGATGATCTCGGGCGCGCCGAGATCGAGCAGCCGCTTGAGGCGGTTGTTCCGGTTGATCACGCGCCGGTAGAGGTCGTTCAGGTCGCTCGTCGCGAACCGTCCGCCGTCGAGCTGCACCATCGGGCGGAGCTCCGGCGGGATCACAGGCACTGCCTCGAGGATCATCCACTCCGGCTTGTTCTCCGACTTGATGAACGCCTCGACGACCTTCAGGCGCTTGATCGCGCGCTGCTGCTTCTGGCCCTTCGACGTCTTGATCGTGTCGCGCAGCGAGCGCGACTCGTCGTTGAGGTCGAGGTCGCGGAGCAGGTCGCGGATCGCCTCCGCACCCATGCCGCCGCGGAAGTAGACGCCGAAGCCGTACGGCGACCCGAAGCGGTCCTTGAGCTCGCGGAAGAGCTGCTCGTCGTTGACGACCATCTTCGGCTCGAGCTCGCGGAAGAGCTTCCACGTCTCCTCGAGCCGGCGCACCGAGTCGACCGCCGCCTCGCGGGCGTCCTCGCGCCGCGACTCGATGTCGGCGTACATCTCGCGCACCTTCAGCGCCCACTGCGCGACGACGTCGAGGTCGTCCTTGCGCGTGCCCTCCTTGAGGCAGAGGTCGTACGCGAGCTCGCGCACCTCCTCTCCCGCCATGGACGGGTCGGCGGCCGCGACGACGTCGGCGAGCAGGCCGTTCCCGACCTCGCGCGCCTTCTCGAGGTTCTTCGCGTCGACGCCCGCCACGAGCTCGGCGTCGTCGCCCTCGAGCTGGCCGCCGGAGACCAGCGTCTCCTGGAGCCGGTTCACGTGCTTCGTGAGCGCACCCTTCTTCGCGCCGGACGCACCCTCGATCTCCTGGCGGAGCGGGCGGAGCGCGTCCTGGATCTGCTGCGCAGCCGTCGCGACCTGCTCGAGCTCGCGCGGCGCGAGCTTCCGGTCCTCGCGCGTCGCGGTCGCCCGGACGAGCTCGCGGATCTTCTTCGGATCCTCGGTCGAGATCTTCCCCGAGAGCTCGAGGAAGACCCCGGAGGCGAGCGAGCGGACATCGTCGAGGGTCGGGAGCACGCTCTCCTCGGCCCAGTTCGCGAGGCCGCGCGCCCAGAAGTCGTCGTCCTCGTCGAAGTCCTTCTCCTTGCCCTTCGCGAAGTAGTCGCGGCGGCGCTGGAGCCGGCCCTCGAGCGCGGCGAGCGCCTCGTCCCGGTCGACATAGATCTGCTCCGACTCGGCGCGGACCTTGTCCTCGAGGTCGGCGAGGTCCTTCGCCCGCGCCTCGACGTCGACCGCCGTCACGATCGAGGCGGCGAAGTAGAGCACCTTCTCGAGCTCGCGCGGGGCGATGTCGAGCAGGTAGCCGATGCGGCTCGGAACGCCCTTGAAGAACCAGATGTGCGAGACCGGCGCGGCGAGGTCGATGTGACCCATCCGCTCGCGGCGGACCTTCTGGCGCGTCACCTCGACGCCGCAGCGCTCGCAGATGATGCCCTTGTAGCGGACGCGCTTGTACTTGCCGCAGTAGCACTCCCAGTCCTTCGTCGGACCGAAGATGCGCTCGCAGAAGAGGCCGTCGCGCTCCGGCTTGAGGGTGCGGTAGTTGATGGTCTCGGGCTTCGTGACCTCGCCCGAGGACCAGTCGCGGATCTGCTTGCTGGAGGCAAGCCCGATGCGAATCGCGTCGAAGTCGTTGATGTCGATCAAGTGATCAGCGCCTCTTTCTCTTCAGTCGGTCTGTCGCGTTCCCTGGTGGTGCCGCCGTGCGGCCCCGATCTGCGTTCTCAGTCGTCGAGCTCGAGGTCGACGGCGCCGTCCGCGAGCGGCCCGGCCTGTGCCTGGGCCTCCTCGCCGGCGACGTCGTCGGGCGTGAGGACGACGTCCGCGAGGTCGTCGAGCTCCTCGTCCGCCGCGATCGCGAGCTCGCCGTCCTGGTCGATCCGGTCCTGGCCCTGCTCGACCTCCTCGGCCGTCGGCTGTCGCGCCGCGGCACGGAGCGAGCCCGGCGAGAGGTCGATCCCGAGCTCCTCCGCGGCGCGAAGCAGCTCGTCGTCCTCCTCCCGCACCTCGACCTCGCGCCCCTCGTCGGAGAGGACGTGGACGTCGAGCGCGAGCGACTGCATCTCCTTGAGGAGCACCTTGAAGGACTCCGGGATCGACGGCTCGGCGATGTTCTCGCCCTTCACGATCGCCTCGTACGCCTTCACGCGGCCGATCGTGTCGTCGGACTTGATGGTCAGCATCTCCTGCAGCGTGTACGCGGCGCCGTACGCCTCGAGCGCCCACACCTCCATCTCGCCGAAGCGCTGGCCGCCGAACTGCGCCTTGCCGCCCAGCGGCTGCTGGGTGACGAGCGAGTACGGACCGGTCGAGCGCGCGTGGATCTTGTCGTCCACGAGGTGGAGCAGCTTCAGGATGTACATGTAGCCGACGGTGACGTCCTGCTCGAACGGCTCGCCGGTCTTGCCGTTGAAGAGGCGCACCTTGCCGGAGACCTTGCGGCCCTCGGGGCGGCTCTCGTCGACGTTCAGCTTGATCGGCGAGTCCGGGTTCTGCTTCGCCCACGCCACGAGCGCCTCGTCGACGTCGCGCTCCGTCGCGCCGTCGAAGACGGGCGTCGCGACCGGCTTCGGGTTCGGCGCGTTGATCGGCGCGCGTGGGTTGACGCCCGAGCCGTTCGTCTCCTCGGCGAAGACACCGTGCGCCGCGGCCCAGCCGAGGTGCGTCTCGAGGATCTGGCCGATGTTCATCCGGCTCGGGACGCCCAGCGGGTTCAGGATGATGTCGACCGGCCGCCCGTCCTCGAGGAACGGCATGTCCTCCTCGGGGACGATCTTCGAGATGACGCCCTTGTTGCCGTGGCGCCCGGCGAGCTTGTCGCCCTCGGAGATCTTGCGCTTCTTCGCGACGTAGACGCGGACGAGCTCGTTGACGCCCGGCGACAGGTCGTCGCCGGCGTCGCGCGAGAACGTCTTGACGCCGATCACCTTGCCGCCCTCGCCGTGCGGGACCTTGAGCGACGTGTCGCGCACCTCGCGCGCCTTCTCCTTGAAGAT
>DATMJW010000028.1:0-3101 GCA_035553355.1 Gaiellaceae bacterium | reverse complement strand
ACGCGGCGTCGCTGCGTCAGGCTTTCGCCCATTGCGCAAGATTCCCCACTGCTGCCTCCCGTAGGAGTCTGGGCCGTGTCTCAGTCCCAGTGTGGCTGATCGTCCTCTCAGACCAGCTACGGATCGTCGCCTTGGTAGGCCATTACCCCACCAACAAGCTAATCCGCCGCGGGCTCATCCTCGGTCGGAGGCCGAAGCTACCTTTTCTCACGAGCCCGAGAGCTCGAGAGGCTATCCGGTATTAATCCGGGTTTCCCCGGGCTATCCCAGAACCGAGGGCAGATTACCCACGTGTTACTCACCCGTTCGCCGCTGTCCCCAGGCCCGAAGGCCTGGTTCTCGCTCGACTTGCATGTGTTAAGCGCGCCGCCAGCGTTCGTCCTGAGCCAGGATCAAACTCTCCGTGAAGATGTGTTTGCCGGCACTGCCTGAGGCAGACCGGCAAGCTTCTCTTCGAGCTTGAGCTCAAAGTGTCTCCCACACCGTCGTCGAGACGACGGTGGGTCGACGGGTTTTGTTAAGCCTCACGCGAGTCGCAGGACCGCCACAGGGGCAGCCCGGCGAAACCATGAGGTCTCGACGTAAACGCACGCTGTTGAGTTTTCAAAGACCAGTGCCACTTCGGGTGGCGGCGTAGAAAAGCCTCCGACCGATACCGCGCCAGAGGCCTCCAGTGAGTCGGTACAGATCGTATCCGATTCGCTCGAAGGCGCTCCAGTTGTGGTCGTGGGACGGGGACTTTCGTACGCCCACCCTCTCGGGCGGCCGAGGAATAGTAGCAACTCCTCGGGGCGTGTCAAGCGACTTCGCGGGGCGTCTCCGGCGCTGCCGGTGAGGGCTCCGCTCGCCCGCCTGACGGTTCCGCGACGGAGTGTAGCGCGTCGCGCGCCGCATCCACGGCGTCCGCGCCCGCGCCTTCGTCAGCGGGCTTCGGCCGCCTCGGTGAACCGCGTGAAGCGGCGCTTCCCGGCCTGGACGGTGCCGGAGAGGAGCGTCGCTCGGTCGACGTCGAGGTCGCGGAGCGGCTCGCCGTCCAGCTTCACGCCGCCGCCTGCGATGAGGCGGCGCGCCTCGCTCGTCGAGAGCCCGAACGCAGCCGCCAGCGCTGCCGGCAGGTGCACGGGATCCCCGGCCGCGAGCGGTGTCTCCGGTACCTCGGCCGGCGCCTGCCCCTCGCGGACGACGCGCGTGAAGTGCGCCTCGGCCTCGGCGGCGGCCTCGGCACCGTGCGAGCGGGCGACGACGAAGCGCGCGAGCGCGAGCTTCGCCTCCAGCGGATCCGCGTCGCCCGGCAGGTCGCGCTCCCAGACGAGGCGGTACCAGTCCGGGAGCAGCGCGTCGGGGATCCGCATCGTCCGCCCGAACTGCTCCTCGGGCGGCGCGGTCAGCGGGATGTTGTTGCCGACCGACGAGCTCATCTTCGCGCCGTCCCAGGAGAGGAGGAGCGGGGTCGTCAGGACGACCTGCGGCTCCTGGCCGTACGCCTCCTGCACCGTGCGCCCTGCGAGCAGGTTGTAGAGCTGGTCCGTGCCCCCGAGCTCGACGTCGGCCCGCACGGCGACCGAGTCGTACGCCTGCATCAGCGGGTACAGGAGCTCCGAGACCGAGATCGGCTCCCGCGCGGCGTAGCGCTTCGCGAAGTCGTCGCGCTCCAGCAGCTGCGCCACGGTCGTCGTCCGCGTCAGGCGGAGGATCTCCGCGAAGTCGAGAGCGGCGAGCCACTCGCTGTTGAAGCGGATCTCCGTTCGCTCGGGATCGACGATCTGGAACGCCTGCTCCACGTAGGTGCGCGCGTTCGCGTCGATCTCCTCCTCCGCGAGGATCGGACGCTCGGCCGAGCGGCCGGAGGGGTCGCCGATCCGTGTCGTGTAGTCGCCGACGATCAGGACGCCGACGTGCCCCGCGTCCTGGAACGCGCGCATCCGCTGGAGCGGAATGCCGCGGCCGACGTGGATGTCGGGCGACGTGACGTCGATCCCGAGCTTCACCCGCAACGGGCGGCCGCGGCGCAGCTTCTCCTCGAGCGCGCCCGCCGGCAGCACGTCGACCGCATTGCGGGTCAGGTCGGCGACGTCGGTCACGCGCGCGAGCGTACCGCGGTCACGTGCGCAGGCGTGACCGCGTCCGGGCTCGCACAGCCGCAGAGGGCGAGCGCGAGCTCGACCTCGTCACGGAGGAGGTCGAGCACCTGCTGCGCGCCCGCCGCGCCGCCACACGCGAGGCCCCACAGCGCCGGGCGCCCGACGAGGACCGCGCGCGCGCCGAGCGCGAGCGCGGCGACGACGTCGCTGCCCCGTCGGATGCCGCCGTCGACGTAGACCTCGACGCGCCCCGCGGCCGCCTCCACGACCTCCGGGAGGATCTCCGCGGTCGGCGCCACCGCGTCGAGCTGACGGCCGCCATGGTTCGAGCAGACGATCGCGGCCGCACCGTGCTCGACTGCGAGCGCGGCGTCCTCGCGCGTCTGAACTCCCTTCACGACGACAGGAACCGGCGACTCGGCGACGAGCTGCTCGAGGTCGCGCCACGAGAGCGTCGGGTCGATCGCCCCGAGCGCCTCGAGCGGCGAGAGCCCCTCCGCGACGCCCGTCGCGGCGCCGACGCTCGGCACCGCGTACGGGATGCGGAAGCCCGTGCGGAGGTCGCGCTCGCGACGGCCGAGCCGCGGCGCGTCGACCGTCAGGACGAGCGCCGAGAAGCCGGAGGCGACGGCCTGCGCGGTGAGGTCGCGGGTGATGCCGCGGTCGCGGAAGACGTAGAGCTGGAACCAGCGCGCCGCACCGGGAACCGCCGCCGCGAGATCGCCGGGCGTCGTGGTCGCGAGCGTCGAGAGGCACATCAGCGTCCCGGCCGCTTCCGCTGCGCGCGCGGTCGCGACCTCGGCCTCCTCGTGCAGGACGCGGTGGAACGCCGTCGGCGCGACGAGCACCGGCATCGACACCGGCGTCCCGAGCACGCGGGTCGCCGTCGTCACCTCCCCGACGTCGACGAGCACCCGCGGCCGCAGGCGCAGCGCGCCCCAGGCCTCGACGTTCTCGCGCAGCACGCGCTCGTCGCACGAGCCGCCGGCGAAGTAGCCGAGCGCGCCTGCGTCGAGCTTC
>DATMJW010000027.1:0-10059 GCA_035553355.1 Gaiellaceae bacterium | reverse complement strand
GGCGCTTCCGCGCCGTTGCCGTCGACCTGCTCCTCGGGAGCAGCCGCGTCGCCCTCCCCGGTCGGCTCCGCCGCGGCGTCGTCGCCGCGGTCACCGTTCGGGACGATCGCCTCCGCCGGCTCGGGCTTCGGGACGTGGATCCTCGGCCGCCGCGGCGTCGGGGCGGCATCGTCGTCGCCTCCGTCCGCCGCCACCGCGGCCGTCTCGTCCGTCGCGGCGCCGACCGCCTCCTCCGAAGCGGAGTCGGTCGCTGCGACCGACTCGCCCTCCGGCTTCTTCTTCCGGTTGCGGCCGCCGCGCGACCCGCGCCGCGTGCGCTTCTTGGGTGCGCCCGGCTCGGCATCGGCCTCGTCGTCGCCATCCGTCTCGGCCTCGCCGCTCTCGAGAGTGGCAGCGGCCCCGCTCTCGGCCTCGTCCTCGTCGGCGAGCTCCGCGTCGGCGTCCTGCTCGGCCGCGAGCCCCGCCTCGGCGGCCTTCTTCGCCGTGGCGACCCGCGCCGGCGCGCGTGTTGGCTTCTCGGCCTCGCTCTCGAACGTGATCGGCTCCCCAGCCGCGGCGGCGCCGGACGCGAGCACGCCGTAGGCGACACCGTCGAGCACCCGCTCGACGCGCACCTTCGCCTTCTTGCCCACGAGTGCTGCCGCACCCGCGACGACGACGTCGACGCCGTCGACCTTGCCGACGGCTGCCGCCGCGTCGTAGCGATCGACCTCGCCGAGCTTGAGCTCGACCTCCGCCTCCTCGACGAGCGCCGACTCGGGGCGAAGCTCGTCGAGCTTCCCCTCGGCGAGGACGGCCGCGTGATCCGCGTGGACGCCCTCCTTCCCGACGAGGAAGAACCGCTTCTTCGTGAGCGCCTCGAGCTCCGCCAGCCGGCCCGCACCGGGGCCGACGAGCAGCGCGCCCGTCCGCGCGTTCACCTCGACCCGGAACGCCTGCGCCCGCGAGCCGGCCGCGAGCACGCGCAGCCGCCGCTCCACGTCGATCGCCGCCGTCGTCTCGGAGACGACGATGCCGTCGCCGGCGCAGGTCGGGCACTTCTTGGTCAGGATCTCCCGCGGCCCGTCGGTGACGTTCTGGCGCGTCATCTCGACGAGCCCGAGCGGCGAGATCTCGACGACGTAGGTCTTCGTCCGGTCGCGCTCGAGCTCCGTCCGCAGCGCCTCCTCGACCGTCGCCCGATTCTTCGGGTTCGCCATGTCGATGAAGTCGATGACGATGATCCCGCCGATGTCGCGCAGCCGGAGCTGTCGCACGACCTCCTTCACCGCCTCGAGGTTGTTCTTCGTGATCGTGTCCTCGAGCCGTGCGCCGGACGTCTTCGAGCGCGAGCCGACGAAGCGGCCGGTGTTGACGTCCACGACGGTGAACGCCTCGGCGTAGTCGAAGATCAGGTACCCGCCCGACGGCAGATCGACGCGGCGGTTGAGCGTGGAGCGGATCTCGGCGTCGACGCCCGCGGTCTCGAAGAGCGGCGTCTTCTCCTTGTAGCGCTCGACGCGGTCGAGCATGTGCGGCGAGGTCTTCTTGAGGTACCCGACGATCCGCTTGTACGTGCGGTCGTGGTCGATCAGCGCGCGCTCGAAGTCGCCGGCGAAGAGGTCGCGGACGATCCGGAGCGGCAGCTCCGCCTCCTGGTACACGAGCGTCGGCGCCTTCGCGCCCTTCGCGCGCGCCTGGATCGTCTTCCAGAGCCGCTGCAGGAAGACGAGGTCGCGCTCGATGTCCTCTGCGGACGCGCCCTCGGCGGCCGTCCTGACGATCACGCCGCCCTCCTGCACGTCGAGGCCCTTGATGATGTCCTTCAGCCGCGAGCGCTCGGCGTCCTCGAGCCGCCGCGACACGCCGAGGCCCTCTCCCTGCGGGACGAAGACGAGGAAGCGACCCGGGAGCGAGATCTCGGTCGTGAGCCGCGCGCCCTTCGTCTTCATCGGGTCCTTCACCGCCTGGACGAGGATCTGCTCGCCGCGCGAGATCAGATCCGTGATCTTCTTCCCGTGCCGCTTGCCCTCGAGCTCCGGCGTGACGATCTCGTCGACGTAGAGGAAGCCGTTCTTCTCGAGGCCGATCTCGACGAACGCCGCCTCCATCCCGGGGAGCACGTTGTCGACGACGCCGAGGTAGATGTTCCCGGCGATCGAGCGGCGGTCGGGCCGCTCGAGGTAGACCTCGGCCACGCGATCGTCCTCGAGGATCGCGACGCGCTGCTCGCCGACGTCGACCGAGATCAGGAGCTCGCGCTTCGCCTTCGGGAGCGGCGCGCGGCGCTGCTGCACGCGGCGTCGCCGGTCGTTCGCGCGACGCTCCTGGCGCTGGCTGCGCTCCCCCGCGCGCTCCGGCTCGCGCGTCGGCTTCCGCTCGCGACCCGGCTTCTCCGCCTTCGGCACCTGTGCCTGCACCGGCGGCGCCACCTCGGCGGCGCCGCCCTCGGCGGTCAGACCCGTCTTCTTGCGGCCACGGCCGCCGCGGCTGCCGCGCCTGCGCTTCTTCGCCTGCGCGCCGTCCGCCGCCGGAGCGGCGTCAGCCGCCTCGTCCTGCTCGTCCTGCGTCTCGTTCTGTTCCGCGGCGGCCGGCTGCTGCCGGTCCGCCTGCTCCTGCTGCTTTCGCTTCCATCGAAACCACGGTGACAAGTGCTTCTCCTGAGTTGTGCGCGCGCGTAGACACGGCCGCCCATACGGCCGGCCGCGCGCTGCGTGAATGGGTGAAAACCGTGGGCATGGCCCACGGACAGGCTATCAGCCGTGCCCGCGGGCCCCGCCCCGCGCCTATGCCGCGGCCGGCGTCAGCCGCGCGCGCCGCGCGCGGACGGCGCGCAGCCGCTGCGAGAGCCGCGCCCACGCCCACGGCTCGACCTCTGCGTACCGCGTCTCCGACTGGCCCCGGGTCGCCTCGAGGTACTCGAACCAGGCGTCCGCTTCCTCGATCTGCAGCAGCTCCTCCGCGTGCTCCGTGCCTACCACTTGCGCCTCCCCTCGGGGTCGGGTTTCGCGAAGCGTAGGACCCGGACCGGACGGAGCCGCGGCGGGTCGGCGGATGCAGGCGCCGGTACCGCTAGTCGGCGGCGGCCGTACGCGCGGCGAAGTACCGCTGCGCGGCCTCCCCCACTGCGCGCGTGCCCGCGTAGGCGACACCCGCCTTGAGGGCGAAGCCGGCGACGGGGACGCTCGCGAGGAGCCGCCGGGCGACCCCTCGCAGCCCGACGGCGGCGCCGAGCGTCGCGGCGAGCTCCGGCACGCGCGACGCGTCCACCTCGACCCCGTACGCAGCCGCGATCCGCAGCACGAGCCGGAGCTGGTTGAGCGTCAGGATCGGGAAATCGGCCCCTGGGACGAAGATCGCGGCCGCGAGCACGGCGTTCTTGCGGGCGAAGCTCTCGACCAGGGCGGCGGCGAGCGGCTCGCGAAGCGCCGGCAGCCGCGCCGCGAGCGCCGTACCGTGCTCGCCGAGCCGGTCGGCGAGCGCCTTCAGGATCTCGTCGACCGGGAACCCGGCGCCCGGCGGCACGACGACGACCGAGGTGGCGAGCACGTACGGGACGTCGCCGTCGCCGCGGCCGCTCGTCTGCACCGCGACGACCGGCGTCCCGGCACGGTTGGCGGCGCGCAGCTCCGCCTCGTCCTCCGCCGTCGCCTCGCCTGCGAGGACGCGGACGACGGCGGCCGCACGATCGGGGCTCCTGCCCGTCACGACCGCGCCCGGGGTCGCGCCGCGCGCGAGCTCCTCCGCCAGCTTGTCCGCGAGCGCGCCGCTCACGACGAGCGGACGATCGTCCTCCGCGGCGATCCGCGCCTCCTTGACGAGCGTCCAGAGGGCGCCCGCGCCGAGCGCCTTCGCCACTAGCGCGCCCTGCCCCGGCCGCGTGCGGCGATCGAGAGCAGCACGCCGACGGCGACGAGGTTGACGACCATCGACGAGCCGCCGACGGTGACGAACGGGAGCGGGATCCCGGTGACGGGGGCGATCCCCATCGTCATGCCCACGTTGACGAAGACCTGGAAGAGGAACGCCATCACGATCCCGCCCGCCACGATCGCGCCGAAGGCGTCACGCGCGGCCGTGACGACGCGGAGGCCGCGCCAGACGACGAGCAGGTAGAGCGCGAGCAGGAGCGCCGCGCCGAAGAAGCCGCGCTGCTCGGCGAGGGACGCGAACACGAAGTCGGTCGCGTGCTCGGGGAGGTAGTCGAGCCGCGTCTGTGTCGCGTCGGCGACGCCGCGGCCGTCGAGCCCGCCGGAGCCGATCGCCGTGACCGACTGCGTGACGTTGTACGTCGTGCCGCTCGGGTCGTGATCCGGATTCGTGAACCCGATCAGCCGCTCGCGCTGGTAGGCCTCGAGCACCTGGACGCCGACCTTCGGCAGCAGCACGAGCACCGACACGGCGGCGAAAACGGCGGCGGCGCCGAGGGCGAGGAGATGCGGCCAGCGCGTCCCGGCGACGAAGAGGCAGGCGCCGAGCGCCGCGACATAGACGAGGGCGGTGCCGAGGTCGGGCTGCTCGAACACGAGCAGGATCGGCACGGCGGCGAGCCCGATCGCGCCGACGACGACGCGCGCCTCCCCGATCCGGCGCGCGCGGTCGGCGAGGAAGCCGGCGAGCGCGAGCACGAAGAGCAGCTTCCCGAACTCGGACGGCTGGAACTGGAACTGGCCGAACTCGATCCAGCGGCGCGAGCCGCGCGTCTCGTCCGCGAGCGCGAAGACGAGCAGCATCAGGACGATCGTCGCGACGTAGATCGGCTTCTGCAGCCGCCGGTAGCGCTCGGGGTCGATCGCGAGCGCGACCAGGAAGCCGACCCCGCCGATCCCGACCGCGACCGCCTGCCTGACGACGTAGTAGTTCGGGTTCCCCTCGACGTCGAAGCGGGTGATCCCCGCGACCGCCCAGAGGCCGTACGCGACGAGCGCGCCGACGGCCGCGAACAGGATCCAGTCGAGGTTCCGCAGGAAGGCGATGACACCCGCGGCCGCGTGCTCGCGCGGCGCCGTCCGGGACGCGTACTCGACGGCCATCAGTCGCTCACGACCTCCGCCACGACCGACGCCTCGACCCCGTAGTGCGCCTCGAGGATGCGCAGCGCGGCAGGCGCGGCCGCCTCGCCGCCGAAGCCGCCGTTCTCGATCACGACGCAGAGGGCGATCGGGCCCTTCCCGCCCCACTCGGGCCCGTAACCGCACCACCACGACTGGTCGAGCAGCCGCCCGTGCTCGCTCGACCACTTCTCGGCGGTGCCGGTCTTCCCCGCGATCGGCACGGGGAAGCTCCCGAAGATCCCGGCCGAGGTCCCGTAGCTCGCGCTCGCGGCCGCGCGCAGCCCCTCGTCGACCGCCGCCAGCGCCTCCTGCGACACGGGCACCGCCTTCGGCGGGTCGGGCGGGAACCGACGCTCGACGACGGGAGGACGCGTGCCGTCGCTCGCGCGCTCGACGTTCGACACGACGTGCGGCGTCACGAGCTTGCCCTTGTTCTGGAGGAGCGCGTAGAAGCGCGCCATCTGGAGCGGCGTGACGAGGAGGTCCTTCTGGCCGATCGCCAGCTGCACCGAGTCGCCCGTCGACCAGATGCGGTCGATCTCGTTCGTGTAGTGCCTGCGCTTCCAGCCGATCGTCGGGATCAGGCCGGACGTCTCGCCGCCGAGGTCGAAGCCGGTCGGCGTGCCGAGGCCGAAGAGACGCGCCCACTTCTGCAGGGGCTGGCCGCGGTCGGGAGGCAGCTCGAAGAAGCGGTTGCCGACCTCGTAGAAGTAGGTGTTGCACGACCGCGCGAGCGCCGTCGGCAGCGTCATCGCCTCGTTCACGTTCGGGTTCCAGTTGTTGAACCGCTGCTCGTCGCGCCCGAAGATCGAGTACGGCGTGCACTGGATCGACTGGTACGGCGAGAGGACCCCCTCCTGGATCCCGGCGATCGCGGTCACCGGCTTGAACGTCGAGCCGGGCGGATAGAGGCCTGCGGTCGCGCGGTTGAGCTGCGGTGTGTTGCGCTCCGGCCGCGCGAGGTCCTGGAGCTTCTCGGGGTCGACGCGGCCGACGTAGATCGACGGCTTGAAGGTCGGGTTGGACGCCATCGCGAGCACGGCGCCGTCCCGGGGGTCGATCGCGACCGCGGCGCCGCCGTTCGCGTACCAGTTCTCGTTCTCGATCGCCTTTTCGATGCCGTACGCGAGCGCCTGCTCCGCCGCCCGCTGGAGGCGCACGTCGAGCGTCAGCCGGACGTCTGCGCCGGCGGACGGCGCGAGTTGCGGCTCGAGGCCGCTGCGCGGCCGCCCGAGCGAGTCGACCCGGATCTGCGCCTTGCCGGGCACGCCGCGCAGGTACTGGTCGAACGCGGCCTCGACGCCCGCCTTGCCGACCTTGTCGCCGGCGCGGTAGCCGGGCAGCCCCGCCTTCTGCTTCGCGGCGAGCTCCTGCTCGTCGATCTCCCGCACGTAGCCGAGGATCTGCGCGCCGAGGGCGCGGTTCTCGTAGTGCCGCAGATACGTCTCGACGATGTCGACGCCGGGGAACTCCGCTTTGCGCTCCTTGAGCGCGGCTACCTGCTCCTCGTGGACGGCCGTCTTCAGCACGATCGGCGTCAGCGGGTCCCCCTTCCGGGCCTCGATCGCGGCGGTGATCTGCGGCACGGGCACGCGGAGGATCTGCGCGAGCCGCTGCACCATCCGGTAGCGCCCCTCCTTCGGCATGTCGGCCGGCCACAGCCGAACGGCGGTGCCCGGGACGTTCGTGACGAGCGGGACGCCGTTCCGGTCGAGGATCGAGCCGCGCGGCGCCTCGAGCCGGAGCGTGCGGATCTGGTTCTCCTGCGCCGCGAGGAGGTAGCGGTCGCCCGACAGCACCTGGAGCGCCCAGAGGCGCAGGAAGAGGAGCGCGAACACGACGAGGACGACGAAGCCGAGGATCCCGACGCGCAGCACGAGCTGCGGCGTCACGCGGTACGGCTCGGCGACCCGCGGGTCGGGCGGGAGGAACCGCCGCGACGGCGACCGGGGCTCGCCGTAGCTAGCCAAGGAGCTGCACCTCCGCCGTCCGCGCGTCGCGCACGTCACGGCGGAGCAGTGCGCGGCAGAGCGCGAAGACGGGCGCGCCGAGGAGGAGGTTGAGCCCGACGCCCGCGACCATCGCCTCGGCGATCGCGCGTCGCGCCGACACCTCCTCGCCGATCACGAAGTGGAGCACGAAGCCGAAGAGGAGGACGAGGATCGTCGCGACGACGACGGCGACGACGGGCGCGTGGGCGCGCTCCCGGCCGGTCGTCTCGCCGTAGCGCCCGGCCCAGTAGCCAGTGAGCGCGAGCAGGAGCGCTGTCACGCCGAGGGTGTCGAGCGTGAGCACGTCGAGGAGCAGCCCGCCGCCGAAGCCGGCGACCGCGCCCGTGACGGAGCCGCGCAGGAGCGCGACGCCGAGGAGGCAGAGGAGCAGCAGGTCGGGCGTCCCGCCGAGGACGTCGAGTGAGGAGAAGAGGCTCGCCTGCAGGAGCGCCGCGGCGAAGACGAGCCCGGCCACGGTGAGCGCGTCGGTCACCGGCCGCTCCCGGGCTTGCTGACGAGGACGAGCACCGAGTCGAGCGACGAGAAGTCGACGTCCGACTCGATCTGGACCTGCTGGTAGAGGTCCGTGTTGAGCCGGCCGACCGAGGTGACGCGGCCGATCGGGATCCCGCGCGGGTAGAGCGACTCGAGGTTCCCGGAGCGCCAGCCGGACGTCATGACCTCGTCGCCGACGTTGACGACGGCTTTCTTCGAGACGCGGTTCATGACGAGCGTCTCGCCGGGGACCCCGGGCTCGACGATGCCCTCGGCCTGTGTGACCACGTCGACCGCGGAGACGGCGCTCGACTCGTCCGTCAGCAGCGTCACGCGCGACTGCTCCTCGGTCACGCGCGTCACCTGGCCGACGAGGCCCTCGGCGGTGACGACGGGCGCGTAGAGCTCGACGCCGTCGGCGGTTCCGACCGGAAGCACGATCTCCTGCTCGAACGCGGTCGCCGGCCGCGAGATCACGGTCGTCGCGATGTACCCGTGGTCGCGTGGGAACGTCGGCCCCTCGACGTAGTCGAGCAGGCGCCGCAGGTCGACGTTCTGCTGCAGCGCGGACTCGTTCTGGATCACCTGCAGGCGCAGCTGCTCGTTCTCGGCCCGCAGCCGCTCGGCCTCGGAACGGGCGTCGAAGAGGCCGGTCGTCCACCCGTAGGCGTCGCGGAACGGACGCGCGACGCGCTCCACCGCCACCTGCAGCGGCTCGAGTGCGCTCGCAGCGGCGCCCTGCACGCGGTGGAGCGGCCCGTCCTCCGCCTCGCGGAACGAGACGGTGACGAGCGCGAGCGCGAGCACGACGAGCAGCCCGAGCACGACCCGGCGCCTCAGGGCGCTGCTGGTGCGGGAGGTGAGCGTTCGCGAGGCGGGACGCCGGACGGGGAAGCCCAGCACCGCCGATCTTGCGGTGCGGTTGCGTGGCACGAGAATGGCCCAGTCTAGCGGTGGTTTCGGCAGGCGGTTCTCGCGCGCCGCGATCGGAGCGATACGGTCGGGACGTGCCCGACCTGCCGGATCTCGACGGCCTGACGCGGTACGACGACCGGCTCCGCGGGGTCGCGCGGGACCCTGGCGCGGTGGAAGACGCGCTCGCAGCCGCTCGTGCTGCTCTCTCCCACGCGCCGGCGGCAGCGCGGCCGCGGCTGCTCGGGTACGTGGGGAACGCGCTCCGCCTGCTCGCACGGCACGACGAAGCGGTCGCGGCGCACCGGGAGGCCGTCGCGGCCGCGGAGCCGGGGACGCGCGCGGCGCTCGCCGCGCGGATCCGGCTCGGCGAGGCGCTGCGGTGCGCCGACGAACTCGAGGAGGCGGAGCGCGAACTCGGCGCGGCGGCTGAGGCGGCGCGTGAGATGGGAGCGCTTCTCGACTTCGCGCTCCAGCACCTCGGGAAGACGCTCCTCGATGCCGGGCGGACGGCGGAGGCGGTGCCGCTGCTCGAGGAGGCGCTCGCGCTGCGCGAGCGCGGCGGCGACGCGGCGCTCGTCGAGTCCACGTGCGCGGCCCTCGAGCGGGCGCGCGACCTCCGCGGCTAGTAGCGGCGGCTGCCGTTGCGGCGCTGGCGGGCGCGCGCGCTGCGGTGGATCGCCTCGAACTCCTCGAGGCTGCGCCCGGAGCCGACCGCGACGCACGTGAGCGGGCTCTCGGCCAGGTGCACCGGCATCTGCGTCTCGTGGCGGAGGCGCTCGTCGAGGCCGTGCAGGAGCGCGCCGCCGCCCGCGAGGACGATGCCGCGATCCATGATGTCCGCGGCGAGCTCGGGCGGCGTCTTGTCGAGCGTCGACTTGATCGCGTCGATGATCTGCGTGACCGGCTCGTCGAGCGCGTGGCGGATCTCCTCCGAGCTCAGGATCACCGTCTTCGGGAGGCCGGTCAGCATGTCGCGTCCGCGCACCTCCGCCTGCACCTCCTCGCGCATCCGGTACGCGGACCCGACCTCGAGCTTGATCTCCTCCGCCGTCTGCTGCCCGACGAGAAGCTTGTACTCCTTCTTGATGTGGTTCACGATCGCGTCGTCCATCTCGTCGCCGCCGACGCGGAGGCTCTGGGAGACGACGATCCCGCCGAGCGAGATGACCGCGACCTCGGTCGTGCCGCCGCCGATGTCGACGATCATGTTGCCGGTCGGCTCGGCGACGGGAAGCCCTGCGCCGATGGCGGCGGCCATCGGCTCCTCGATCAGGTAGGCCTGCCGCGCACCGGCCGAGAGCGTCGCCTCCTCGACGGCGCGCTTCTCGACGCCCGTCACCCCGGAGGGGACGCAGACGACGACGCGCGGGTGCGCGAACCGGTGCTGGTGCACCTTCTGGATGAAGTGCCGCAGCATCTGCTCGGTGACGTCGAAATCGGCGATCACGCCGTCCTTCAGCGGGCGGATCGCCGCGATCGTGCCGGGCGTGCGTCCGAGCATCCGCTTCGCCTCGACGCCGACCGCGTGCACCTCGCCCGAACGCTGGTCGATCGCTACGACCGACGGCTCGGAGAGGACGATCCCGCGGCCGCGGACGTAGACGAGCGTGTTCGCGGTGCCGAGG
>DATMJW010000026.1:0-4131 GCA_035553355.1 Gaiellaceae bacterium | reverse complement strand
GGCGTCCCGCAGCCGCGGCTGCTCGACGAGCCGGTGCCCCCGTGCGTGATCAAGGCGCCCGACCGGCAGGGCCAGCGCGGGCTCGCGATCGTGCGGGAGGAGGAGGAGCTGCCGGCCGCGATCGAGGGCGCGCTCGACGCGTCGCGCGGCGGCTCGTTCCTCGCCGAGGAGCTCGTCGAGGGTCCCGAGGTGACGGTCGTCGCCGTCTCCTCCGGCGGCGAGTTCCACCCTCTCGCCGTCAACGACCGGCTCACGGCGGAGCCGCCCGCGTTCGGCGTCGCGCTCGCGCACGCGTGGCCGTCGACGGCGGCTTGTGATCCAGAAACACAAGCGGCCGTCGTCGCGGCTGCTCGGGCCGCGGCCGAGGCGGTCGGTCTCGCCGAAGGGCCGACCTACACGCAGCTGCGGCTCGGGGCCGACGGGCCGCGCGTGATCGAGCTCGCGGCGAGGCTCGGAGGCGGCCACGACGCTGAGCTCGTGGAGCTCGCGACGGGCGTCCGGCTGAACGACCTCGCGCTCGATTTCGCACTCGCGGGGACGGCAAGTGTTTCTGTGCCACAAAGTTCGACAGGTCCGGGCGGGGCGTGTGTCCTCTTCCTCGTGCCGCCCGAGGGGGTGCTCCGAGCGGTCGAGGGGCTCGAGGAGGCGCGATCCGCGGACGGCGTCGCAGACGTCCGGATCTACCGCAAGCCCGGGCACCGCTTCGGCCCGTTCCGCGTCGGCGCCGACCGTGCCGGTGCCGTCCTCGCGACCGGGTCGAGCCGCGACGACGCGCTCGAGCGGGCTCGCCGTGCGGCGGCCGCAATACGCTTCGTCGTCGAGTGAGTCCGCGCGCCACCCCACTCGGCTTCCAGCCACCCGCGATCGACGAGCAGGAGATCGCAGCCGTCGCGGACGCGCTCCGCTCGGGCTGGCTCACGACCGGCCCGCGCGCAGCGCTCCTCGAGGAGCGGATGGCCGCGTACCTCGACGCCGAGCACGTCCTCGCCGTCGCCTCCGGGACCGCTGCGCTCCATCTCTCGCTTGTCGCGCTCGGCGTCGGGCCCGGGGACGAGGTGATCACGACGCCGATCACGTGGCCCGCCACCGCGAACGTGATCGTCCACACCGGTGCGACGCCCGTCTTCGTCGACGTCCGCCCCGGCGACCTCAACATCGACCCCGAGGCCGTCGCGGCCGCCGTGACGCCCCGCACGAGGGCGGTGATGCCCGTCCATCTCGCCGGGCAGCCGTGCGACCTCGACCCGCTCTGGGAGCTCGGCATCCCCGTGATCGAGGACGCCGCCCATGCCGCCGAGAGCTCCTACCGCGGCCGCAAGATCGGCGGCCTCTCGGATGCGACGTGCTTCTCGCTCTACGCGACGAAGAACATCGCCGCCGGCGAGGGCGGACTCGTCGCCACGAATCGCAGCGACGTCGCCGACGCGATCCGGAACCTCCGGCTGATGCGCCGCGGCGACGGCTCGCTCTACGACATCACCGTCCCCGGCTACAAGGCGAACCTCTCCGACGTCCTCGCAGCGATCGCGCTCGTCCAGCTCGACAAGCTCCCCGAGCACACGGCGCGCCGGCAGCGCCAGTTCGCGCTCTACGACGAGGCGCTCGCGGAGCTCGACGGGATCGAGCCGCTCGCGCGCGACGAGCGCGACACGCACGCGCTCCACCTCTACGTCGTCCGGGTCGACGCCGAGCGCTTCGGCCTGACGCGCGACGAGGTGCAGCGCGCGCTCGCGGCGGAGCGGATCTCGACCTCCACCCACTTCCTGCCCGTGCACCGGCTGACCTGGTACCGCGAGCGCTTCCCGGACCAGCCTCCGCTGCCGGTCGCGGAGCAGGCCGGCGACGAGATCCTCTCGCTCCCGCTCTCGCCCGCGCACTCGGAGGACGACATCCGCGACGTCGTCGACGCGCTGCACCGGATCCGCGCGACCGCCGCATGAAGCGCGCGCTGCGGGTATCGGCGACGGTACTGGCAACCGGGCTCGCCGTCGCGTACATCCTCTGGAAGATCGACCTGCGGACGACGGGCGAGGTGCTGCTCGACGCCGACCTGTGGTGGTTCGCGCTCTCCTGCGCGATCATGATCGGCACCGCGCTCCCGATGGCGCTCCGCTGGCAGTGGATGATGCGTGCGCAGGGGATGCAGGACTCGTTCTGGTGGCTGACGCGGTCGTACTTCGTGTCGTACACCGCCGGGCAGATCCTCCCGACCGCGATCGGCGGCGACGCGGTGCGCGTCGTCGAGGCGTCGCGGCGGCATCCGGGGCGGCTCGGAGACGTGACGGGGATCGTGCTGCTCGAGCGCGGGCTCGGCGGCGCCGCGACCGTCCTCCTCGGCGCCGTCGGCTTCGCGATCGCCGTGGGCCGCTACGACCTCGGCGCGTACCTCTGGCTCGAGCTCCTCTTCGTCGCCGGGACGTTCGTGCTCGCCTTCGTCTTCTTCGCACGGTCGGCCAGGCCGCTGCTCGCGCTCTCGCGACCACTGCTCGCCCGGCTGAAGCTCGAACGGCCGCTGCGCGGCTTCTACGAAGGTGTTCACGCGTTCCGCTCGCACGGCCGCGTGCTCGCCGCCTCGTTCATGCTGACGCTCGGGCTGCAGGCGATCCGGATCCTCGCGATCTGGGCGTCCGCGCGCGCCGTCGACATCGACCTCTCGCCGCGCGTCTTCTACGTGATGGGGCCGCTCTTCTTCCTCATCCTGCTCGTCCCCGTGACGCTGAACGGGATCGCCGTGCGCGAGGCCTTCTTCGTCAGCTTCCTCGGAACCGTCGGCGTCGCGGCCGACCCCGCGTTCGCGTGCGGCTTCCTCTTCTTCCTCGTCACGACCGCGCTCGCCCTCCCCGGCGGCCTCGTCCTGCTCTGGGAGGGGTTGCGGCGGCGCCCCACCGCACGGCATGTCTGACGTCACGGCCGTCGTCGTCACCTACGACGCCCTGCCGTGGATCGAGCGCTGCCTCGAGAGCGTCCGCGACGTCGAGACGATCGTCGTCGACAACGGTTCGACCGACGGCACCGTGGCGCTCGTGCGCGAGCGCTTCCCCGACGTGCAGCTCGTCGAGCAGGAGAACCGCGGCCTCGCCGCGGGCTGGAACGCCGGGATGCGGCGCGCGTCCGGGCGCTGGTTCCTGATCCTGAACGCGGACGCGTGGCTCACGGAGGGATCGCTCGAGCGTCTCGTCGCGTTCGGCGAGGAGCATCCGGAGGCCGCAGTGGTCGGGCCCCGGCTCCTGAACCTCGACGGCTCGCTGCAGCGCTCGGTGCGCGGCTTCCCGACGGTGTGGCGGCTCGCGACCGAATACCTCTTCCTCCGCAAGCTCGCCCCGCGCACGCGGCTCCTGAACGCGTTCTACGGCGCCGGGTTCGCGCACGACGAGGTACGGGAGGCGGAGTTCGTGATGGGCGCGTGCATGCTCGTCCGCCGCGCTGCGGTCGACGAGGTGGGGGAGCTCGACGAGGCGTTCTTCCTCTTCAGCGAGGAGACGGACTGGTGCTACCGCTTCGTCCGCGCTGGCTGGAAGGTGCTCTTCTTCCCGGGGGCGGAGTGCGTCCACGTGGGCGGCGCGTCGCACGGCGGCCGGTTCTTCCGCGAGAACGTCCGCGGCCACCTGCGCTTCCTCGCCAAGCACCGAGGCGAGCGCGAGGCGGAGCGCGCGCGCCGGCTGCTGCGCGCGGCGCTGCTCGTTCGCGGACGCGTCTTCCGCGGCGAGCGCGGCCGGATGTACGCCGACGTCGCGGCCTGGCTCGGTTCCGGGCGCGTGCCGGAGCTCCTCGAGCGATGACGCTGCTGCAGCTCGTGCTCGGCACGGCGGTCGTGCTCGCGCCGGGCTGGCTGGTCGCGCGCGCGCTGGGGGTGCGGAGCGCGAGCGGGACGCTCGCGTGGGCGCTGGCCGCGATCTTCGGGGCGCTCGCGATCACGTTCGCCGTCGGCGCGTCGCTCACGCTGACGCTCGTCCTGCTCGCCGCGGTCGCGGCCGTCGCTGCGCCGTTGGCGCGGCGCGTTCCGCGAGGGGACGTGGCCCCCGGGCGCTGGTGGGTCGCCGCTGCGGGCGCGGTGCTCGGGCTCCTCCTCTGGCTCGTGGCGGGCGAGATCGGCGGCGACGGCCTCTTCCACCTCGCGCGCGCGCGGAAGCT
>DATMJW010000025.1:0-47188 GCA_035553355.1 Gaiellaceae bacterium | reverse complement strand
GCCGCGCCGGCGTCCCTCGCCGCCGCGATCGCGTCGTCGAGCGTCGTCTCGCTCGAGACGTCGCGTCCGTCCGTGAGGAGGACGATGACCCGCGCCTGCAGCGACTCCGTTCGCAGCAGCTCCGCCGCCTCGACCACGCCGTCGTGCAGCGCGGTGCCCTGCCGACGGTCGATCGCGAGGGCGCGCAGCGCCGCCTCCACGTCGATCGTCGAGGTCGAGAACCCGGTGAGCGCAGCCGCCCGCGAGCCGAAGCCGACGAGCGCGATCCGGTCGCCCCGCGGCTTCGCCGCGACGAACGTGCGCGCCGCCGCGACCGCGTCCTCGAGCGCCGCCCCGCGCATCGAGCGCGACCGGTCGACAGCGAGGACGACGCTCTTCGCGCGGCCGAGGTTCACCGCCTCGAGCCCCGCCACCGGCTCGCCGTTCTCCTTCAGCGCCGGCGGGCGCTCCACCGCGCGCGCCGTGACGACGCTGACGCGGACGGAGGGGTAGCCGGTCGTGTCGACGGCCGCGATCCGCGGAGCCGCGGCGGCGACCTGCGGGAGCGCGAGCGCGACGGCAGCGGCGAGGAGGACGCGTCTCATGCCGTGCCCCCGTAGCTCGCGAAGGCGTTTCGCCCCTCCGCGGTCTCCGGCCGGAAGAAGCTCGGCGGCAGGGTGACCCCGTGGGCCGCCATCTTCTCCAGGAAGTGCGGCTTCAGCCCCGTGCAGGCGAGCGGCAGGAGCAGCCGCGAGCTGCGCGTCACGGCGGCGGCCTCGTCGGGCGGGCGGGCGACGAACAGGTCCTGCAGGGTGATCACGTCGGACTCCATCCGCAGCACCTCGGTGATGTGCGTGACGCGGCGGGAGCCGTCGACGAGGCGCGAGATCTGCACGAGCACGTCGAAGGCGCTCGCGATCTGCTCGCGGATCGCCCGTAGCGGCAGGTCGACGCCGGCGGTGAGGACGAGCGTCTCCATCCGGGAGAGGGCGTCGCGCGGCGTGTTCGCGTGGATCGTCGTCAGCGAGCCCTCGTGGCCCGTGTTCATCGCCTGGAGCATGTCGAGGGTCTCCGCGCCGCGGACCTCGCCGACGATGATCCGGTCGGGCCGCATCCGCAGCGCGTTCCGCACGAGCTCGCGGATCCGCACCTCGCCCTGGCCCTCGATGTTCGCCGGCCGCGACTCGAGCGTGATCACGTGCTCCTGCTGCAGCTGGAGCTCGGCGGCGTCCTCGATCGTCACGATCCGCTCGTCGTTCGGCACGAACGCCGACATCGCGTTCAGCATCGTCGTCTTGCCGGTGCCGGTACCGCCGGAGATGAGGACGTTCAGCTTCCCCTTCACGCAGGCGGCGAGGAACTGCGCCGCGTGCGGGTTCAGCGACCCGAACTGGATCAGGTCGTCCATCGTGTACGGGTCGCGCGAGAACTTCCGGATCGTCAGCGTCGGCCCCTTGAGCGAGAGCGGCGGGATGATCGCGTTCACGCGGCTCCCGTCCGGGAGGCGCGCGTCCACCATCGGCGAGCTCTCGTCGATCCGGCGGCCGACCTGCGAGACGATCTTGTCGATGATCCGGAGGAGGTGCGCGTTGTCGACGAACGTGGCCTCCGTCCGCTCGATGCGGCCGTCCCGCTCGACGAAGATCCGGTCGTGGTTGTTGACCATCACCTCCGTGATCGAGTCGTCGCGGAGGAGCGGCTCGAGCGGGCCGTAGCCGAGGACGTCGTCGCTGATCTCGCGCTGGATGCGGCGGCGCTCCTCGCGCGTGAGCGGCGTGCGGTCGAGCGCGAGCTGCTCGGTGACGGCGTGCAGCACGCGCTCGGAGAGGTCCTCCGCGGTCTCCCGCTTGAAGAGCTCCGGGCCCAGCTTCGCGATCACCGCGTGGTGGATGCGCGTCTTCAGCTCCGCGTACGGGTCGCCCGCGCCGGCGGCGCCACTCGGCGTCGCCGGCGCGTGCTGACCCGCGACGGGGCCGGCCAGCGCGGCCGGACGCTCGGCGACCGAGCTCCCGGCCCCGTTCCCGTTCTGCCTGCTGAGGCGATCGTGCAGGCCCATCGCTACGCCCTCGCCAGCGCGCCGAAGAAGCGGCGCTTCTTCGGCGCCTCCGTCTGGAGCAGCGACTTCGCGACGTCGCGGATCGCGCGGGCGAAGTCGGAGCCGGGGTCGCCGATCGCCGGCGGCGTGGCGCGGTTCACCCCGAGCGGCACCGCCCGGTCGGACGGCACCTCGTAGCGGATCTTGACGTCGAGCGCGCCCTCGACCTCCTTCTTCTTCATGCCCACCTTCGAGTTCGCGCGGTTGAGCAGGAAGCGGATCCGCTGCGACGGGAACGAGAGCAGCTCGAGCGTCTGCATCGAGAGGCGCACGTTCTTCAGCGTCGGCACGTCGAGTCCGCACACCATCAGCAGCTCGTCGGTGCGGTCGAGGGTGGCGAGCATCGGCCCGTGGAAGAAGGGCGAGGTGTCGACGACGATCACGTCGTAGGACTCCCGCGCGACCTCGAGCAGGCGCGCGAGCTTCGACTCCGTCACGAGCTCGGCGTCCTCCGGCCGAAGCGGCGCGGGGAGCATGTCGAGCCCGCACGGGTGCTTCGTGATGTAGCCGGCGAGCTTCTCGGAGTCGAGCTCGCCGGGTGCGACGACGAGGTCGTAGATCGTCTTCTCGGGCTCGAGGCCGAGCATGATCGCGGCGTCGCCGAACTGGAGGTCGAGGTCGAGGAGGAGCGTGCGCTGCTTCTCGGCCTTCGCGAACGCAGCGGCGAGGTTGGTCGCCGTGACGGTCTTCCCCGTCCCGCCCTTCGGCGAGAAGACGGTGATGATCCGCCCGCGCCGGCCCGCCGCACCGTCGGCGTGCAGCCGGCGGCCGACGTGCGCCGCCTTGCGGAGCGCGAAGACGACGTTCTCGGTCAGCTGCGGGAGCAGAATCACGTCCGCGACGCCGTCCGCGTCGAGCGCGTCCTCGAGCAGCATCGACGACTCGCCCGAGGCGAGCACCACGATCGGTGACCGCGTGTGCTCCTGGATCCGGGCGAGCTCGTCGGCGGGGAGCGCGCTCGCCCGCGTGGCGTGGACCACCACCTGGAGGTGGCCGCCCGCGAGCGCCGCCGCGGCGTCGCCGACCTGCTCGCTCGCGCCGACGAAGTCGATCTCGGGGTGCGACGCGAGCGCGTCGAGGAGCCGCTCCAGGCCGTCGCACGACCCGGTGACGTAGATCCGGACGCGGTCGCGCGTGCCGGTATGTGCGTGGGCGCTGCTCATCGGGTCCCTCCGGTGCGGATCGCCTCGAGCTGGCCCGCGCTCAGGCCGTCCGTGAGGATCGACCCGACGTGCGCCACCGACTCGGGGCTGTCGTTGGCCTTGAGCGGCGGCCGGAGCTGAAGCGACCAGTCGCCGTGCTTCATCACGTGGAAGAGCTTCTGCACCTGCGTGTCGGTGACCGCGAGGAGCACCGAGGTGCTGGCGTTCGACGCGAGCTGCACGTCGCCGCTCGACGGCCGCGCCGCGGCCTTCAGCACCTCGACGTCGCGCAGGACGATCCGCGTCGCGTGGATCTCCTTGTCGGGGTCGACCTTCACCGACGCGATCACGTCGACGCGGTCGCCCGCGCGGAGCGTGCCCGCGAGCAGCTGGTGCTGGTCTCCGGGGACCTGGACGGCGCGCATCGTCCCGCTGATCTGCGCGCGGACGCCCCGTTCGGCCGGCGTCGCGAACCGCCGCGTCGTCACCTGCTCGCCCTCGAGGATCGGCTGCGTCGCGACGAGGTCGCCGAGCTGGTTCGGATCGGAGATCGCCCCGGCGACGACGCTCCGGCGCACGAGCTCCGTCCGCTCGAGGAAGCCCTTGCGGACGAGGTCGGCGCCGGCCGTCCCGGCGGGGATGTCCTTGGCGGCGACGTACACCGGAACGTTCTCCTCGTTCCGCTGCACGTTCCGCTCGTAGTTCGTCACGTAGTAGGTCGTCAGCAGCGCGGCAACGAGCGCGAGCGTGACGGCCACCACGATGTTCCGGAGCCTGTACGTCATGAGCGTCTCTCTTTTCCTCTTCGTTTTGTCGGGTGTTATTCGACGAGCTGAATCGTGCGCGCGCCCCAGTTCAGCCCCGAGCCGTCACGGGACTGAATTCCTTCCCAGATGACCTTGATGAAAGAGCCGCGGACCTTTCCCTTGCTCCCGCTCGCGTCGAAGTCGGCGACGCGGAAGCCGACCCAGCCCACGATGTCGTACTCGGCGTTCGAGCCCGGGCCGGTGATCGTCCTGTAGATCGGGAAGAGCACCTCGGTTCCCGTGCGCAGGTCGAGCGCGTTCCGGAACGCCGAGTTGTTGAAGTTGGAGGAAGGCGCAGCGTTGTATTGCCCGAGCGCCATGTACTGGTCGAAGCCGCGCGACATCCAGCTCGCGAGCGTCGAGGCGCCGACGTTGCCGCCGCTCGAGCGATCGAGGTTGATGAGGCCGAACGACCCGGCCGCGTCGCGGCTGCCTGGATCGTGGAGGTTGAGGAGCTCGAGCTCGGTCGCGTCGCCGAAGCACGGGACCGGCTTGCCGGCGGCCTGGCCGCAGTTCAGCTTGGGGTGCTTGATGTTGACGACGATCGGCGCGACCCACTTCGCCTCGTCCAGGCCGCCGGCGCGGGCGGTGGCGCGGCCGCCGACCTCCACCGAGTCGATCCCGAAGAGCTTCGCGAAGAAGCCGGGCGCGCTGCGGGCGACGTGGACGGTGACGCTGTCGTTCGCGGCGACGGCGCTCCCGAAGGTGACGGTGGCGGTGCCACCGCCGTTCTTCGTCGTGTAGGACGACGCGAGGGAGCTCGCTGTCCCGGGGCTGTCCGGGAGCGCCTGTGCAGCGGCGAGCGCGGCCGCGTCGGCCGCTGCCTGCGCGTCGCGCTGCGCGCGGAACCAGGATCCGACGTCGAGCACGAGCGTCGCGAGCCCGAGCAGGGCCGTCAACGCGATGCAGGTGAGGACCGCCGCCTGTCCCCGTTCCGAGCGAACGTTCATTCGACACGCTCCGTGGTCGTGCTCGTGAGGCGACCGCTCTTCGCGGTGAACCCGAGCAGGTTGATCTCGTAGGGGTAGGAGGCCTCGACGGTGACGTCTGCGCCGTGCGTCCACGACGTCGCGGAGACGCTGACGAGGAGCTTGGACTGGTCGAGGCCACCGGCGGACTTGCGCACGGCCTGTTCGCTGGCGGAGGCGGGGTCGGACTCGAAGCGGCTCACGGCCGCCTTCCGCGCGCCGACGCGCGTCGCGTCGGTGAGCGTGACGTAGTTGTTGAAGACGATCCCGAACTGGATGACGCCGAAGAGGAGGAGGCAGAAGACCGGGAGCACGAGCGCGAGCTCGGTCGCGGTCTGTCCCCTCTCGTCGTGTCGGATGCGGCGGCGGATGTTCATGGCGGCTGAGGTGTCGAGTGGCGGGTGGGCGGGCCCGGCGGGGCCCGCCCACCCGAGGCGTCAGGCGGGAAGGAGGCCGATGACCTTCGTGATCGCTCCTTGCACCCCGCCGGAGAGCGCCGTGAAGACGGCGACGCTCGCGACGGTGATCACGGCGAGGACGACGCCGTACTCCGCCATCGTCTGCCCGCTCTCGTCGTGCGCGAGGGCGTCTGCGGCGGCGCCGAGCTCTGTCTCACTCATCGAACGTTCACCTCCTTCTCGTGTGTCCGTGGTGCGGGGCGACCTACTTCGGGAGCAGGCCGATGACCTTGTTGATCGCGCCGGTGATGCCACCGGAGAGCGCCGTGAAGACGGCCACTGCGCCGATCGTGATGACGGCCAGGACGACGCCGTACTCGGCCATCGTCTGACCCTCCTCGCGCGTGCGCAGGTCGTCGTACGCGTTCATGGCGGCCGACTGCAGCGAGACGAAGAGCTTCAGCATGGAGTTCACCTCCCTTCGAGCAGAGGGGGCGTGGGCGGCACCGGAGCGCTGGCGCGTCCGGACTTCTGTGGGTCGAGTGACGATCGGGGCGGTGCTGTCGGTCACGCTGGAAACTCCTTCGGTTCCATTCGGCGTGCCGCAACGCCCTTGGTTGTCTCTCGTCGCTGCCAAAGATGCTGCAGCGTTCGCGACCTAAGAAGCCTCGGAAGGGTGAGATCTTGCGCCGAAATTCCAAGTTCACTCGTTCGGGTGATCGGTCCTAAAGCCGCTGCCGATAAGGGAGGTTCACGACCGTTTGCGGCGCGGTGGGATCCAGGCGCCGGCAGACACCCGGCGCACCACTCGAACGAAATAGAGGAGCTGGGGTTCGTGCCGAATTCACGTCGTTTTTTGCCGAAGCTTTTGTGGGCGGCGACTGCACTCGTGGTCACCGCCGCCGCGTATGCGCTCGGACGCCGGTCGCCGGCGCCGGATGCGCCCGCGACCGCGGCGCGGCCGCCGATGCTCGAGCCGCCGAACGACCCGCCGCCGCCGCGGCCGCAGCCGAAGCCGCTCGCGCGCGTCGCGCTCGTCGCGGGCTTCACGGTGCTCTTCTTCGCGGGCGCCGCATTCACGGCCGGGGCGGGCGACCAGCTCGTGCACGTGCTGGAGGACGAGCCCGCAGCGCTCGTGAGCGAGGGCGAAGCCGTGGCCGCGGACGCGGTCGCGGCTGCGGCGGCCGTCGCGGACGCACCTGCCGCCGATCCCGCACCGGCGCCGGAACTCGCTTCCGAACCCGCCGCCGCTGCGTCTCCGCCTGCCGCGCCTGCCGATGCCCCCGCCGCCGCCACACCGGCCACGTCCGAAGCCGACGCTGCAACGAATGTTGCGGGGACTGGCCCCGCAACCGCGGTTGACGCCGCGGCCACGTCCGAGGACGCGCGCACGTCCGCGAACGGCGCTGCAACGAATGTTGCGGGGACTGTCCCCGCAACCGAGGTTGACAGCGAGGCGACGGCCGGCCGAGGCGCGTCCGAGGAAGACACGCCGGCCGGGGCGACGGCTGTGACGGCGCCCGCGGCGCCGTCACAGCCGTCGGCGGACCCGTCGGCGCGGCAGCCGGCGCGATCGGCTCCGCAGCAGCAGCCGGCGCCGAGGCAGCCCACGCGGAAGTGGGTGACGGTGCGCGCGAAGGCGCTGCCGCCGGCGGCGCCGGAGGTGGAGCACGACGGCCACGCGAGCGACGCGACGATCTGGTTGAACCGGGCGCTCCCCGATCCGACGCCAGCGGCAGCGCGTCTCTCGCGCGACTTCGCGCGCTCGCTCGCGGTGAGCTCGCGCCGCCACGGCGCCGACTGGGCCTCCGTCCTCGGCGTCCTCCGCGCCCAGGGCGAGCGCGGGAACGCACCGGCCACACCGCTCGAGCTCGACCGTGTCGCCGCGCGGCTGCGCGGCGACGGCTGGCGCGGCGCACTCGCGCTCTCCGGCCGGACGAGCTTCGCCGACCGGGCGGAGGCGTTCGCCGACCTCTACCGCGCCGTCGGGCTGGAGGCGCTCGTCACCGGCCTCGAGGCCGCGAAGCCGCGGCTGACCGCGCGCCTGCTCGACGACGAGCGGGTCGTCGTCTACGCCGGCGGACGCGCCGACCTCGCCGCCGGCCGCATCGACGTCCGGATCGTGGCGCTGCTCGCCTATCTCGCCGAGCGGCACGGATCCGTGACGGTGTCGAGCCTCTTCTCCGGCCACAGGACGTATGCGCGGCCGGGCGTCGTCTCGGCGCACGCGTACGGCCACGCGGTCGACATCGCGGCCGTCGGCGGGACGTCGATCGTCGGAAACTCGCGGCCGGGCGGCGTCACCGAGTCCGCCGTCCGCTCGATCCTGCTCCTCCCCGCCGAGCTCCAGCCGCGCCAGGTGATCTCGCTGCTCGGGCTCGGCGGGCCGTCGTTCCCGCTCGCCGACCACGGAGACCACATCCACGTTGGCTACTGAGGTCGTCCTGAGCAGCGCCGACGGGCGCGTCGTGTGCGAGCGGTGTCTCGTCGCGACGCGCCCGCTGCGGCGGATGCGGGGTCTCCTCGGCCGGCGCCTCCTCCCGCCGGGCGAGGGGATCCTGCTCCGCCCGGCGGCGTCGATCCACACGTGGTTCATGCGCTTCCCGATCGACGCGGTGTTCCTGGACCGTGACGACACCGTCGTCGCGGTCGAGGAGCACCTGCGGCCGTGGCGGCTCGCCGCCCGCCGCGGAGCCCGCAGCGTCGTCGAGCTCGCGGCGGGCGAGGCCGGCCGCCGCGGGATCCGCGTCGGCGACCGGCTCGAGGGCGCGCGTTGATCACCCTCGCCGTGTCGCTCTTGCTCGCGGGCTGCACGATCGTCGGCACGCCCGGCGACGACGTCCTCTGGGGGACGCGCGGCAACGACGTCATCTGCGGGCTCGGCGGCAACGACTCGCTCGACGGCGGCCTCGGCCGCGACATCATCTGGGGCGGAACGGGCGACGACCGCCTGGACGGAGGCGCAGGCTCCGACACCGTCTACGCCGGTCCCGGCGCCGACCAGATGTGGGCGTGGGACGGGACGGCGGACAAGCTCGACGGCGGCCGCGGGATCGACCGGGCGTGGGCCGACCGGCTCGACCGGCTCTGGTACGTCGAGCGGCTCGCGCGCTAGCCGACGCTGCTGCCGAGCGCGCCCTGCGCCAGGCGGACGAACCAGACCGCCGTCAGCCACAGGTACACGAGCGCGGGCAGGACGAGCGCGAAGACGATCGCGAGCGACAGGGCCGGCGACGCGCTACCTCCTGGCGCGAGGTGCACCAGCAGGAGCGCGACGATCGCGTGGCCGACGATGCGCTGGAGCGTCAGGCCCTGCCGCGGGAACCTGACGTCGAGCCAGAGCGCGAGGAGCGCCGCTCCGACGACGAGCGAGATCGCGAAGACGAGGTTCGACACGCTGTTCCTCCAACGCCGCAGGTGAGGTGGAAGATGCGGGGCCACCGCAGGAGCCCCGCCTCGTTCCGGTGAGGGCGCCGGGGCCACCGCAGGAGCCCCGTCGCGCTCTCGAAGCCGCTACGGAGACTCTGCATCATCGGGTGCCACTTCACCCATCACCCGACGGGTGGTTCACCGCGCTCCTTGACGGTGAAGCGGCTAGCGCCCGACGGCGAGCGTGATCTGCGACAGGCTCGCGGCCCGCACGCCCGGGGCCGGCTGCTGCCCGATGATGCGCCCGCGCGCCGCCGCGCGAGTGGTGCTCCGTTCGACGAACCGGCACGTGAACCCGGCGCCGTGGCACCTCCGCAGCGCCTCGCCGAGCTCCTGGTCGCGGAAGTCGGGCACGGCGCCTTCGGCGCGGCCGCCGGGGCCGAGCGAGACGTTGATCCGCACCGGCGTCCGTTCGCTCAGCCGCGTCCCGCCGGCGGGGTTCTGTGCCACGACCGTTCCCTGCGGCTCGCCCGAGTCGACGGCGTAGCTCTGTGGCAGGAGACCTGCGTCGAGGATCTGGGCGGCGGCGTCGCGGAAGTCGGCTCCGGTCACGTCGGGCATGTCCGTCGGCTCCGGGGCCTCCTCGACCGTCTCCGTCTTCGTGACCGTCTCCGTCTGCGTCGGCGGCGGCTCCGTCTCCGTCTCCGCCTGCGTCTCCGTCTCGGTGACGGTCTCCGTCTCGGTCTCGGGCTGCGTCTCCGTCTCGGCAGGCTCGGTCTCCGCGGCCTCGGTCTCCGCGGCCTCGGTCTCGGCGGCCTCGCCCGTCGAGACGCTCAGCAACACCGTCTGTCCCTCGGCGAGCTGGTTGCCGGCCCCGGGTTCCTGCGCGACGACTTCGCCGCGCGGATCGGCGGCCTCGACCTCCGTCACCTGAACGTCGAGCCCGGCCGCCTCCACACGCTCCCGCGCGTCGACCTCGCTGAGCCCGACGACGTCCGGCACCGCCGTCCGATCGTCCCCGACGCCGTCGCGGAGGAACGCGAAGGCGAGCAGCGCGCCCACGACGACGAGCAGGAGCAGCGGTCCGATCCACCAGTGCTCGCGCCACCACGGCGGCGGCCCGGCCGGCGGCGGGACGTCCTCCTCCCGGATCACCTCCGTCCGGCCTTCGTACGGGTCGCGCGGTGTCATATGCCGCCTATGCCGCGCACGCGCGAACGCGAAGCATGGGCCCGCCTGGATTCGAACCAGGGACCAACCGATTATGAGTCGGCTGCTCTGAACCGCTGAGCTACGGGCCCGCCCGCGCCGAGCGTAGCGCGGCCGGTTCCCGCCGGCCGCTTGTCACTTGGCTGTCACAATGTCCGGGCCCACCCGTCGAGAGGGGAGACGCACCACGTGAAGGCCTACCTGCAGGAGACGCAGCTACGCACCGCCGGCGGCTTGACGGTCACCGACATCACCGAAGAGGTGCAGGACGCCGTCAAGCTGAGCGGGGTCGCGAACGGCATCTGCTGCGTCTACTCGCCCCACACGACGTGCTCGGTGCGCGTGAACGAGTGGGAGTCCGGCTTCCTGGAGGACTTCGCGGTGCTGCTGAAGCGGCTCGTCCCGCGCGACCACTACTACGCCCACGACGACTGGGATCGCCGCACCGAGAACGTGTGCCCGGAGGACATGGAGGTCGGGAACGGGCACTCGCACTGCATGTCGATGCTCCTCGGGCCGGCGGGCGAGTCGATCCCGGTCCGCGACGGCGAGCTGATGCTCGGGACGTGGCAGCGGATCCTCTTCCTCGAGCTCGACCGCGAGCGCGACCGCCGGTGGCTCGTGCAGGTCGTCGGCGTCTAGCCGCTAGACCCGGTCGCGCAGCTCCGCCACGCCAGCGCCCTCGGCGCAGTGCGCGCAGCAGAAGATGCGGCCGGCGGCCTCGACGCCGTGGCCGATCACCCGGCAGCCGCAGTGCTCGCACGTCGGCGCGAGCGCGTGGATCGCGCACTCGAAGCTGTCGAAGACGTGCGTCTCGCCGTCCTTCGTCACCTCGAATGTCTTGTCGTAGTCGTTGCCGCAGACGGCGCAGGTGCCCATGACGCTCCCTCTGTCGCTCGAGAGGCGAGTGCCCCGCACTCCGGCCGCGAAACGTCTACTCGGGCGTGACGTACGCGGCCGTGAGCCCGCCGTCGACGAGGAACGTCGCACCGTTCACGTAGCTCGACTCGTCGCTTGCGAGGAAGAGCGCCGCGTTCACGATCTCGCGCGGCTGCGCGAGCCGCCCCATCGGCAGATGCACGAGGCGACGCTGCGCCGCAGCGGGGTCGTCGCCCCAGATCGAGAGCAGGAGCGGGGTCTCGACGGGGCCGGGGCAGAGCGCGTTCACCCGCACGCCCTGGCGCGCGAACTGCACGGCGAGCTCACGCGAGAGCGAGAGCACTGCCCCTTTCGACGCCGTGTACGAGATCTGCGAGGTGGCCGCGCCGAGGATCGCGACGAAGGACGCAACGTTGATCACCGAGCCGCCGCCGCGCGCGAGGAGGTGCGGGATCCCGTGCTTGCAGCAGAGGAAGACGCCCTTCGTGTTCACGTCCTGCACGCGCTGCCACGCCTCGACGCTCGTGTCGAGGATCGAGGCGTCGTCGTCGGGGGAGATGCCGGCGTTGTTGTAGAGGACGTCCACGCCGCCGAAGCGATCGACAGCCGCCGCGTACATCGCGGTCACACCGTCCTCGTCGGCGACGTCGACCGCCTTCGCGAACGCGCGTCCTTCGGCACAGAGGGAGACGGTCTCCTCGGCCGCGTCGAGCGACACGTCCGCGACGCACACCTTCGCGCCCTCTTCCGTGAACAGGATCGCGGCGTCGCGGCCCATCCCGCCGCCGGCGCCCGTGATCACGCAGACCTTGTCCTCGAGCCGTCCGGCCACGCCTACTCCTCCGTCGACAGGAACACGTTCTTCACCTCGGAATAGCCCTCGAGCGCGTGCATCCCGAGCTCGCGGCCGAAGCCGGACTGCTTGAACCCGCCGAAGGGCGTCGCGACGCGGACGGAGCTGTTCGAGTTGACCGAGAGCACCCCGGTCTCGACGCCGCGCGCGACCCGCAGCGCCCGTGCGCCGTCGCGGGTCCAGATCGAGCCCGAGAGCCCGAAGGGCGTGTCGTTCGCGAGCGAGACCGCCTCCGCCTCGTCCGCGAACGGGATCACGGCGGCGACGGGCCCGAAGACCTCCTCGCGCGCGACACGGTCGTCGTTCGTCGCCTCGACGATCGTGCAGGGGAACCAGAAGCCCCTGTCGCTGTCGGGCGCTGCACCCCGGAAGGCGACGCGCGTGGAGTCGTCGAGGAAGGAGGAGACGGTCTCGCGGTGCTGCGCGGAGATCAGCGGGCCCATCTCCGTGCGCTCGTCCGCCGGGTCGCCGACCCTCACCTGCGCGGTCGCCTGGGCGAGGAGCTCGAGAAAGCGGTCGTAGACCGACCGCTCGACGAGGATCCGCGAGCGCGCGCAGCAGTCCTGGCCCGCGTTGTCGAAGACGGCGTACGGCGCCGCCGCTGCGGCGCGCTCGAGGTCGGCGTCGGCGAAGACGACGTTCGCCGACTTGCCCCCGAGCTCGAGCGTGACGCGCTTGATCGTCCCTGCCGCACCCTGCATCACGCTCCGCCCGACCTCGGTCGAGCCGGTGAAGCCGATCTTCGCGACGTCCGGGTGCTCGACGAGCCTCTGCCCCACGACCGAGCCCTTGCCGACGACGACGTTGACGACGCCCTCGGGGATGCCTGCCTCGAGCGCGAGCTCCGCGAGGCGGAGCGCCGAGAGCGGCGTCAGCTCCGCCGGCTTCAGCACGACCGTGTTCCCGCACGCGAGCGCAGGCCCGAGCTTCCACGAGGCGATGTTGAGCGGGAAGTTCCACGGGACGATCAGCCCGACGACACCCAGCGGCTCGCGGAACGTGATGTCGACGCCGCCCGCGACCGGAATCGTCTCGCCGTGGTGCTTGTCGACGGCGCCCGCGTAGAAGTGGAAGACCTCCGCGACCATGCCCACCTCGCCGCGCGCGCCCGCGATCGGCTTGCCGACGTTCTGCGACTCGATCCGCGCGAGCTCCTCCGCGCGCTCCTCGACGAGCGTCGCGAGGCGGCGCAGCAGCCGGGCGCGATCCGACGGCGCAACCGCGCGCCAGGCGGGGAACGCCGCCTTCGCCGCAGCGACGGCCGCATCCGTCTCCTCCACCCCCGCCTGCTCCAGCTCGGCGAGAGGCTCCTCCGTCGCGGGGTTCAGCACCGTCAGCACGCCTGTACTTCAACACACTCTCAAGGGCCCGTGCACGCTCGCCGATGAGGGAGACGTGGCCGAGGCGAAGCAGAAGGTCGACGAGACGGGCCAGCGGGCGGTTGCGGAGCTCGTCGCGCACTACCAGGGGAAGGCGCGCGCGGTCGCACGCGCCGGGATCGCCGTCGGCGCCGTCGTCGGCGCCGTCGTCGGATCCGTCCCGCTCAGCCCGCTCCGGTTCGTCTGGCCGATCCCGCCCACGTTCGGCTTCGCGACGGTGCTCGGCGGCCTCGCCGCCGGCCTCCTGATCGGCTTCGTGATCGGCGACAACCGCGCGCGGATGTACTACCGGATGGCCGAGCAGGCGCGGCTGCAGCTCCAGCTCGAGCAGCGGCTCGCGCAGAACGACGCCCGCATCGCCAAGCTCGTCTCGGCTCTGGCCGCGCGGGTCAATGCGCCTGCGCACGCTCCCGCACCGAGCCCCGCACCCCCGCCGCAGCCGGTCGCGCCGAGCGCGCCCGTCCTCGCCGCGGTGCCCGCGCCGGAACCGTCGCCCGCGCACGTCGCAGACGAGCCGCCGCCGGTGCCACCCGTCGCGCCGTCGGTGGCGGTGCCGCCCGCGGCGGCGTCCGGAGGAGCCGTCTCGCTGCCGCCGCTCTCGCCGCCACCCGCCCGCTAGCGACGCACGAGCCGGTACGCCCGCGCTTCGGCGACGAGGGCGCGAAAGAGCGCCGCGTCCTCTCCCTCCTCCGGGTGCCACAGAACGCCGAGCGCGAACCGGCGGCTCGGATCCTCGAGCGCCTCGACGGTTCCGTCCTCCGCCCACGCTGTCGCCACCAGGCCGTTGCCGAGGCGCCCGAACCCCTGGTGGTGGTGCGACTTGACCGGCGCGCGGTCGCCCACGAGCGTGCCGAGGCGCGCTGCCGGGTCGACGTCGACCTCGTGGTCGGCGAAGGCGCCCGGCGTGTGCTTGTGCTTCTCGTCCCCCACGACGTCCGGCAGGTGCTGCACGAGGTCGCCGCCGCGGGCGACGTTCAGGAGCTGCGAGCCGCGGCAGACCGCGAGGACCGGCAGATCGCGCTCGAGCGCGGCCGTCAGCAGCGCCAGTTCCCCCCGATCTCGCTCCTCGCGGACACCCGTCGTCTCCGGATGCGGATCCTGGCCGTAGAGGCGCGGGTCGATGTCGGGCCCGCCCGAGACGAGGAGCGCATCGAGCACCGCGAGCGTCTCCTCGACCGCCTCGTCGCTCGGCGGGACGAGGAGCGGGCGGCCGCCGGCGCGCTCGATCGCGCGCACGTACGCGAGCGGGATCAGCGCCGCCGGCTGACGCCAGACGCCCCACGAGACCTCGGGCTCGGCGTACGCCGTGATGCCGACGATCGGTCTAGCCTCGTTCGAAGAACCGCTCCCGCTCGTAACAGGTCACCGCCCGGTCGAAGAGCTCCTGCTCCGTGCGAGCGTAGTTGAGGTAGTGCTCGACGACGTCGTCGCCGAACGCCGCGCGCGCCATCGTCCCGCGTTCGAGCTCGACGATCGCCTCGCGCAGCGTGTGCGGGAACCGCTTCGCGTCCGACTCGTACGCGTTCCCTTCGAGTGGCGCCGGCAGCTCCAACCCCTGCTCGATCCCGTGCAGGCCGGCCGCGATCACCGCCGCGAACGCGAGATACGGGTTCGCGTCCGCGCCGGGGATCCGCGTCTCCGTGCGCAGCGAGCCGCCGTGCCCGACGATCCGGAAGCCACACGTTCGGTTGTCGCGCCCCCACGCGAGCGTCGTCGGAGCCCACGAGCCGGCGGCGTAGCGCTTGTACGAGTTCACGTTCGGCGCGAGGAAAATCGCGAGCTCGGCGAAACACGCGATCTGCCCGGCCAGCCAGCCGCGGAACTCGGGCGTCTCGCCGGCGAACACGCTCTCGAGGCGGCCGTCTCCCCGTCTCCAGAGCGAGGAGTGGACGTGGCACGAGCTCCCGATCCACGTGTGATCGGGCTTCGCCATGAACGTGATCGAGCACCCGTTCAGGTGCGCGAGCTCCTTCGCCCCGTTCTTGTAGATCGCGTGGTTGTCGGCCGTCGTGAGCGCGTCCGCGTAGCGGAAGTTGATCTCGTGCTGCCCCGGCCACGCCTCGCCCTTCGACGTCTCGACCGGCATCCCGGCCGCGTGCATGCCGTTGCGGATCTGCCGCAGGAACGGCTCGTCGTAGGTCGTCGCGAGCACGTGGTAGTCGAGGATGTACGGCACCGACGGCGTCAGCTCGCGGTAGTGCTTGGCATGCGCCTCGGCGTACGTCTCCTGCAGGAGGTAGAACTCGAGCTCGGAGCCGATCATCGGCACGAACCCGAGTCGCTCCGCCCGCTCGACCTGCGCCTTCAGCACCTGCCGCGGCGACGGCGCCACCGGCGTCCCGTCGTGCCAGGCCACGTCGCAGAGGACGAGCGCCGTCCCCTCGAGCCACGGGATCCGCCGCAGCGTCGCGAGGTCCGGCACGAGACCGAAATCTCCGTAGCCGCGCTCCCAGCTCGCGATCGCGTACCCCGGCACGGGATCCATCTCCATCTCGAGCGCGAGCAGGTAGTTGCATCCCTCGACCAGCTCCGTCCCGTGCTCGAGGAAGAACTCGCGGTGCAGCCGCTTCCCGAGCAGCCGCCCCTGCATATCGGTGAACGCGACGACGACGGTGTCGAGCGACTCGTCCGCGCGCAGCTCCTCGATCGTCAACATCGTCCGCGAAGGAGGACGCGAGGGCGGGCGGCGCCCGCCCTCGCGCGACCGTGTCCTAGGTCTGGGCCCCCGGCTGCGCCGCCGGGACGTCGTCCAGCTGCGCCTCGAGACCGCCCTCGAGGCGCCGCTCGCCGTGGCTCATCGCGAACTCCTCCTCGGGCGACAGCACGAGGCGGTGACGCCCCGCGACCGCGAAGTACGCGAGCGCGACGAGGTAGAAGACGGCGACGCCGTACACGCCGGGCCGGTAGTCGTCGTTCCAGAACAGCGCGATCAGCGAGACGACGGCGATCGCCGCCGCCACGATCGCTCCCCACTCGCCGACCGGGCTCCGGTACGGGCGCTCGATGTGCGGGAGCCGCCGGCGGAGGAGCACGAACGACACGCACTGGAGGAAGTAGGAGATGACGGCGCCGAAGACGGCCATGCTCAGCAGCGCCGCGCCGACGGTTCCGCTCCCCCACTCGTACAGGATGTACGCGGCGATGAACCCCACGACCGCGCCCAGGATCAGCGCGACGTGCGGCGTGTTCCGCGTGCCGTGCGTCACCGACAACGCGTTCGGGTAGTAGCCGGCCCGCGAGAGCGAGAAGATGTTGCGGCCGTAGGCGAAGATGATCGTGTGGAAGCTGGCCACGAGGCCGGCGACCGCCACGAGGCCGAGCAGCGAGGTCGACGTCCCCTCGCCGAAGATCGTCGTCAGCCCTGCGAGGAGCGGCTCGCCCGACTCCGCGAGCTCCGCCGAACCCGGCGCGATGCCGGCGTTCAGGAAGAGCACGAGGAAGCCCGTGACGACGAGGGTGACGAGGCCCCAGATCGTCCCGCGCGGGATGTCGCGCCGCGGATCCGCCGACTCCTCGGCCGCAAGCGGCAGCTCCTCGATCGCGAGGTAGAACCAGATCGCGAACGGGAGCGCGTAGAAGATGCCGGGGATGCCCTCGGTGAACCAGCCGCCCTGCGTGTCGATCGCGTAGCGGGTGAAGTCGAGGTTGCCGATCGCGCCGACGAAGAAGACCGCGAGGATCGCCAGCGAGAGCACGCAGATGAAGACGGTGAAGCGGAAGCTCGCTTCGACGCCGATGTAGTTCAGGCCGACGAAGATCGCGTAGAAGACGAGCCACCAGAGCGGCTGCGCCATCGTGAACCCGAACAGGTCGTCGCTGATCGAGCTCATGTAGCTCCCGATGCCGACGACGATCACAGCGGGCGTGATCACGTACTCGATCGTCTCGGCGACCCCCGTCGTGAAGCCGCCCCACGGCCCCATGGCCGAGCGCGAGAAGGAGTAGGCGCCACCCGTGTGTGGCAGCGCGGGCGACATCTCGGCGATCGAGAAGCACAGCCCGAAGTACATGATCGTGACGACGACCGTCGCCACGAGCAGGCCGCCGAAGCCGTACGCGAGGCCGAAGTTCCAGCCGAAGAAGTCACCGGAGATGACGGCCGCGACGCCGAGCGCCCAAAGCGACCACACCCCCGCGTACCGCCTCAACCCGCGCTTCGCGAAGTAATCCTCGTCGGCCGTGCGATAGGTGACCGCGCCGACTTTCCGCCGATCGTCTGCCACGTGCACACACCTCCCGTCGGATGCTGTCCCCCCAGGACCGGCGCATCCTCTCAACCGCGCGGGTGCGCGTCAACGACGGCTCACCCCGTCCAGGCGCCGCCGTTCTGGTCGATCGCCTGCCCCGTCACGTAGCCCGCATCGGAGAGGAGCCAGGCGACGGTGCCCGCGATCTCCTCCGGCTGCCCCATCCGCCCGAGCGGGACCGGCTTCATGATCTCGACGAGCGCCTCCTCCCGCGTCATCCCCGTCGCCGCGATGAGCGCATCCAGCCCCTGCTTCGCCATCGCCGTGTCCACCCACCCCGGGCAGATCGCGTTCACCTGCACGTTCTCGGGCGCGAGCTCCGCCGCGAAGGAGCGCACGAGCCCGAGCAGCCCGGCCTTCGAGGCGCTGTACGCCGTGTAGCCCGGCACCGCGATCCGCGCGAGGATCGACGCGATCACAACCACGTGCCGTGCCTCCGGACCCGGCGCGAGATGACGGAGCGCCGCCCGGATGCACCAGTACGTGCCGAAGAGGTTCGTACGCACGATCTGCTCGAAGCCGTCGTCCTCGCCGTCGACGTTCGGGCCGCCGATGCCGCTGTTCGCGACGAGCGCGTGGATCGGCCCGCGCGCCTCCGCGGCGGCCGCGAACGCCGCGTCGACGCTCGCCTTGTCGGCGATGTCGCACCCGTGCGCGCCGCCGCCGGTGCGACGGGCGACCTCCTCGAGCTCGTCGAGGTTCGGCGCGAGCAGCGAGACGGTGGCTCCCTCGGCGGCTGCACGCTCCGCGATCGCGCGGCCGATGCCGACGCCTCCGCCCGTGACGACGACGTGCCTCCGCCGCAACCGCTCCACTCACGCCCCCCTCTCGTCGTTGGCTCTTTGCGAGAAATTCGGCTCCGCGGCCTTGAGCCGGGCGCCGCGCCAGCATATGTTCGCTGCGGCGCCGCGTCGGGGCGACTCGGCCGCCGGTGGTTTCCTCCTCTAGAGCGCGCAGGACGATCGGCAACTCGGCGTGCGCATACGGAAAAATACGCAATTTGCGGAAACCTGATGCGGAGGGGCCTTGACCGGCTGTCGGACGGCTCGTAGATTCCCTCGTGCAGCGAGCACGGAGCGGGATTAGGTCGAGGCTCCACCGAAGGACGCGTACGCGGAAGCGGAAACGTCAGTCGGAGGAGCGGACGAAACCGCCACCGGCTCGCTGAACTTTTTCTCTGGAGCACGCAGCACGATTCGCAACTTCCGGCTGCGCAAGAAGAAAAAGCCGCAATTTGCGCACAGGGCCCTCGCGCGGCTCTTGACCGGCCTCCGGCGGCTCCCTATCTTCCCCCTTGCAGCGAGCACGGGACGCGACTAGGGCGATCCCATCCCGGTAGGTGGTAGGTGGAAGCCGCAAGGCCGAGACCGAAGATCCGTCGGGGTGGAGGACGAAAGCGCACCCGGCTCGCTGAACCTTTTCTGCGAGAGGGATCCACTCAGGTGGATCCCTTCTGCGTCTGTAGCGTGGCCGCGGTGAAGCGGCTGCTCCTCCTCGTCTGTCTGATCGTCTTCGTCGACGCGATGCTCTTCGGCGCGCTCGCGCCGCTCGTCCCGGGCTACGCCGAGGAGTTCGGGCTCGGCAAGGGCGGCGCCGGGCTCCTCGTCGGCGCGTTCGGCGCGGGCGCGCTCCTCGGCGGCGTCCCCGGCGGCCTCGCCTCCGCGCGCTGGGGGCCGAAGCGCGCCGTCGTGCTCGGGCTCGTGCTGCTCGGTCTCGGGAGCTTCGCCTTCGCGCTCGCCGGAGGTGCCGTGACGCTCGGCGCGGCCCGCTTCGTCCAGGGCTTCGCGAGCACGACGACATGGGCCGGCGCGCTGGCGTGGCTCACGGTCGAGAGCCCACGCTCGCGCCGCGGCGAGCTCCTCGGCACCGCGTTCGGCGCGGCCGTCTTCGGCGCGATCGTCGGTCCGATGTTCGGCGCGGTCGCCGACGCCGTCAGCATCCGCGCCTCGTTCGCCGCGGTCGGCGTCGTCGCGCTCGTGTTCGCCGCCGTGGCCGCCGTCCACCCCGGCGCGCGGGGAGAGGATCTCTCGCCGGGGGCGGCGCGGCGCGCGTTCAGGGACGGCCGCTTCGTCGGCGGGCTCTGGCTCAACACGCTCCCCGCGCTCCTCTTCGGGCTGCTCGTCGTGCTCGTGCCTCTCCGCCTCGACGCCGGCGGCTACGGCGCACTCGCGATCGGGGCGGTCTTCTTCGTCACGGGCCTCGTGGAGACCGCTGTGAACCCGCTCGTCGGCCGCTTCTCCGATCGCCGTGGACGGCTCCTGCCCGTGCGGGCGGCGCTCGGTGCGTCGGCCGCCGTCACCCTCGCCTTCGCGGTCGCGTACGACCCGATCCCGGTGATGCTGCTGACGGGAGCCGCAGCCGTCGCCTTCGGCGGCTTCTACACGCCCGGGATGGCGCTCGTCTCGGTGCGCGCGGAGGAGGTCGGCCTGTCGCAGGGGCTCGGGTTCGGGATCATGAACTCCGCGTGGGCGCTCGGGAACATGACGGGCCCTGCCGCCGGCGGCGCGCTCGCCGGTGCCGCGGGAGACTGGCTCCCGTACACGCTCGCCGCCGCGTTGTGCGCGGCGACGCTCGCCGCGAGCTACCGCGTCAGGCTCTGGGCGGGAACCGGTCGAGCAGCCACGCCGCGTCCAGCGGGCGGCGCGAGTAGTGCTCGCCGTTGACGAGCACGTAGTCGCCCGTCCGAGGGTCCATCGCCAGCCGTGCCTCGACCGGGTACCAGCGGTTGTGCTGCTCGATCAGCTCGTTGACGTCGCCGAAGTCGTAGCGCGCCGCGAACTCGCGCCACTGCGCGGTGTCGCCGCCGAGCTCGCGGTACGCCTCCTCGAGGCGCTGCTCGTGCCGGGCCGTCGCAGCCGCGATGTCGCGCAGCCGTGCCATGTAGGGCAGTGGCCCGCCGAGCGACGCGAAGTAGCTGCCCGCGTCGACCGTGAAGTTGCGGTACCGCTGGCGGAGCGGCCGGCCGTTCAGCGGATGCTCGGCGAGATCCTCCTTCAGCGCCTGGAGCTCGCGGCGCTCGCGCGGCGTCTCGGGGCGGACGACTCCTTGCCGCATGATCCGCTCCCGTTCCCGCCGGTCCACGGGTTCACGGTAGCGACGCCGCAGCCTAGTCCCGGCGGAAGAGGCGGCGCAGCCGCCCTGGCGGCGCCGCGGGAGGTGCGGCGTTCCGCGGTGGTGGCGGAGCAGGGTCGACGAGGGACAGCACGTTCTCGAGCGATCGCTGCCGCGCCCGCTCCGCGCGCTCGCGCTCGCCGCGCAACGCCGCCCGCATCTCCTCGAGGTGGCTCTCCTCTTTCACGCGTCCGAGCTTCGCGCCGCCGCCGAGGGTTCCTGCCGTTCGGCGAAGGCGCAGCGGCGGCGGTCGCCCGGGAGCGGCGACGGGCCGAGGCGGACGACGCGGTGGCGCACGCCGTCGACGTCCACCTCCTCCCCACGCTCAGGCGCCGCCCCGTCACGCTCGAGGAGCGCGTACCCGGCCGGTCCCCCGACGAACAGGACGTGCCCCGCCGCGCCCCCTTCGTCGACGCGACTTTGTGTTGTTTCAACACAAGCTTCGGCGGCGGCCGGCGCCGTCGCGCCGACTACGGGTCGCTCCGCGAGCAGCGTCGAGACGCGCTCGACGAGCTCGGCGAGGCGCTCCAGCCGCGCGAGCACCTCGAGAACGACCGCGTCGTTGCGCGGGCGACGGCGAAACGGCCACATGCGCCGCGATTCGCGCCGGGCATCGGCCTCCCTCCGACTTCGTGTTGAAACAACACAAAGTCGTCAGGCGGCAGTCGCGGCCTCTATCGCCCCGAGCTGCTCCGGCGACGGCCGCCACGCACCCGCCTGCGCGTTCGCGCGCACCTGCTCCGGGCGTGTCGCGCCCGCGATCACGGAGACGACGGCCGGTCGCGCGAGCAGGCCGCCGATCGCGATCTCGAGCAGGGACGCATCGGCCTCCTCGGCGACTCGGGCCAGCCGCTCGACGCGCTCGAGATCGTCCTGCGCCACGTCCCGGCCGTGCAGCCGCGTGCCCTCGGGCGCCGGGCGGTCGCGCCGCACCTTCCCCGTCAGGAGCCCGCTCGCGAGCGGGAAGTACGGGACGAACCCGACGCCGAGCCGCTCGCACGCCGGTAAAAGCTCGTCCTCCGCCGACCGGCGGAGCCACGAGTACTCGCTCTGTTCCGTGACGAAGCGCACGGTGCCGTGCGCCTGCGCCGCCCCGTGCGCCTCCGCGACGAGCGCGGCGCTGAAGTTCGACGACCCGACAGCGCGCACCTTGCCTTCCCGCACGAGCTCGTCGAGCGCCCCCAGCGTCTCCTCGACCGGCGTCACGCCGTCGGGACGGTGGTACTGGTAGAGGTCGATCCAGTCCGTCCGCAGCCGCCGAAGCGAGGCCTCCACCGCCTTGCGGACGTACGCCGCCGACCCGCGCGGCAGCGGCTCGCCGTCGCGGAGGTCGTGCCCGAACTTGGTCGCGAGGACCACGCGGTCGCGACGTCCTTCCAGCGCACGGCCGATGATCTCCTCGCTGCCGCCGACGTTGCCGTAGACGTCGGCGGTGTCGAAGAAGGTGACGCCGGCGTCGAGAGCCGCGTCGATCACCGCGCGCGACTCCTCTTCGCCGATGCGGCCGCCGAAGTTGTTGCACCCGAGCCCGACGACGGAGACGTCGAGGGACGTGTCGGGGAGCCGGCGCGTCTCCACGCGCGCAACGTATCGGTGACGACGGCACGATGCGCCGGTGAAGACGCCGCGCGCAGTGGTGCTCGTGGAGGGGAAGAGCGACGCGGCCGCCGTCGAGGCACTCGCGCGGCGGCACGGTCGCGACCTCGCCGCCGAGCGCGTGGCCGTGATCCCGATCGGCGGCGCACAGGCGATCCGGCGCGCGCTCGCGCGCCACGCCGGCGCCGCCGTCACCGGGCTCTGCGACGAGCAGGAGGCGCCGGAGTTCCGCCGCGCGCTCGGTGCCGCGACCGACGAGGAGCTCGCGGAGCGCGGCTTCTTCGTCTGTCGCAGCGACCTCGAGGACGAGCTGATCCGCGCCCTCGGCGTCGAGAACGTCGAACGCGTGCTGGAGCGCGAAGGCGATCTCCGCGGGTTCCGGACGCTGCAGAAGCAGCCGCAGTGGCACGGCCGGCCGCCGCACGAGCAACTTCGCCGCTTCATGGGGAGCGGCGGGCGCCGGAAGGTGCGCTACGCCTCGCTTCTCGTGGAAGCGCTCCCCGTCGACCGGATCCCGCGGCCGCTCGAAGCCGTGCTCGCGGCGGTGCGATAGTCCCGCCGCGACGAGCTCAGGGCGTCCTCTGCCAGACGAGCTCGCGCAGCGGTGCTTCCACGGTCGCGATCTGCTCACCGCTTCTTCGTCGTACCCGGCCATCAGGCCCTCGCCGTCCAAGCTAACGCAGCCGTCGTCGTCGAGGAGTGTGACATCGCGGTCATCGCCGACAAGGTCGGTGTCGCAGGGGAGGTCGCAGCTGCGCTCCACGGGAGGTCGCCCGGCGAGCGACGAGCTGACGGCGCACGCGACGAGAGGGGGAACGCGGCGGCGGCGTCGCCGGAACCCAACGACGCCGGAGGAGACGCTTCCGCTGAGCTGGAAGCGTCGAGTGGAGGCGGCGGGAATCGAACCCGCGTCCGCGGACGCACCGGACAAAGCGTCTACAAGCTTAGGCTGCCGTTTCGGTTCGCCCGCCGGCCGGTTGGCAGCCGACCTACCGACGGACTAGCCCTCCTGAAGCGTCGCGCCGCGGGCGAGTGGCTCTCCCCTGGCGCCGAGCCCGATCGTTTGCGCCAGTTCCCTGACCTCGGGCCCAGTCAGGGGTGACGCCGCCTTCTACCTAGCTATGCGCTAGGCGGCGGATGCGAGTTCGTGCTTCGCACTTACTTGGTTTCCCGGTTGATTTACGAGGCCGACCGGGGACCTCGGCTTGCAGCTCTGCCGGAGAACCGACCACGTCGAAACCAGGTCGCCCCCGTATGTGTGTTGCACCCATTGTAGCCTGCGTCACGTGGACGTCAGGGAGATCGACGAGGACGAGCTCGAGGCACTCGTCGACGTCGCGCGCGCGGCGCAGCCGCGTGAGCTCGCGTCGGCGGCCGCCTTCCTCGACTGGCGGCACCAGGCCGCGGCGATGGCGTGGTTCCTCTGCGAAGAGGGCACCGACACGCTCGGCGCCGCCTACGCGCTCACCGGGTGGCACGCGCCGCCGCATCGCGCGCGCGGCGTCGTGCTCGTGCCGCCGCACCTCCGCGGGCGCGGAGCCGGCGACGCGCTTCTCGACGCGATCGAGGGCTGGGCGGCCGAACGGGGTGCGACCGAGCTCGACGGCGCCGTGCAGGAGGACGACGAGGGAAGCCTCACGTGGGCCGGGCACCGCGGGTACCACGAAGTCGGCAGGAACTCCCGCCTCGTGCTCGACCTGACGGCAGTCGAAGCGCCGGATCCCGCTCCTCCGGACGGGGTGGATATCGTGATCTGGGGCGGACGCTCGGAGCTGACACCGGGGATGTACGAGGTCGCACGCGAAGCCGTCCCAGACATCCCGGGCGAGGAAGACGGCGACATCGGCTCGCTCGAAGAGTGGCTGGCGCGCGACATGCAGGGCGAGAGCGACGATCCGAACGCCGTCTTCGTCGCCGTCGAGGGCGCGGACGTCGTCGGCTACGCGAAGCTCTCGCTCTCCCCGGAGGTGCCGGAGCGCGCCTTCCACGACCTCACGGGCGTGCGCCGCACGCACCGCGGCCGCGGCATCGCAGCAGCCCTGAAGCGGACGCAGATCGCGTGGGCGAAGCAGGCGGGGTACGCGACGCTGCAGACGTCGAACGAGGTGCGGAACGAAGCGATCCGCCGCCTCAACGAACGCCACGGCTACAGGGTCGAGCCGGGCGTCGTGGTCGTGCGCGGGACTATCTCCGCGACCTGAGCGCCCGCTCCATCTGGCGCTTCGCGTCGCGGTCGACGATCGTCCGCCGCTTGTCCGCCTTCTCCTTGCCGCGCGCGAGCGCGAGCTCGACCTTCACCTTCCCGTCCTTGAAGTACATGCGCGTCGGGACGAGCGTGAGGCCGCGCTCGCGCACCTTGCCGACGAGCGAGGAGATCTCGTCGCGGCGGAGCAGCAGCTTGCGGTCGCGGGTGGGCGCGTGGTTCGCGATGTTCCCCTGCGCGTACTCGGCGATCTCGGCGCCGACGAGCCACACCTCCATCTCGCGCACGTCCGCGTACGCCTGGTTCAGCGTCACCCGCCCTTCGCGCAGCGACTTGACCTCGGTGCCGGTGAGGACGATGCCGGCCTCGAAGCGCTCGAGCAGCTCGTAGTCGAACCGCGAGCGGCGGTTCTCGACGATCTGCTTGGTGCCCTGCGGCCTCGCCACCGCGCAAGTGTAGGTTCGGGCGCATGAGCACCGAGACCACGCTCGCCTTCGTCGCCTCGAGCTACGGGATCCTGATGGCGATCTCGCCGCTCCTCCAGATCCGCGCGATCCTCGCCACGCGGAACTCTGCCGGCGTCTCCGCGGGCTACCAGCGCGTGCTGCTCGTCGGCTTCCTGCTGTGGCTCGCGTACGGGATCGCGAGCGACAACTGGGCGATCATCGTCCCGAACTGCGTCGCCGCCGTCGTCTCGCTCGCGACGATCGTCGTCACCCTGCGGTACCGGCCCGAACGCGCGAAGCCCGTCTAGCGGCGCGAGCGTCCGAAGCAGCGCTCGCAGAGCGCGAACCACGGCGCGGCGCTCTGGCCGCACTGCTTGCAGCGGCCGACGGACGGATGGCGGACCTCGGCGGCGAGGCGCGCGCTCACACGATCGGACGCGGCCTGCTCGAGCTCCGCGGCGCGCTCGATCGTGACGCCTCCCACTCCGGGGTACTGGAGCGCGAACCAGCGGAGGATGCTCGCGGTGCGCGCAGCCGCCTCGGCGTCCTCGAGCGACGCGTCGCGCAGCCGCTGCGTGTCGAGCAGGAACCGGAGCAGCGGCGTCTGCGCCCGGTCGCCCGCAACCGCGAGCGCGAGCGTCGCGAGGAGCTCGGCGTTGTCCTCGTCGACCGGCGCGTTCACGAGCTTCCACGTCTGCTCGAGCGAGAGCCGGCGGCCGCGCTCCTGCAGGCGGCGCTGCACGGTGTCGAGCCGCGCGAGCAGCGGGCCGATCGACTCGACCGACAGCCACCCCTCCGTCGCCCACTGCCGGAGCGCCGCGTTGTGCCAGGCGCGGATCGCCGCCGGGAGCTGGCCCGGATGCTCGACCGGAAGATCCTCGAGACGCGGACGGATGCGCGCGGTGTCGACGATCCGGTACCCCATGTGCCCGTCCTCGATCGGCACGTGGGGCGCGAGCGCGGACTCGATCAGGTCGGGGTCGGCCTGCGCCCACGCGATGCCCGTGAGGACGCCGACGTGGCCGCGCTCGACGAGCCCGAAGCGGCCCGCGCGGCCGGCGATCTGCGCGATCTCCCACGAGTGCAGCTCGCGCCGCTCCTGGCCGTCGAACTTCGTCGATTCGGCGAAGAGCAGCGTCTCGCACGGGAGGTTGACGCCGTGCCCGAGCACGTCCGTCGCGGCGCACACGTCCGCATGGCCGTTGAGGAAGCGGTCGATCTCGACGCGGCGCGCGGCGAGCGGCATCGCGCCGTAGAGGACGGCGACCCGCCCCTCGTGGCGCCGGTTCAGCTCGCCCGCGAGCGCGAGGACGGCGCGGCGGCTGAACGCGACGACGACGGTTCCGGGGCGCAGGCTGCCGAACGCGACCTCGCCCGTCCAGTCGAGAGGCGCCTTTCGCTCGAAGAAGCGCACGTCGACGTGCGGGAACGCGTTCCGGACGAGCGGGAGCGCCTCGACGGCGCCGAGGAGGAGGATGTGGCGGTACTCCGCCGCGAGCAGCAGGCGCGTCCAGGCGGCGCCGCGCTCCTCGTCGTCGGCCCACTGCACCTCGTCGAGCACGAGCACCTCGCCGCTCGTCGGCGCCATCTCCGCGGTACAGCAGATGATCGGCGCCCCCTCGTTGACGCGCTCCTCGCCCGTCACGAGGCCCACGCGCTCCGCGCCGAGATCGGCGGCGAGCCGCCGGTGCGCCTCCTGCGCGAGCATCCGGAGCGGGGCGGCGAAGACGCCGCGGCCGGTCTCCTTCAGGAACTCCAGCGCCGCGTAGGTCTTGCCGGAGTTCGTCGGCCCGAGGTGCGCGACGACCGTCTCCGGCTCGAAGCGCCGCCCCGGGAGGACGATCTCGGGCAGCTCGAAGCGCGGCGCCTGACGTCGCGCGTGCCGCTTCGACCGGCTCGGCCGCTTCTGCTTCCCCCGGTGCTCGCGCCGCGCCGCCACGCGGTCAAGGTACCCGCGCGGGTGCGCGCTAGACGTTCAGGAAGCGGCGCATCGTGACGCCGCTGCCGATCGCGCCGACCGTGAGGCCGACGCCCAGGATCACGAGCGCGATCACGTGGAACGGCCACGCGGCGACGTCGGTGCCCGAGTCGAGCCTGCCGAGGATGCTCGGGAGCACGAGCTCCTTGCCGACGAGGAGCAGGAGGACGGCCGCCGCCGACCCGATGACGCCGCAGATGAGGCCCTCGAGCATGAACGGACCGCGCACGAACCAGTTCGTCGCGCCCACCAGCTTCATCACCTCGATCTCGCGTCGGCGGGAGAAGATCGAGAGACGGATCGTGTTCGCGATCAGGAGCGCGGAGGAGACGAGCAGGACGAGCGTCGCGATCGCGAACGCCGTCGACATGATCCGCGCGGCGTTGATCACGCGGTCGGAGATCTCCTCGCCGTCCTTCACCTCCTCGACGCCCGCGAAGCGCTCGTTCCGGATCGCCGCGCCGATCTCGCGGACATCCGCGCCGTCACGCGCGCGCACCTCGAAGGCGTCCGGAAGCGGATTGGACGTGAGGTTCGCGACGATCTCGGGCGTCCGCTCCCGCATCCGCTCGAGCGCCTCCGTCTTCGAGACGAACTCGACGCCCCTCTCGGCGACGAGCGGGTTCGACTCGAGCGACCGGCGCACCGCGTTGATCTGGTCCTCGGTCGCCGCGCGGTCGCACGTCGTCTCCGTGCAGAAGTAGACCTTCACGAGCAGCTTCTCCTTCTGCTTCTCGCCGAAGTCGTTCGCCCACGAGCCGATCGCGATGAAGAGACCGAGCAGGAACATCCCGATCAGCACCGTCATCGTCGCGGCGACCGTCGTCGAGATGTTCGCGCCGAGCGAGCGGATCGATTCCGAGAGCAGCAGCCGCAGCCTCATGCCGTCACTCCGATGCGTAGCCGCCGCGGCGCTCGTCGCGCGCGAGCCGCCCGTCCTCGAGCGCGATCACGCGCTTGCGCATCTTGTCCACCATCTCGCGGTCGTGCGTGACCATCAGGATCGTCGTCCCCGCGCGGTTGATCCGGTAGAGGAGCTGCATGATCCCGACCGACGTGTCCGGGTCGAGGTTCCCCGTCGGCTCGTCGCAGATGAGGAGCGGCGGGTGGTTGACGACGGCGCGCGCGATCGAGACCCGCTGCTGCTCGCCGCCCGAGAGCTCGTCGGGGAGCGACCCCATCTTGTCGGAGAGACCGACGAGCGAGAGCACCTCCGGCACCTTGCGGCGGATGCTCGCGCGGCTCTCGCCCTGCACCTTCAGCGCGTAGGCGACGTTCTCGGCGGCGGTACGGTTCGGGAGCAGCTTGAAGTCCTGGAACACGCAGCCGACGTTCCGGCGCAGCAGCGGCACCTTCGACCGCTTGAGCCGCGAGAGGTCGCGCCCGCCGACGAGGATCCGCCCGGACGTGGGCTCGAGCTCCTTCAGCAGGAGCCGGATCATCGTGGACTTCCCGGATCCGGAGGCTCCCACGACGAAGACGAACTCGCCCTTGTCGATCGTGAACGAGACGTCGTTCAGCGCGATCACGTTCGGGTCGTAGACCTTCGTGACGCCGTCGAACACGATCATCGTCCCCGCGAGCGACGACGGCACCGCGGCGTCGTCGCCGTTCACCGTCGCGACGTGCTCGGCGGAGCCGTTCGGCTGGGTCAGCTGGGTGAGATCGAGATCCTGCACCGGAAAGGAGGGGGAGGCGTGCGCGTCGTCGACGCGTGCCGCTCCGGTCTCTGAGGGTGTCATGAGTGTAGCGGGCGCCCCGGACTAGAGCACTTTCCCCGCGGCCTTCGCGAGCAGGTACGCGTGCACGAAGCCGTCGAGGTCGCCGTCGAGGACACCCTGGGTGTTGCCGACCTCGTGCTCCGTACGGAGGTCCTTGACGAGCTGGTAGGGGTGCAGCACGTAGCTGCGGATCTGGCTGCCGAAGCCCGTGTTCTGCGTCACGCCCCTCTCCTTCGCCAGCTCGGCCTCGCGTTCCTCTTCGCGCAATTCCGCGAGGCGCGAGCGCAGCATCCGCATCGCCGTCTGCTTGTTCGAGCTCTGCGACCGCTCGTTCTGGCACTGGACGACGATCCCCGTCGGCAGGTGCGTGATGCGGACCGCGGAGTCGGTCTTGTTCACGTGCTGGCCGCCGGCGCCGCTCGCCCGGTAGGTGTCGATCCGAAGCTCCGACTCGTCGACGGCGACGGCGTCGTCGTCCGAGAGGAGCGGGCTGACGACGACCTGCGCGAACGACGTCTGGCGGCGGTGCGCGCTGTCGAACGGCGACAGGCGGACGAGCCGGTGGACGCCGCGCTCCGCCTTCAGCGTCCCGTACGCGTTCTCGCCCGCGACGGTGAACGTCGCCGACTTGAGGCCGGCCTCCTCCCCCGCGCTCGCCTCGACGAGCTCGGTCTTGAAGCCGCGCCGCTCCGCCCAGCGCAGGTACATCCGCAGCAGCATCTCGGCCCAGTCCTGCGCGTCGGTGCCGCCCTCCCCGGAGTGGATGGTGACGACGGCGTCGCCACCGTCGTACTCGCCGGTGAAGAGCGCGTCCTCCTGGAGGCGTGCCAGCTCGCCGCGCAGCGGCTGCAGCTGCGCCTCGACCTCGTCCGCGAGCTCGGCGTCGAGCTCGAGCAGCTCGGCGGCGTCGTCGAAGTCGCGCTGGAGGCGCTCGTAGCGCTCGAGCCGCTTGCTGAGGCGTGAGTGCTCGGTCGAGATCCGCGCGGCGCCCGCCTGGTCGTCCCAGAACCCTGGTCGCCCCATCTCCGCCTCGAGCTCCGCGACGCGCGTCGTCAGCGAAGCGGGGTCAAAGGTAATCACGAACCCAGGCGAGCTGGGCTCTGATCTCCTCGAGCTGCTGATCGAGCGGGATCGCGGTCTCGGACACGCGGCGATCGTACCGGCGCGGGGGGAGGCGGACCGCCCTCCCCCCGCGCCGCGCGGGCTACCGCAACGAGACGTCGTCGATGCGGAAGCTGGTCGCGTAGACCGAGTCGGTCGTGCCGCGGAACTGGATGCGGACGGTCTGCCCGCGCCAGCTCGCGACGCTGAACGACTTCTGGGAGTACGAGCCGGCGGTCGTCTTGTCGCGGTTCGAGAATCGCCCGAGGGTCGCGAGGAGGCTCCCGCCCGTCGTGCGCACCTCGACGTAGAGGTGGTCGTAGGCGGTCGTCGTTCCCTCCTCCGACGTGACGTTGAGCCAGAACGTCAGGCTGCCCGTCGCCGAGGAGGGAATCGAGACCGATTGGTAGGCCGCGCCGCTCGCCGAGTTGTAGGCGCCGAGGATCGCGTAGCCCGTGCCGGAGCGGTGGTAGCCGCCGGTCGACCAGTACGCGTTCCCGGTGAGCGTCCACGGCGCGGCGGACCCCTCGAAGCCGCCGTTCGCGAGGAGCTCGCCGCCGGCCGTCGAGTTGCTCACGGTGACGGTGATGGTCGCGCTCGTGCCGGCGTTCCCGGCGGCGTCCACGGCGCGCGTCCGGAGCGTGTGGCTGCCGTCGGGGACGGTCGACGTGCTCCACGAGAACGAGTACGGCGACGCGGAGTCGGTGGAGTGCAGCGCCCCGTCGACGTACAGCTCGACGCGGCTCACCCCCACGTCGTCGCTCGCGTTCGCCGCGACGGTCACGGTGCCGCTCACCGTCGCTCCGTTCGCGGGCGAGGTGATCGACGTCGTCGGCGCCGTCGTGTCGGCGCCGCCGCCGAAGCGCGAGTACACGAGCCGGTTCGGCGACCCGCTCCCTGCGCTCGTGACCTTGCCGCTCGTCGCCGTCGAGACGACCGCGTTCGCGGCCGTCGCCGGCGACGCCGACGGGTTCGTCTGCAGGTAGAGCGCGAGGGCGCCCGCGACGTGCGGCGCCGCCATCGACGTCCCGCTGATCGTGTTCGTCGCGGTGTTCGACGTGTACCAGGCGGACGTGATGCTCGAACCCGGCGCGAAGAGGTCGAGGCACGACCCGTAGTTCGAGAACGAGGAGCGCGCGTCGGTGCTCGTCGTCGAGCCGACTGTGAGAGCGGGGCCGACCCGCGCCGGCGAGTAGTCGCACGCGTTCGCGTTCGAATTCCCGGCCGCGATCGCGTAGCTGACGCCCGCGTCGATCGAGTTGGCGACGGCCGTGTCCACCGCGGACGACGCGCTGCCGCCGAGGCTCATGTTCGCGACCGCAGGCTTGACGTGGTTCGCCGTCACCCAGTCGACGCCGGCGATGACGCCGCTGTTCGTCCCCGAGCCGTTGCAGCCGAGCACGCGCACGGGATGCACCGTCGCCTGCTTCGCGACGCCGTACGTCGTCCCGGCCGCGGTGCCGGCGACGTGCGTCCCATGGCCGTTGCAGTCGGACGTGCCCCGGCCGTCGGCGATCGCCGTGTAGCCGTTCCCCATCCTGCCGGTGAACTCCTGGTGCGTCGCGAGCACGCCTGTGTCGATCACGTAGACGTGCACGCCCTGCCCGGTCTGCTCGTACGCGTAGGCGCCGTCGAGCGGCAGGTCGCGCTGGTCGACGCGGTCGATGCCCCACGTCGCCGGGGTCTGCGTCGCCGCGATCTCGACCGGCGCGTCGGGCTCGACGTGCGCGACGCGCGGGCTGCGGGCGAGCGCCGCCGCCGCTTGCGCCGTGAGCTCGACCGTGAAGCCCTTCAGCGCGTGCCGGTACAGGTGCCCGAGCGCGCCGTCGTGCGCATTCGCGAGCTCCTGCGCGTGCTCGAGCACGCGGTCGGCGCGAACGTCGTTCTTGAAGACGACGATGTAGGAGCTGCGCTGAGCGCCCTTGTCCTCGTGACCGGCGCTCGCTGTGGGCGCGAACGCGGCGGCGACGACGCAGAGCGCGACGACGATGCGAGACATCTTTCCTCCTGTGGGGGGTGGCGGCGGCGTGCCCTCACGGGCGCGCGTGCGCGGGAGTCTGAACGGCGCGGCGGACGCCGGACAGCCCCTTTCGGGGGAGTCGGAGACCGGGCGCTGGTAGCGTGCTCGCCCGGTGAGGGGTCAGGCCCAGCGGCTGTTCCTGCGGTGGGGGCGCCCTCTGGCACCCGCCGCGACGTTCGTCGTCTACGCGATCGTCGCCCTCGTCCGTCCGGAGTCGCCGGCGAGCGGCATCCTGCTCCCGCTCGGGGTCTCCGTGGGCGCCGGTCTCGGCTACGCGGCGCTCCTGCCGCGCCTCGGGCCGGTACGCGTCCTCCGCCTCGTCGTCGTCGTCGACACGCTCCTGATCGCGTGGATGACCGTCGCGCTCGGCCGCCCGGACGTCTACGCGATCGCGTACTTCTGGTCGATCGCGATCGCCGGCGTCCTCCTCGGCGGCCGCGAGACGCTCGCTGCGACGGCCGTCGCAGCCGTGGCCGCGGGCGCCGTCCCCTACCTCGCCCGCTACGACGCGGACGGCGTCGTCGTGCTCACGAACGTCGTCGTCCTCCTCCTCGTCGGCGGGATCCTCGCATTCGCCGCCGGCGACGCGCGGCGATCCGAGCGCCGGCTGCTCGAGGAGAGCGCGCTCAACGCCGTCGCGCTCCGGATCGCGGACGCGGTGCGCTCGTCGCTCGAGGTCGACGACGTCCTCGCGCGCACAGTCGCGGAGCTCGGGCCCGCCACGCGCTCGGCGCGCGCCCTCTGCAAGCTGCTCGTCGGCGACGCGCCGCTGCACCAGTGGGTGCGGCCGGGCGTCGAGCGCGTCGAGGTGAGCGGCGTCCCCGCGACGGTCGCCGCAGTCGTCCGCGCCGGGCGCCCGCTCGTCGTCGAGTCGCGCGACGTCGCGCCTCCCGACGTCCTCGACTACCTGCGGCAGTTCGGAACGCACGCCTTCATCGGGTACCCGGTCGTGTGGCGCGACGAGGTGATCGCGGTCTTCGGACTCCACCACGACCGGCCGCGCCGCTGGGGCCAGGAGCTCGACCTCCTGCACCGCACGATCCCGCAGGTCGCGGCGGCGCTCGCGCAGGCGGCGGCGTTCGAGCGCGAGCGGCAGCTGGCGCAGATGCGCGAGGAGCTGATCACGAACGTGTCGCACGAGCTGCGAACGCCGCTGACGTCGACGCTCGGCTTCCTGCAGACACTCGAGCGCGCCGACGTCGCGCTCCCGTCCGAGCGGCGGCACGCGTACCTCCGGATCGCACGCGAGCAGGCGGAGCGGCTCGCGCTCCTCGTCGAGGACCTGCTCCTGCTCGCGAAGCTCGACCGCGACCTGCCGCTCGATCGCGCGGCCGTCCGCGTGCGCGACGTGGTCGAGGAGGCCGCGCGGCCGCTCGAGCTCGACCGTCGCGAGCTGCGGATCGAGGTTCCTCCGGAAGCCGTCGTCGACGGCGACCGCCACCGGCTCTTGCAGGTGTTCTCGAACCTCCTCTCGAACGCGCGCCAGCACGGGCGCGGCGACATCAGCGTCGAGGGGCGCGTCGTCGATTCGACCGTCCGGGTCGCCGTCAGGGACGAAGGCCCGCCGCTGCCGCCGGAGGCAAGGGAGGCGATCTTCCTGCCGTTCGCACGCTGGAGCGGCAACACCGAAGGCACCGGCCTCGGACTCCCGATCTCGCGCGCGATCACCGAGGCGCACGGCGGCACGCTCGTCTACGAGGACGGCGCGTTCGTGCTCACGCTCCCGGCTCCGTCCTCGGCGGCATCGTGAAAGCCACGGACGCGTCGCATCCGCCGCGAGCGGGAGAGCGGGCGCGGATCTTCGCAGACCTCGTCGTCGCCGCCGACCTGAGCAAGTGGCTCGGTGAGCGCGCGCTCCGCGACGGCGGCGTCGACCCGTACGGGTTCCTCTTCCTCGCGCACCTCGCGACGCTCGGCGCGGTCGCCCCCACCCGCCTCGCCGCCCATCTCGGAATGCGGCGCACGACCGTCCGCGACGCGCTCGCCGTTCTCGAGGAGCGGGGAGACGTGGAGCGAATCGCGAGCCCGTCCGACCGGCGCTCGCAGCTCGTCCAGCTGACAGCGCAGGGCCGGACGGCGTACGAGCGCGGCGCGGCGCGGCTCGAGGAGGCCGCCGGCGAGGTGGAGGCGGCGCTCGGCCGGCCGCTCGACGACGTCCTACGGCCGCTCGGGCAGCTGACGGGCGTGCTGCGCGAGCGGGTACGGCCGGAGTGACGCGGCGGCGCTAGGCGCCGTGGCAGCGCTTGAACTTCTTGCCGCTGCCGCACCAGCACGGGTCGTTGCGGCCGACGTTCGCGTGCCCGTCGTTGACGACCGTCCCGCGCGTCGCGACGCTCGTGGGGGCCGGCGCCGCCGCAAGGGCGGTCGCGGTGGCGGTGCTCGCGGTCCCGGCGCCGACGCCCGCGGCGGCGATCACCTCCGAGCCGGCGGCGGTGTCGTGCTGGTACTGGAGGTTGCCGTCGCGCGGCGCGACCGGCTCGAGCGCCGGCTGCTGCACCTCGACCTGCGCGTGGAAGAGCGTCAGCACGACCTCCTCCCGAATCGTCCGGCCGAGCGCCTCGAACATCGCATGGCCCTCCGCGCGGTACTCGACGAGCGGGTCCTTCTGCGCCATCGCGCGCAGGTGGATGCCGTCGCGGAGGTAGTCCATCGCGTCCAGGTGCTCGCGCCACCGGGAGTCGACGACCTGGAGGATCACGTAGCGCTCGACGTCGCGCATGAGCTCGGGCCCGAGCTGCTGCTCCTTCTCGGTGTACGTCTCGAGCGCGTCCTCGACGAACTCCTCGATCAGCGCCTCCCGCGAGAGATCGACCTCCTCGCGCAGCTCGTCGACGGTGATGTCCGTCCCGTAGAGCGCGTGCATCTGCTGCACGAGCGCCTCGAGATCCCACTCCTCGTCGAATTCGCCGGCCTGCGTGGCGTTCGAGACGTTCGCCTCGACGACCTCCTCGATCCACGCGCGGACGTCGTCGGAGAGATCCTCCCCCTCGAGCACGCGGCGGCGCTGCTCGTAGATCACCTGCCGCTGCGTGTTCATGACGTCGTCGTACTTGAGGACGTTCTTCCGCGCGACGAAGTTCTGCTCCTCGACCTTCTTCTGCGCGTTCTCGATCTGCCGCGAGAGGATCCCGGCCTCCATCGGCTGGTCGTCCGGGAGCTTGAAGCGCTCCATGATCCCGTGGATCCGGTCGCCGGCGAAGAGGCGCACGAGGTCGTCCTGCGCCGAGAGGTAGAAGCGCGTCTCGCCCGGGTCGCCCTGGCGGCCCGAGCGGCCGCGCAGCTGGTTGTCGATTCGGCGCGCCTCGTGACGCTCCGTCGCGAGCACGTAGAGGCCCCCGAGCTCGCGGACGCCCTCGCCGAGCTTGATGTCGACGCCACGGCCGGCCATGTTCGTCGCGATCGTGACGGCGCCCGGCTGGCCGGCGTCCTTGATGATCTCCGACTCGCGCTCGTGCTCCTTCGCGTTCAGCACGTTGTGCTTGATGCCGCGCCGCTTCATCAGCTCCGAGAGGTACTCGGAGGCCTCGACGGCGATGGTGCCGACGAGGATCGGCTGCCCCGTCCGGTGGCGCTCCTCGATGTCGTCGATCACCGCCTTGAACTTCGCGTCCTTGGTCTTGAAGATGAAGTCGTTCTGGTCGAGGCGCGCGACGGCGACGTTCGTCGGGATCTCGACGACGCGGAGGTCGTAGATCTCGGTGAACTCCTTCTCCTCGGTCTTGGCGGTGCCCGTCATGCCGGCGAGCTTCTCGTAGAGGCGGAAGTAGTTCTGCAGCGTGATCGTCGCGAGCGTCTGGTTCTCCTCCTGGATGCGGACGCCCTCCTTCGCCTCGACCGCCTGGTGGAGGCCCTCGCTCCAGCGGCGCCCCTCCATGATCCGGCCGGTGAACTCGTCGACGATCTTCACCTCGCCGTCCTGCACGACGTAGTCGACGTCGCGGTGGTAGAGCGACTGCGCCTTCAGCGCCTGGATCAGGTGGTTGACGAGCTGGACGTTGCGCGGGTCGTAGAGGTTGTCGATCCGGAGCGCGCGCTCGACCTTCTCGATCGCGGACTGCGCCGGTGACACCGTCTTGTGTTTCTCGTCGTAGAGGTAGTCGGCGCCCGAAAGCTCCGTCTCGTCCTCGCCCTTCGCGGACTTCCGCGTCGCCGGCGCGCCCTCCAGCTCCTTCACGATCCGCGCGAAGTCGTAGTAGGTGGTGGCGGCGGTCTCGGGCTCGCCCGAGATGATGAGCGGCGTCCGCGCCTCGTCGATCAGGATCGAGTCGACCTCGTCGACGATCGCGAACGCATGGCTGCGCTGGACGAGCGCGTCCTTCGACACCGCCATGTTGTCGCGCAGGTAGTCGAAGCCGAACTCGGAGTTCGTGCCGTACGTGATGTCCGCGGCGTACGCGAGCTTGCGCTGGGCGAACGGCATCATGTTCTGGATCGCGCCGACCGTCATCCCGAGCCGCTCGTAGACGGGGCGGTTCCACTCGGCGTCGCGCTTGGCGAGGTAGTCGTTCACCGTCACGAGGTGCACGCCCGTGCCTGCGAGCGCGTTCAGGTAGAGCGCGGTCGAGGCGACGTACGTCTTCCCCTCGCCGGTCTTCATCTCGGCGATGTCGCCCTCGTGGAGGACGATCCCACCCATCATCTGGACGTCGAAGAGACGCTCGCCCGACTCGCGCCGCCGCGCCTCGCGCACCGCGGCGTAGGCCTCGAACAGCAGCTCGTCGAGCGTCTCGCCGTTCTCGAGCCGCTGCCGGAACTCCGCCGTCTTCCCGCGCAGCTCCTCGTCGGAGAGGCGTTCGAAGTCCGGTTCCAGGCTCGCGATGTACGCCGCCTGCTGCTGCAGCCGCTTCATGCGGCGGCCCTCGCCGAGGCGGAGGACCTTCTCGAGGCGCCCGAAGTCGGTGGTCGGCATCCGCCACAGGGTACCCGCTCTCCTGCGCGCCGCTGCCGCCGGCGAACGCCGCTGCGCCGCGGCGGAGCTTGTGTTGTTTCAACACAAGCTCTTCACCGCCGCCTCACACGGGGGCTTTACCGTGGAGGGCGTGAAGCTGCTCGTTCCGCTCCTCGCGATCGTCGCGGCGGCAGGCGCAGCGTCTCCCGCGGCCGCACGCGAGATCCGTGCCGCGGGACCCGTCGGCGCTCTCGCAGCGAGCGGCGCGGAAGTCGCCTACACCGCCGCGCACCGCAGCGGCTGCCACGAGGTGCGGGTGTGGGACACGCGCGACCGCGGCGTGCGCCGCTACGCGAGCCATTGCTTCGCGTCGACGAGCACCGGGAGCGGGATCGCAGCGGTCGCCGTCGCCTCGGGTCGCGCGCTGTGGGTGACGTACACCGGCGGCAACACCCGGGAGTGGTCGCTCTGGACGAAGACGCGGACGTCGACGGCGCGGCGGATCGCCTTCGCGTCGCGGGAGGCCGACGGGCCCGCGCCGTTCGTCCTCGGCCGTGCCAGCACGTCGAGGCTCGGCGAGATGCTCCCGTACGCGTTCGACGCCACGGTGATCGCCCTGCGCCCGAACGGCGCACGCCGTTTCTCCTGGACCGCCGCGGCACGCGTGGTCGACCTCTCGGCCCGCGACGGCGAGCTCGCAGTCGCGACCGCCGACGGTGTCGTGACGGTGCTCGACGCCGGCGGCCGCGTGCTCGGCCGGCACGGCTTCGGCGCGGGACTCGGCGCTGTCGAGCTCGTCGGAAACGGTGTCCTCGCGCAGGTGGGGCGGACGCTCGATCTCCGCCGCGGCAGCGAGAGGCGCGTCTTCCGGCTCGCGGCCGGCGCGCGTCTCGGAGGAGCGACGAGCTCGACCGCCTACGTCGTCACCGCCGGCGCCGCCCATGCCCACCCGTTCGACGGCGGCGGGCGTCGGCTTTCGGCGGCGACCCACGTCCGCAGCGACGGCTCGCGCGTCGTCGTCGCGTCGGGGCGCCGCGTCGCGTTCGTCGCCGGTTGACGTCGCGGCCGACCTCCTAGAGCCGCGCCCGCTCGACCTCCCACAGGCTCCCGACGAGGCGCCGGCCGCGTACGACGACCTCCCCCTCGACACGCTCGAGCTCGTCCCCCGGCTCGAGCCGCTCCTCGACGACGATCGGACGAACGCCGACCACCCAGAGATCGCGCTCCCGGCGGACCGCCCGCGCGCGGAACGGGCGCGGCCGACCGATCGCAACGGCGAGCGCATGCGCCTCCGGCGGGAGGACGCGCCCGTCGGAGAGCGCGACGAGGTCGAGTTCGTCGCCGTCGACCCCGGCAGCCTCCACCGCGAACACCGCTTCCCACTCGCGCAGCCGGTGGACGCCGTGGATGCCGACCTCGCCCCAGTGCGGCCCGAGCTCGTGCGGCGGCCGGCCGCCCGTCACGCGCCCGCCTGCGGCGGCTCCGTCTCGATGTGCCCGTACCCGCCGTCGCGTCGGCGGTAGACGACGTTGGTCGCGCCGGTTTCGTCGTGTTGGAAGACGAAGAAGTCGTGGCCGACGAGCTCCAGTTGCAGCACCGCCTCGTCGGGCGACATCGGCCGCAGCTGGAACTGCTTCGACTTCACGATCATCCGCTCGATCCGCTCGGCGTCGAGCTCACCGCCGCCGCCCGCACCCGCGTGCGCGACGGCTCGCCGCCCCGCCTCGCGCCGGCTCCGCTTCTCGCGATACCGCTTCACCTGGCGCTCGAGCTTCTCGACGAGCTGGTCGATCGACGCCTCGAACGCGACGGACGACTCGCGTGCACGCAGCGTCGGCCCTTTCGTCCAGATCGTCGCCTCCGCGACGTGGTTCGCCGCGATCGACGGGTTCGTCTCGACCGCCAGCTCGAGCTCGACCTGAGTCGGATCGGCGAGCTGCCGCTCGAGTTTGCCGAGCTTCTCCTCGGCATACCTCCGGATCGAATCGCTCACCTCGACGTTCCGGCCCTTGACCTGAAGTCGCATCGAGTCTCCTCTCGTCCGGGATCGAGACGTGAGGGTAGCGCCTGCCGCGCCGGTCCGGCCTCAGCGGACCGCGCGGGCGAAGGTCACGACGTCGACCCGCCGCGCACCTCCTTTCCGCAGGGCGGACGCCGCCGCCGCAGCAGTCGCTCCACTCGTGTAGACGTCGTCGATCAGGCAGACCCGCGGCGGCGACCCGCGCGCGGGCGCGAAGACGCCGCGGACGTTCCGGCGGCGGTCGGCAAGGCCGAGGCCGCGCTGGCGCTCGACGCTCCGCCTGCGCGCGAGGAGCGGCTCGACGGGGAGCTCCCACAGCGCACCGAGCTCCCGCGCGAGCGCCTCGGCCGGACCGTGGCCGCGCTCGAGGGTCCGCTCGCGGTCCGCGGGGACGAACGCGAGCGCGGCGACGCACGGCCGCGGGAGCGTCTCGGCGACGATCTCGGCGGCGACGCGCGCGAGTCGGCGCTGCGCGCGTTCCTTCCACGCCGACACGACCCGGCGAGCGCGGCCGTCGTACAGGATCGCCGCGCGGGCACTCGCGAAGGCGAGCCTACGGCCGGCGCACTCCGCGCAGCGGCGCACCGGCCACGCGCCCGGCGAGCCGCAGCGCGCGCAGAGCGGCGGCGCGAGCCGCACGAGCAGCCGGCGGCAGACGGAACAGAGCGCCTCGCCGATGCGGGCGCAGACGGCGCAGCGGAGCGGGAGCAGGAGGTCGAGCACGACGCGACCGACGCTAGCCGCGTCGGCGTCACGGGACTGTGCCGGTTGTGTGCCGAAAGTGGAAGAACTACGCGAGCGGCGACGTCTCGAGCATCTCGCGGAGCGGCTCCCGAGCGGCGTCGAGGTCGTCGGGCGTCTTCACCGGGAAGAAGCGGCCCCGCGGGCCGCTCCGCGGCACTTGCAGGTACGTCGTCGGCACGAACCGCGTCAACTCGTGGAAGAGATGCTCGAGCTGGACGGCGGTGCGCCCGTCCACCTTCTTCTCGACGTAGAGCCATGTCAGCTCGTAGTCCCGGTCGAGCACCTGGAGGTCGATCCAGAGCGTGTTCACGTTGAAGACCGGGATCCGGTCGTGGTCGAAGTCAGGCGGGAAGCGTGGCGCCTCGAGGACCTGCAGCACGCCGTCGACGCGCGCGGGCGCACCGCCCATGTCCCCCTCCTTCCCCGCCTGCTCGGCCGTGACGGGGCGGCCCTCGAGCAGGTGCATCCCGAACACGGCCGGGTCGACACGCGCCCCGAGGTTGTCGACGTTCGAGACGACGACGTGCCTCACGCCGCGCTCCCGCAGCCGCGCCAGCATCCCCGAGTGGCGAAACGCGCCGAGGAAGTCCCCGTGCCCTGGGGCGTACAACGACGGCCGTCCGTCGTCGCCGCGGAAGAGGCTCCCGTCCGGCTCGAGCCGGAGCGACACGGACTGCGTGAACGAGAGCGGCTCCGGGATCCCGCGCGCGCGCACGAAGTCGTGCGTCGCCTCGTCCGTCGCGAAGCTCGTCATCAGAGCGACGGGGATCTCGGTCCCGAGCGCGGCCGCGACCTCCCGCGTCGACGCGAGCTTCAGCTCGAGGAAGCTCCTCCCGTCGAGCACGTCGACGGTCCCCTTGACGACGCCTCCGAACCTCGTCGCCATGCCGCCGTTGAGGACGATCGTGGCGAGCTCGCCGCGTCGCAGCGCCTCCTCGCCGGCGGCGCGCGCCTCACCGTCCTCGCCGTGCTGGGGGAGCCGCACGATGTCCTCCGGCCGCGGCGGCTCGACGGTGCCGCCGACGACGTTCGTCTCCGGAGTGAGCTCGCCCCGGCGCACGCGCTCGCGCAGCGTCTCGAAGCGGCCGGCGTCGAAGCCGTAACGGTCGAGGACGTCCGCCGTCTGCGGGTCGAGCTCTTCGCGGAGCGTCACGGCGTCTGCAGTACCCGAGGCAGCGAGGTCTCGAACGGCGCGCGGTGGACGCCCTCCTCCGTCACGATCGCCGTGATCAGCGCGGCCGGGGTGACGTCGAAGGCGGGGTTGCGCGCCGCGAACCGGGATGTCACCTCGGCTCCGTCGCGTTCCTCGATCGGGATCTCCGCGCCCGTCGGCGTCGCGGCGTCGACCGTCGAGGTCGGAGCGACGACGTAGAACGGCAGGGCGTGGTGCGCCGCGGCGACGGCGAGCGAGTAGGTGCCGATCTTGTTCGCGGCGTCGCCGTTCGCGGCGATGCGGTCGGCGCCGGTGACGACGCAGTCGACCTCCCCCCGCGCCATCATGTGCGCCGCTGCGGAGTCGGCGATCACCGCGTGCGGGATCCCGACCGACTCGAGCTCCCAGGCCGTCAGTCGCGAGCCCTGGAGCAGTGGCCGCGTCTCGTCGACCCATACGTGCGCCAGCAGTCCCTCCTCCCACGCCGCCCGGAGCGCGCCGACGGCGGAGCCGTAGCCTCCGGTCGCGAGCCCGCCGGCGTTGCAATGCGTGAGCGCGCGCGTCCCGGGGCCGAACAGCTCTGCCGCGTGCCGGGCCATCCGCCGGCAGCGGTCGACCTCCTCCTCGTGCAGGGCCCGCGCCCGCTCCGGCGTCGGATCCGCGCACACCTGCTCGAGCGCCCACACGAGATTCACCGCCGTCGGACGGGAGCGCGCGAGCACCTCGTGCGCCGCGTCGGGGTCCTCCCCGCGCTCGACCGCGAGGACGAACCCGTACGCAGCAGCGATACCGATCGCCGGCGCGCCGCGCACGGCGAGCGTCCGGATCGCGTCGGCCACCTCCGCGGCACTCGTGCAGCGGAGCTCGACCTGCTCGTCGGGAAGCCGGCGCTGGTCGAGGACGACGACTGCGCCGGGTTCGAGGCGAACGATGCGGTCCGGGGACAGGTCGCTCATGGCCGTGGCCGGACGTCAACGGCGCGAGCGGGGACAGTCCCCGCTCACGTCGTTGACAGCGGGGCGTGGCCTACGTGCCCTCGTCCCACGAGGCCAGGTACTTCGCCTGCTCCTCGGTGAGCTGGTCGATCGAGATGCCCATCGTCGCGAGCTTGAGGCGCGCGATCTCCTCGTCGATCTCCTTCGGCACGACGTAGACCTTCCGCTCGAGCTGAGCGGCGTTCTGCACGACGTACTCGGCCGAGAGGGCCTGGTTCGCGAACGACATGTCCATCACGATCGCGGGGTGCCCCTCCGCGGCGGCCAGGTTGATCAGCCGGCCGTCGCCGAGGAGGTAGAGGCGGCGGCCGTCGGCGAGCGTGAACTCCTCGACGAACTGGCGCGCCTCGCGCACCTCCGCCGCGAGCGCGCGCAGCGCCCCGATCTCGATCTCGACGTTGAAGTGGCCGGTGTTGCAGAGGATCGCACCGTCCTTCATCCGCTCCATGTGGGCCCGGGCGATCACGTTCTTGTCGCCGGTGGCGGTGCAGAAGATGTCGCCCACCGCAGCCGCCTGCTCCATCGGCATCACCTCGAACCCGTCCATCGCAGCCTCGAGCGCGCGCATCGGGTCGACCTCGGTGACGATGACGTGCGCGCCCATCCCCTTCGCGCGCATCGCGACGCCGCGCCCGACCCAGCCGTAGCCCGCGACGACGAACCGCTTCCCCGCGAAGAGGACGTTCGTCGAGCGGATGATCCCGTCCACCGTCGACTGGCCGGTCCCGTAGCGGTTGTCGAAGAGGTGCTTCGTCCGCGCCTCGTTGACGGCGACCACGGGGAAGCCGAGCTTCCCGTCGCGCTCGAGCGCCTTCAGCCGGATGACGCCGGTCGTCGTCTCCTCCGTCCCGGCGAGCACGTCGCCGAGTTGCTCGCGGCGGGCGCTGTGGAGGACGCCGATCACGTCGGCGCCGTCGTCCATCGTGATGTGCGGCTTGTGGTCGACCGCGGCCTCGATGTGCTGGTAGTACGTGTCGTTGTCCTCGCCCTTGATCGCGAAGACGGAGATGCCGTACTCGTCGACGAGCGCGGCCGCGGTGTCGTCCTGCGTCGAGAGCGGGTTCGACGCGCACAGGACGACGTCCGCGCCTCCGGCCTTCAGCGTGCGCATCAGGTTGGCGGTCTCGGTCGTCACGTGCAGGCAGGCGGAGATGCGGTAGCCGGAGAGCGGCTGCTCGGCCGCGAAGCGCTCGCGGATCGCCGCGAGCACCGGCATCTGCCGGTCGGCCCACTCGATCCGCCGCACGCCCTCCGCGGAGAGCGCCAGGTCCTTCACGTCGTAACGCTGTGTCGTTGCCACCTTCGTCCTTTCGTCAGGCCACGAGCAGGAGGCGCTCGTGCTTTCGCTGCTCCCAGTCCACCCAGTTGGCCGCGGGGCCGCTCGAGGCGAGCCACGTGTCGACGGCCGCGCGGAGCTCCGGCTCGCGGCGGAGGCGGTTGGCGAAGGCGAGCTCGTCGAGCTCCACGCCGAAGCGCTCGCGCAGCTCGCGCAACGTGCGCAGCTGCTCGAGCTCCCGCTCGGCGTAGACGCGGTAGCCCGAGGCGGTGCGACGCGGCACGACGAGCCCGTTCGTCTCGAGATAGCGCAGCATCCGCGCCGACCATCCGGTCAGTGCGGCCGCCTGCCCGACCGTCAGTCCCTTCCCCACGGGCGCGACCTTACCACGGTCGTGGCAAGGTCTGTCGCAGCGGCCGCTACGGCGCCGACGTCCCCTCGCGGCCGTAGAGATCCTCGAGCCGGACGACGTCGTCCAGGTGCGGCGTCGACACCTCGAGGATCGTCGTGTCCTCCAGCGCCGTGACCCGGTGGACCGTCCCCGGGCGGTACCGGAACGCCTGCCCCGCCACGATCACCTCCTCGTTCAGCACCGCGTCGCCGGCCTCGCCGAGCTCGAGCTTCGCCTTGCCGGCCTGCACGAGCCACGACTCGTCCTTCTCGCGGTGGAACTGCAGGCTGAGGGCGCAGCCGGCCTTCACGAAGAGCACCTTCCCGCAGTACTCCTCCGAGAGCGCCCAGATGAGCTCGTGGCCCCACGGCTTGTCGACGCGACGCGGCTCGAACGCCCACCGGTCGAGGCCGTCGAAGTTGGGGGAGTCGAGATCGGGCTGCACGGTCACGAGAAACTGAGCGCCTCCGCCGCGATCGTCTCGCCGGCGGCGACGCGGATGCCGCCATCGAGCATATTCCGCTCGCCCACCCGCGCGCCAGGCCCCACGACCGCCAGCGCCCGCACGTCGCAGCCGGCGCCGATCTCCGCCTCCTCGCCGACGATCGAGCCGGAGACGCTCGCACGGCTGCCGACCACGGCCCGCGCGCCGACGACCGCCGACTCGACGACTGCTCCCTCGTCGATCCGCGCGCCGGCGCCGACCACCGCCGAGCTGCCGACGCGCGCTCCGGCCGCGATCGTCGCACCTGCCCCGACGTAGACCGGCGGCACGAGCCGTGCGCCCGGAGCGACGACGGCGCCGTCGCAGACGAGCGTGTAGCCACGGCCGAGTGCGTCCCCGAGCTCCGTCGCGAACGTCCGCTCGAGCACGTCGCGATGGGCGTGGAGGTAGCTCTCCGGCGTGCCCACGTCGCGCCAGTAGCCCTCGAGGCGGAAGCCGTAGAGGCGCCCCTCGTCGACGAGCTGCGGGAAGACGTCGCGCTCGATCGACACCGGCTCCCCCTCGGGGATCAGGTCGAGCACCTCGGGCTCGAGCACGTAGAGGCCGGCGTTGATCAGGTTCGTGTCGATCTCCTCCGGCCGCGGCTTCTCGACGAACGCGCGGACGCGGCCGTCGTCCGCGCAGCGGACGAGGCCGTAGCGGCTCGGGTCCTCCACCGGCACGAGCAGGATCGTGCCCGCCGCGCCACGCTCGCGGTGCGCCGCGAGCATCGCGCCGAGATCCGCGCCGTGGAGGACGTCGCCGTTCAACGCGACGAACGTGCGGTCGAGGCCCTCGGCGCCGAAGCGGATCCCGCCGCCGGTCCCGAGCGGCGACGGCTCCACGCGATACTCGACCTCGAGGTCGCCGTAGCGCTCGCCGAAGTGCTCCTGGATCGGCGTCGGGAGGTAGCCGCAGGAGAGGATCGCGCGGTCGACGCCGTGCCGGCGCAGGTGCTCGAACGTGTACGCGAGGAGCGGCCGGTCGACGAGCGGCAGCATCGGCTTCGGCGTCCGGCTCGTGAGCGGGCGCAGCCGCGTGCCCTCGCCGCCGACGAGGATGACGGCCGGGAGCTCGCTCACGCGACGGGGTCGGCGGCGCGGCCGATGCCCTCGTAGACGAAGCCGGCCGCGCGCATCGTCTCGGGATCGAGCATGTTGCGGCCGTCGACGAGCACCGGCCTCCGCATCCGGCGCGCCGCCTCGGCCCAGTCGAGCTCGGCGAGCTCCCCCCACTCCGTCACGAGGACCGCCGCGTCGGCACCGTCGAGCGCCTCGAGCGGCGTCGCGTACACCGAGGCCTGCGGCAGCACCTTCGCGCCGTCGGCGACGGGGTCCCACGCTCGAACCTGAGCGCCCTCGGCCACGAGCCGGCCGGCGAGCACGAGGCTCGGCGCCTCGCGGGTGTCGTCCGTGTTCGGCTTGAACGCGAGCCCGAGGAGCGCGATGCACTTCCCGCGCAGTGTCCCGAGCTGCTCCTTCAGCTTCCCGACCACGCGCCGCTTCTGCAGCTCGTTCACCTCGATCACCGCATTCAGGAGCTGGAAGTGGTAGCCGGAGTTCGCGGCGAGCTGCTTCAGCGCCAGCGAGTCCTTCGGGAAGCACGAGCCGCCGTAGCCGATCCCGGCGCGGAGGAAGCTCGCGCCGATGCGGCGGTCGAGACCGATCCCCTCGGCGACACGGACGACGTCCGCGCCCGTGGCCTCGCAGACGTTCGCGATCTCGTTGATGAAGCTGATGCGGGTCATGAGCGCGGCGTTCGCGGCGAGCTTGATCATCTCGGCCGAGGCGACGTCGCAGCGGACGACGGGCCCGTCGATGCCGCGATGGAGCTCCTCGACGGCATCGCCGTCGACCGGGTCGAACGCGCCGATCACGATCCGGTCCGGGTGCTGGAAGTCGCGGACGGCGGTGCCCTCGGCCGTGAACTCCGGGTTCGACGCGTAACCGACGTGCGTGAGCCCGCGCTCGTCGAGCCGGTGGCGCACCTTCGCGCCCGTGCCGACCGGCACGGTGCTCTTCATCACGACGACCGCGCGGCGCTCGAGCCCCTCGAGCTCGTCGATCACCGTCCACACGGCGGAGAGGTCCGCGTCGCCGGAGTAGGTGGGCGGCGTGCCGACGGCGACGTAGAGGAAATCCGCGTCCTCCACGGCTTCGGCGACGTCGAGCGTGAACGTCAGCCGCTCCTCGTTCCGGCGCAGCAGCTCCTCGAGGCCCGGCTCGTAGATCGGCACCTCGCCGCGCCGCAACGCGTCGATCCGCTCGGGCACGACGTCGCGGACGACGACGCGATGCCCGAGGTCGGCGAAGCAGGCGCCCGTGACGAGGCCCACGTATCCCGCACCGAAAACGGCGACGTTCTTCATCGGCGGCCCAGCGTACTCCCTAGGACTTCGGCAGCGGCTTGAGACCCGTCGCGATCGCGAGCATCGTCTCGTTCGACAGCGTGTCGAGCAGCGTGTTGACGACCCAGTACGTGGCGCCGTTCTCGCGGAGCACGACCATGTGGAGCTTCGGCCCGGTGTAGTGGAGCTCGTACGTCCGCCCGCCGATGCGGCGGACGACGTTCCGCTCCGAGAGGACCGGCGCGTCCTCCCAGTCCGTCATCTGCACGCCCCAGTACTCGCCGCCCGCCGTCAGGTACGTGAGACGGACCGTCTTGTGGTCGCCGTCCGGATCGATGCGGTACATCCGGATCGGGCGCTCGCGGTCGATCGAGGAGCCGCGCTCGACGACGGTCGGGACGAGCAGCGGGAACGGCACGCGGCCCTGCCGCTCCTGGAGGAGCGCCCGCGCGGGCTCGGCGCCCGGGACGACGTTCGCCGGCTGCTTCTTCGGCGTCTTGTCGACCGGCGCCTCCGCGAGCGTCCCGTGGAACGTCTGCCCGACGATCACCGTCAGCATCGCGCCGTTCGCGAGCGACTCGATCTCGGGCTTCAGCGGCACGATGTCGTCGGTGCCGAAGAGCGCGGCGACCTTCTTCGCCGCCGGCTCGGAACCCGCCTGCGCGGGGTCGTAGTGGATCTGCGTCTTGAAGTAGTCCCAGTTCGGGGCGTCCGCTGACTTCCCGTTCGGCGGGACGAGCATCGAGTACCCCCGCTGCGCGAGCAGGTAGCTCGCGTTCGACGCGGCGCCGGTCACGCCGTTCCCGTTCAGGACGGTGATCGTCGTGTCGCGCGGCACCGGCGCCTTCGCCGCCTTCGGCTTCTCGCCGAGCGCGACCTGCGTCGCCTTCTCGGGCGACTCCACGTCGGGCTGCACGAACTCCTGCACCGCCTTCGCGACGTTCTCCGGCGCCGTCGTCAGCTCGGCGTAGCCCTCGAGGCCCTCGATCCGCGACTGGAAGAAGTGCCCGGGCGGGAGCGAGTATGCGAAGACGGCGTACCGCAGCACCGTGCGGCCGTCCAGCTCGTCCTCGCCACCGCGGCCCACCTCGACGTTCCGCGTGATCGTCGAGACGAGCCGGGGGAGCGACGTGGCCGAGAACTCGGCCGCGACCTGCGCCTTGAACGACCGCACGAAGAGCTGCTGGCGAGCGAGCCGGTAGAGATCGGAGTCCGTGTGCCGGTAGCGGACGAAGTCGAGCGCCTGGTAGCCGCCGAGCCGCTGGTACCCCGGGTGGAGGTTGATCGTCGCGTAGCCGCCCGGCCCGCCCCGGTCGTTGAAGTACCGGCGGTCGACGTCGATCCAGATCCCGCCCACGGCGTCGACGAGCTGCCGGAAGCCGCGGAAGTT
>DATMJW010000024.1:0-2370 GCA_035553355.1 Gaiellaceae bacterium | reverse complement strand
GCGCCGCGGACGAACTCCTGGCGATGGATCTTCCCGTCCCGCCGCACCTCGGCAACGAGCCACTCGGAGAGGGCGTTCACGACGGAGACGCCGACGCCGTGGAGGCCGCCGGAGACCTTGTAGCCGTCGCCGCCGAACTTCCCGCCTGCGTGGAGCTTCGTCAGGACGACCGTCATCGCGGAGAGGCCCTGCTCCTCGATCAGGTCGACCGGGATGCCGCGGCCGCGGTCGCGCACCGTGACCGAGTTGTCCGGGTGCAACGTCACCTCGACCGTGTCGTTGTGACCGGCGAGCGCCTCGTCCACGGCGTTGTCGACGACCTCGTAGACGAGGTGGTGGAGACCCCTCGGCCCCGTCGAGCCGATGTACATGCCGGGCCGGAGCCGAACCGGCTCGAGGCCCTCCAGAACGGTGATGTCCTTTGCGGTGTACGTGGTCTCCGTCAACGTGTGCTCAGCCTTCTCTCGGAATCGGACATGTCCCCTTGCGTCACTAAAAAAGCCCTGCAAATCGTGCTTTTGCGGGCATGCCGTAGTGTATCAGAAACGCCTGTCGGAGCGGCCCTCGGCGCGGGCTCGCGCGAGGCTCGCGGCGGCGGCCCGGGCGACGAACGCACGGAGCTCCTCGTCCCCGACGGAGGCCGCCAGCTCCACCCCGGCGGCGGCGTCTGCGGCGGTCACGCGAGGGGCCTCGGGAGCGCGCTCGTCCGCGGGCAGGGCCTCCGCCTCCGGTATCGGGCCCGGGGCGAAGCGGAGCGCCTTCGGCGCGTCCGCGCCGGCCTCGGCGGCGAGCCGCTCGAGGATGTCCGCGGCCATCCGCCCGAGCTCGAACGCCCACGTCGAGGACGATGTGTGGACGAGAAGCGTGCCGTCGCGGGCGAGGCGGGCCGGCCACGCGTTCCGCGCGAGCGTCGCCCCGACCGCCTTGGGCCACGCACGCACGATGCCGGCCAGGTCGGCGTCGGCCGGGCCGAAGCGGCTCAGCTCGCCGCGCACGTGGCTGCCGATGCGCTCCATCACGCCGCCTCCGCGCGGCCGGGGCTGACGTGGACGAGCTGCGCCGGCTCGACCGGCAGCGCGTCGGCGCCCGTCGCCGTCACCACCGCCTGCCCCGACGCGCCGATGCGGTCGGCGAGGATGCGGCGTCGCGAGGAGTCGAGCTCGGAGAGGACGTCGTCGAGCAGCACGAGCGGAGCCACCCCGCGCCGCGCCGCGAGCGTCTCCGCCTCGGCGAGGAGGAGCGACAGCACGGCGAGCCGCTGTTCTCCCTGCGAGCCGAAGGCGCGGAGATCACGCTCGCCGGACCGGATCGTGACGTCGTCGAGATGCGGCCCGAGGCCCGTCACGCCGCGCTCGATGTCCCGCTCGAGCCGCGCCTCGAGCGCGGTGGTGGTGGGTGGCTCGCCGTCGTAGTCGAGCGCTGCGGCAGCGAGGCCGAACTCGCCGGCGCGGTCGGCGAACGCCGGCGCGAGGAGGCCGATCGCAGCGCGGCGCGCCTCCACGAGCTGTGCGCCGAGGTCGGCGACCCGCTGCGTCCAGGGCGCGACCGCGTCGCGGCTCGAGAAGCCGGCGGCGACGCGGCGGAGCGCCGCGTTTCGCTGCCCCACCACGGCCGCGTACTCGATCGGGAGCGGCGCGCGGCCGGGAAGCAACCGTCCGAGCGTTCGGTCGAAGTACGCGCGGCGCGCGGCCGGGCCGCCCTTCACGACCGCGAGCCGGTCGGGTGTGAAGACGAGCGTCGACACCTCTCCCCGCAGCTGCTCCGCCGACCGCAGCGGCGCGCCGTTCAGCTTCGCCCGCTTCCCCGCCTGGAGCTGCAAGGTCACCTCCAGCTCGAGCCGCCGCTCCTCCTGGTCCCCTGCGAGCGCGATGCGGGCGGCCGCCGCGCCGAGCCGCACGAGCTGTGCGTCGGCCCGCGTCCGCGGCGAGAAGCCCTGCGTCGCGACGTGCAGCGCCTCGAGCAGGTTCGTCTTGCCGGCGCCGTTGGGCCCCGTGACGAGCACGAGTCCCGGCTCGAGCGCCAAGTCGAGGCGCTCGTACGACCGGAAGTCGCGGAGCTGGACGCTGCGGACGATCAGCTCGAGCCGGCCGCCGGGGCGCTACCCAGCGAGCCGGATCGGCATGATCAGGTACGTGTAGTCCCCGGAGACGTCTTCGAGGATCGCCGGGCGCAGCGGGTTGATCAGCTTCACCCGAACGTCCTCGCCGGCGACCGAGTCGACGCCGTCGCGCAGGAACTCCGCGTTGAAGCCGATCACGAACTCGTCGCCCGAGAACGGCACCGGCAGCGTCTCCTTCGCCTCGCCGACGTCCTGCGTCTGGGCCGAGACGGTGAGCTCGCCCTCCGCGAAGCGCAGCCGCAGCGGCGAGT
>DATMJW010000023.1:0-3643 GCA_035553355.1 Gaiellaceae bacterium | reverse complement strand
GGGACGATGCCGCCGCCGAGCACGCGGTCGAGCTCCGGGACGCCGCTCGGGATGCGCGCGGACTCCTCGGCGGAGACGTCGACGAGGCGGAGGAGCGGCTTCGCCTGCGGCCGCTTCGGATCGGGAGGACGCTCCTCCACGAGCGACCCGAAGGCGTTGCACCCGGGGCACTTCCCGAACCACCGCCCGGCCGAGTACCCGCACTCGGTGCACGCGAACTGGACTGCCGCCTTCGCCATGACGACCACCTTACGGTCGGCGCCCGACGGCGTCTGTGCCGGATCTGTGAAAAGTCAGACAGAGGGCGGGCGGCGGCGCCCGCGGCGACCGCCCGCCCTCGCGCTAGACCGTCTTCAGCTCGCGCTCTGCGCGCAGCCAGTGCTCGAGCGAGTCGCCCTCGGCGCCGCTCTCCCAGAGGTAGTAGGCGCGCTCGGCCACGTGCTCCGGACCGAATGCGACCGGCGTCGCCTTCGGCGTCGCGGTCGCCTTCGCCCCCGCCGCGACCTTCTTCGCCGACTTCGTCTCCGCGGCGCTCTTACGCACGCGCGGCTTCTTCTCGACCGATGCCATGTTCTGCGTGACCCCCGTGTCGGTGACGATACGTCCCTGCACGACCACCTTCGCCGCGCCGGAGCGCGGTCCTGTCGCGACGCGCTCCCTCAGGCGCGGCAGACGTAGTAGCACCAGTGGCGCACGTGCCTCGCCGCCTGTTCCGCGGTCAGCGCGGTGCCGTCCGGGCCGAGGACCTCGACGTCGCGGAAGCCCACCGACTCGAGCTGGCGGACCTGCTCGCGCGGGCGGACGAAGAAGTGGCGACCGAACCGGCGACCGAGGCGATGCTCGGCGAGCACCGCGTGCTCCTTGTCCGCAAGCCGCCGCGGCGACCCGTTCAGCGCGCGCAGGAGAACCGCGCGTGCAAGATCCTTCGGCGCAGGCCGCAGCGCCATCACGGACGGCGCCCACTGCAGGTTGTGGGCCGAGAACGCGAAGAGGCCGTCACGGCGCGTCACGCGGTGGAGCTCCCGGAGCGCGCGTAGCCGATCGTCGAGCTCGGCGATGGCGTCGATCCCGTTGACGCTGAAGAGCGTGAAGTCGAAGCTCCCGTCCTCGAACTGCGCGAGGTCGCGCGCGTCGGCCACCTCGAAGCGGACGTGATCCCAGCCGCTGTCGGCGAAGCGGCGCCTGCACGCCTCCACGAGCGGCGGCGAGTAGTCGACGCCGACGTACGTGCGCGCGTGCGGCGCGAAGTGGACGGTGGTTCGGCCGCCGCCGACGCCCACGTCGAGCAGCGCCCCCTGCTCGAGGCCCTCGGCGCGCATCCGCGCGAGGAGCGCGGGCTCCGCGTCCTTGAGCTCGGCCGCCGCCTCGTACTCGGCCACGGCCTCGTCCGTCCGGTACCAGCGGCCGATGTCCGTCTCGAAGCGCTTGAAGACGTCAGGCACGGCAGCGGTAGTAGAGCCAGTGGCGAGTCGCGAAGTCGCCCGGGCGCGGGTCGGGGACCTCGGTGCCGTCCGGGCGGAGCGCGACGCACTCGGTGAAGCCGACCCCCCGCAGCTGCTCGAGCTGCGCCGCCGGACGGATGTAGGGATGGCTCTCGTACTTCAGGCCGACACGCTCGTCGACGACGACCCCCCAGTCGGCGTCGCGCAGGCTCGCGAGGCGCGGGTTCAGGGTGCGCCGGAGCAGCCGGCGAGGCAGCGACGCAGGCCCGAACACGTACTCGAGGTTGTGGGCGGAGAACACGAACCGGTGCCCGGGCTTCAGCACGCGCCGGATCTCGCGGAACGCGCGCAGACGGTCTTCGAGGCCGCCGACCGCGTCGATCCCGTTCCAGCTGAAGAGGACGAAGTCGAAGTGGTCGTCCGGGTACGGGAGGTGGCGCGCGTCCGCGACCTCGAAGCGGGCGTGCGGCCATTGCTCGTCGCGGAAGCGCTCGCGGCACGCCTGCACGAGCGGCTCCGAGAAGTCGGCGCCGATGTACTCGCCCGCGTGCGGCGCGTAGTGGACGGTCGTCCGGCCGCCGCCGACGCCGAGGTCGAGCATCCGCATGCGTCCGAGACCCTCTGCACGCAGGAGCTCGAGCACGGCGCCCTCGGACTCCATCAGGTGCCCGTACGACGCGTACTCGGCGACGCCGCGCTCCGAGAGGTAGTAGCGGGCGTTGTCCGGCTCGAGGAACGGCAGCCGTAGTCGCACGGCGTCGTCGTTCCCGCGGCCGGCGAACGCCAACCGAAACGGCGGAGGCGGCCTCTCGGCCGCCTCCGCGTCGCATCTACTCCTCGGGCGGAGCCTCGTCCGGCTCCGTCGGCTCCTCCGGCGGCACCGTCACCCGGGCCGCGGAGGCGTCGCCTTCGACGATCCGGATGTCGACCGGCAGGTCGCCCTCGCCGAGCTCGCCCTCGCGGCGGTCGACGAGGATCGTCGCACCCGGCGCGAGCTCGCGGCCGAGGACGAAGTCGGCGAGCGGGTCCTCGATGAACCGCTGGATCGCGCGGCGCAGCGGCCGCGCACCCATCGCGGGGTCGAAGCCCTGCTCGACGAGCAGCTCCTTCGCCTCGTCCGTGAGGTCGATCGCCACCTCGTGCACCGCCATCTGCTCGCGCAGCCGCCGCAGCATGAGGTCGACGATCGTGAGGATCTCCTCCTTCGCCAGCTTGTGGAAGACGATGATCTCGTCGATCCGGTTCAGCAGCTCTGGCCGGAAGACCTTCTTCAGCTCGCCGGTGACGCGGCCCTTCATCTCGTCGTACGTGAGGCCGGTCTCGTCGCCGAGGGAGAACCCGAGGGTCTGGTTCTTGGCGATCTGACCGGCGCCGATGTTCGACGTCATGATCACGATCGTGTTGCGGAAGTCGACCTTCCGCCCCTGCGAGTCCGTGAGCTTCCCCTCCTCCAGGATCTGGAGCAGGATGTTGAAGACGTCCGGGTGCGCCTTCTCGATCTCGTCGAGGAGGAGCACCGAGTACGGCTTTCGCCGCACGGCCTCCGTGAGCTGGCCGCCCTCGTCGTAGCCGACGTAGCCGGGCGGCGAGCCGACGAGCCGGGACACGGAGTGCTTCTCCATGTACTCCGACATGTCGATCTGGATCATCGCGTCCTCGTCGCCGAACAGGAACTCGGCGAGCGTGCGGGCGAGCTCCGTCTTGCCGACGCCCGACGGTCCGAGGAAGATGAACGAGCCCGTCGGCCGCTTCGGATCCTTGATCCCGGCCCGGGCGCGGCGGATCGCCCGCGACACCGCGACGACGGCCTGGTGCTGCCCGATGACGCGCTTGTGGAGCTCGTCCTCCATCCGGATCAGCTTCTGCGACTCGGCCTCGGTCAGCTTGAAGACGGGGATCCCCGTCCACATCGAGACGATGTCCGCGATCTCGTCCTCGCCGACGACCGGCTGCTCCTCGGACTCCTCCGAGCGCCAGTTCTCCTCGAGCTCCTTCTTCTTCTGCGTGAGCTTCCGCTCCTTGTCGCGGAGCGACGCGGCCTTCTCGAACTCCTGCGCCTCGATCGCCGCCTCCTTCTCCTGGCGCACCCGCTCGATCTCGTCCTCGAGCTCGCGGTAACGCGGCGGCGCGCTCATCGTCTTGATGCGCAGGCGGGAGCCCGCCTCGTCGATGAGGTCGATCGCCTTGTCCGGGAGGTGCCG
>DATMJW010000022.1:0-5061 GCA_035553355.1 Gaiellaceae bacterium | reverse complement strand
GTCGAGCTGGGCGAGGACGTGCTCGCCGCGATCGCAGCAGCGCTCGAGGAGCTGGAGGTCGGCACCGGCCCCCGGAAGCCGGAACCCCCGCGCGAGCAGGGGTTCCCGAGGTGGAGCTAGGCGGACTCGAACCGCCGACCTCCTGGGTGCGATCCAGGCGCTCTCCCAGCTGAGCTATAGCCCCGCGGACGCCGAAGTGTAGCGCGACGCGCACCGGCCCACGGACGGGGGAACGCCCTCACCCGTTCCGGGGACGCACGTGGGGCCGCTCCGGGGAGCGAGCCGCGGCGAAGCGCGGCCGATGACGTGACCACGATGGAAGCTGCTGTCGCTCTCGCCTCCTCCGCCGCCGACGTGCGGCAGTCGCCGCTGATCGTGATCGCGGACGACGACCCCGACATCCGTCTCCTCGTCGGGACGCGGCTGCGCCGCTTCGGGTACGACGTGATCAGCGCGTCGACCGGCGACGAGGCACTCGCGGCGATCTACACGCATCGCCCCGACATCGCGGTCCTGGACGTCCGGATGCCCGGGCTCACGGGAATCGAGATCACCCATCGACTGCGGCACGACCCGGAGCTGAAGGACCTGCCGATCATCCTGCTGACGGCGAGCGTGAGCGGCGCGGACGTTGCCGCCGGCTACGACGCCGGTGCGACGGACTACATCCCGAAGCCGTTCAGCCCGCAGGACCTGCGCGCCCGCGTCGAGCTGCTGCTCGCCGGTGCGTGAGCTCGTACGGCCGGCGCGGAACGCGCGGGCCCTCGCAGCCGAGTTCGGGCTCCCGTTCGTGGAGCTCGGGGTGGAGACGGTCTCCTCGGCCGCGGCGGGGCTGATCGCCCCGTCCCTCCTCCGCCGCATCGTCGCCGTCCCGTACCGCGTCGAGGACGGACGCCTCAAGGTCGCGGTCGCCGACCCGCGCGACGTGCAGGCGATGGACGACCTCCGCCTCGCGACACCGCTCGCGCTCGACCTCGCAGTGGCCGCGCGGGCCGAGATCGAGGCGCAGCTCGACGCACTCTTCAGCGATCCGCCGGCCGCAGCGGCGTCCGGGCGAGGAGCCGGCGCGCTCGTCGACGACCTCGTCCACGACGCCGCGGCCGAGGGCGCGAGCGACATCCACCTCGTCCCCTTCGACGGCGACCTGCTCGTCCGGCTCAGGGTCGACGGCGTCCTCCGCGATGCCCGCCGCATCCCGCGCGCCGAGGCACCGGCCGCGATCGCTCGGATCAAGGTGCTCGCGCAGCTCGACATCGCCGAGCACCGCCGCCCGCAGGACGGCCGCTTCGACCTCGACGCGAACGGCGCGGCGGTCGACGTCCGCGTGGCGACGCTGCCGACGATCGAAGGCGAGGGCGCGATCCTCCGCCTGCTCGAACGGAAGCGGACGCCGCCGACGCTGACCGGGATCGGACTCTCGTTCAGCACGCAGATGGCGCTCGAGCGCGTCCTCAACCGCACCGCAGGTTCGCTGCTCGTCGCGGGCCCGACCGGGAGCGGCAAGTCGACGACCCTCTACGCAGCGCTCGGCGACCTCGCCCGGCCCGACGTGAACATCGTGACCGTCGAGGATCCCGTCGAGTACCGGCTCCCCGGCGCCTATCAGGTGCAGGTGAACCCGAAGGCCGGGCTCACGTTCGCGACGGCGCTCCGGTCGATCGTGCGCGGCGACCCGGACGTCCTGATGGTCGGCGAGATCCGCGACGTCGAGACCGCGCGGATCTGCATCGAGGCCGCGCTGACGGGGCACTTCGTCCTCTCGACGCTGCACGCGAACGACGCGCCGAACGCGCTGACGCGGCTCAACGACCTCGGGATCGAGCCGTACCTCACCGCGTCGGCGATCTCGGCCGTTCTCGCGCAGCGACTCGTCCGCAGGCTCTGCACGAGCTGCCGAGAGCCGTACGCGCCGGCCGCGGGCGAGCTCGGCGAGGCGACGCTGTCGCACCTGACGGCGGAGCCGACCTTCTACCGCGCGCGCGGCTGCGAGCGGTGCCGCCGCGGCTACTCCGGCCGCGTCGGCATCTTCCAGCTCCTCACCGTCGAGGGGAACGTGGCGCGGCTCGCGGTGACCGAGCCGTCGCATGCCGAGCTCGAGCGCGTGGCGCGCGACGCCGGCATGCCGACCCTGTGGCAGGACGGGGTGGAGAAGGCCGCCGCGGGAGTCACCTCCCTCGACGAGCTGCGGCGGGTGCTGCACTGATGACGGCCGTCGCCCCCGACGGGCTGCTCCACGCGCTCGAAGCCGAGCGCGCCGCACGGGCCGAGGTCGAGGCGCAGCTCGCGAGCGCGCGGGCGGAGCTCGCGGTCGTCGGCGCGATCGCGCGCGCGGCGCCCCACGAGCGCACGCTCGAGGGCCTCGCCGACCTCGTCGGCGACGTCGTCACCGAGCAGACGGGGTGGCGACTCCACGGCCTGCTGATCGTCGAGGACGAGGAGCTGCCGCCACCCGCCGAAGGCGGCGTCGTGATCCCGATCCGCCTCGGCGGAGTCGTCGCCGTCGCACTCGAGTTCGCGCCTCCGGCCGAGGGCGGCGCCGTCGACCTCGCCGAGGTCGCCGATGCCGTCGCCGCCGAGGTCTCGCGTGCGGCCGAGCACGCCCGCACGGAGCTCCGGCTCCAGCAGGCGGAGCAGCGTCACCGCACGCTCGTCGAGCAGCTCCCGCTCGCGACCTACGCCGACCGCCCCGACCGTCTGACCGGCGCCGCATTCGTCAGCCCCCAGATCGAGGCGCTCACGGGCTACGCCGTCGCGGAGTGGCTCGAGAACCCCGACCTCTTCCCCACCATCCTCCATCCCGACGACCGCGAACGCGTGCTCGCCGAGCTCGGACGCCTGAAGCGCGGCGAGACCGACCGGATCGACCAGGAGTACCGCATCGTCCGCCCCGACGGGTCGCTCGTGTGGCTCCACGACGTCGCCGTCAACGTGCGCGACGACCGCGGCCGGGTCGAGTACGCACAGGGCTACGTCCACGACATCTCGGCGCGGAAGGAGCGCGACGAGATGCTCGAGTACGAGAACGAGCGCCTGCGCGAGGTGGAGCGGCTCAAGGATGACCTGATCTCGCTCGTCTCGCACGAGCTGCGCACGCCTCTCACGTCGGTCGTCGGCTACGTCGACCTGATCGTCGAGGACGGCCTCGAGAGCCGCGACGACACCCTCGCCTACCTCGAGGTCGTGAAACGGAACGCCGAGCGGCTGCAGCGACTCGTCGGCGACCTCCTCTTCTGCGCGCAGATGGACGCGGGACGGTTCTCGATCCTCAGCGAGCCGCTCGCGCTCGGCGTCGTCCTCACGGACGCGATGGCCGCGGCGCGGCCGGCTGCCGAGGCCGCGGGCGTGACGCTCGAGCTCGACCTCCCGGAGCTGCCGCAGCTGAACGGCGATCGCGCCCGCCTCGCGCAGGTCGTGGACAACCTCGTCTCGAACGCGATCAAGTTCACCCCGGCGGGCGGCACCGTCGCGGTGCGCGCGGCCGAGGCCGACGGCGAAGTGCGCGTCGAGGTCTCGGACACGGGGATCGGGATCCCCGCGAGCGAGCAGGAGGCGCTCTGCACGCGCTTCTTCCGCACCTCGACGGCGACGCAGCGCGCGATCCAGGGGACGGGGCTCGGGCTCAGCATCACGAAGGCGATCGTCGAGGCGCACGGCGGCACGCTCTGCTTCACGAGCGTCGAAGGCGAGGGGACGACCTTCGCGTTCACGCTGCCGGTCGGCTAGGCCGGCGCCGGTCGGAGCGACTCGAGCCGGTCGATCCGCGCCATCTGCGGGAAGAGCCGCGGCCACAGGAGCGCGGAGGCGATCGTGATCGCGCCTCCGGCGACGACGGCGGGCACGGCGCCGACGAGAGCGGCGGCGGCACCCGACTCGAAGGCGCCGAGCTCGTTCGAGGCGCTGATGAAGACCATCTCGACGGCGTTCACGCGCCCCCGCAGCGCGTCGGGAGTCGCGAGCGCGACGATCGTGGCGCGGATGTTCATGCTGACCATGTCGGCGAAGCCGCCGACGGCGAGCGCCACGAACGAGAGGGCGAACGATCGCGAGAGGCCGAACGTCAGCATCGCGGCGCCGAAGACGCCGACGACGACGAGCAGCATCCTGCCCGCCCGCCCGCGGATCGGCCGCTGCGTCAGGAGGACGCCGGCGACGAGCGCGCCGACGGCGGGCCCGCTCCGCAGGACGCCGAGGCCGACCGGCCCCACCTCGAGGACGTCGCGCGCGAAGAGCGGCAGGAGCGCGACGGCGCCGCCGAAGAGGACGGCGACGAGGTCGAGGCTGATCGCGCCGAGCAGGACAGGAGTCCGGCGCACGAAGCGAAGCCCGGCGAGGAGGCCGCCGAGCCGGGTGCCGACGAGCTCGGGCGGCGCCGCCTCGACGGCGCGCGGGCGAACAGCCGTCGCGAGCGCCGCCGCGAGGAGCATCAGCACCGCGCCCGTCCCGTAGACGAGCTCCGGGCCGAGCGCGAAGAGGAGCCCGCCGATCGCCGGGCCGACGATCACCGTCCCCTGGAAGACCGTCGAGCGGAGGGCGAGCCCGCTCGTGAGGAGCGGGAGCGGGATCAGCGTCGGCCAGAGCGAACGGATCGCCGGGTTGCCGAGCGCCGCCGAGCAGCCGCTTGCGAACGAGAGCGCGAGGAACGGCCAGAGGCTCTGCGCTCCCGAGAGGCTGACGACGAGGAGGAGAGCGGTGATCGCCGCGTCGGCGAGCAGCGACGCGATGTAGACGAGCTTCCGCGAGAGCCGGTCGGCGAGCGCGCCCGCGGGGAGCGCGAAGAGGAGGAGCGGCAGGAACTCCGCGAGGCCGACGAGCCCGAGGTGGAGCGGGTCGCGGTCGATGTCGTAGACCTGCCAGCCGACGGCGACGAACACCATCTCGCGGCCGAAGCCGTAGGCGAGCGAGGACCCGAGCAGACGGGCGTAGTCGCGCTCGCGGAGGACGGGCGGGAGCCGACGGCGCATCGGCCGGCGAGGCTACCCGCTGCCGCACCGTCCGTACGATGCGGCCGTGCGCGCGGTCGTGCTCGACGCGGAGGGGCAGCCGAGGCAGGCGGACGTGCCG
>DATMJW010000021.1:0-4348 GCA_035553355.1 Gaiellaceae bacterium | reverse complement strand
GGCCACGTAGACCTCGCAGCCGATCAGCGGCTTCACGCCCTCCGCCCGCGCCGCCTTGTAGATGTCGACCGCGCCCGCGAGGGAGCCGTGGTCGGTGAGGGCGACGGCGGGCATCTCGAGCTCCGCCGCCCGCTTCGCGAGCGCCGGGATCCGGCACGCCCCGTCGAGGATCGAGTACTCGCTGTGGACGTGCAGGTGGACGAAGTCGGCGCTCACGGAGGGGCCATTCTACGACCGCCCCCTGACGGCTCTCGCTCCGTTGTCCTTTCTGGAGACACGACTGCGGCGAAGTCCCCGCACACCGCGTCGGAGAGCGACGCAGAGGCGGGGCTCGCCGGGAGGAAAGCGGCTAGAGGATGCGCAGGCGGGCGCTCGGCGCGTACGCCGGGTCGAGCCAGATCGGCTCGGTTCGCGACTCGACGTGCGGGACGAACTCGGTGAGGCGGCGCTCGCGGTCGCGCGCGGCGCGCAGCAGCCTCTCCGCGACGCGCTGCTCCTCGCGGCGCGCGTAGAGCGAGGCGAAGTTCGGGTCGACCCAGCTATAGGACACGGCGGTATCCGATCTCCCAGAGCGGCTCCCACGTCGTGCCGCCGTCGCCCGAGCGCTCGTACGCCCACCGCAGCGCGTTCCGCTCGATGTCGAACCAGCGCACGCGGTAGAGGGCGAACCCGTCCTCGAACGGCGCCTCGCGGCGGAGGTCCATGACGCCGTCCTCGTAGAACCCGGCGAAGTCGAGGTAGTTGCCGTCGCTGTCGACCCACGTCTGCTTCCAGCAGCCGTCCACGAAGACCGCGTGCCCGATCCCTTGGTAGTCGCGCGACGGGCGCGCGTCCAGGCTCGCGACGACCACGTTGTCGTCGAGGTCGAGGTAGACGGAGGTCGTCCCGCGCTCGCCGCTGCCCCACTCCAGGTCCCATTCGCCGAGCCAGAAGTCGAACTGCCGCCGCGCGTCCAGCTGCGCGGTCGCGGGAAGTGGAGGTGCCGCGATGCCCATTTGGACACTTCTACGTCGCCGCCCCGCGGAAGTTGGGCGCTTAACGAACGCACAACAGAGCGGCAACGGCTGCTACTCCTCGACCGGCGGCTCGCGTACGATCGGCTCCCCCGAGCTGAGGAGGTTCCCGGTGTCGCTCTTCGATCGAATCGCAGCGCTCTTCGGCGGCGGCCAGACGCCGCCACGAGACGAGCTCGGCCGCCACCCCGATGCGCAGCCGGTCGCGGCGGAGCAGAACGAGCGTGGGCCGACGGAGGAGGAGCAGGCTGCCGCTGCGGCCGCGGAGCCCGAGACGGCGACGATCGACTCGGTCGCCGAGGAGCCGCCGCCGGACGCGAACCTTGGGGCGGCGGAGCGCCTCGACAACCCGATCCACGAGCTCGAGCAGCCGGGGATCGACCTGCCGCCCGAGGGTGTCGAGGAGCCGCCGGCCTAGGCGTCGGCCGGCGCCGCGGCGTACGCCGTCAGCGCCTCGATCGGGACGACCTCGAGCGCGCGGCGGTGCGTCGCGCCGAGCACGACCGGCGGCGCGCAGCCGGCCCGATGCGCCTCGAGCCAGCGCGACGCGCAGACGCACCAGCGATCGCCCGCCCGCAGCCCCGGGAAGCCCCACTCCGGTCGCGGCGTGGAGAGGTCGTTGCCGGCGAGCCGGCTGAACGCGAGGAAGTCGTCGGTCACGACGGCGCAGACGGTGTGGCTGCCGAGATCCTCGGGGCCCGTCGAGCAGCAGCCGTCCCGGAAGAACCCGGTCAACGGCTCGGTGCCGCACGGCAGCAGCTCGCCGCCGACGACGTTCACGTCCTCGTCGCGCTCCACACCGCCACCCTACTCCGGCTCGAGCTCGACCACCTCCACGGCGTAGAGGTCGTACGGGAACGCCTCGAGCACGCGCTGCCGCGGCTCCGGGACCGTGAAGAAGCGCGGGAGCGCGTGCTCGCGGAGCCAGCCGAGGTCGGCGCGCGCAGCGAGAGCCGCGTCGAGTGCCGCGCGGTCGCCGCCGAGCGCGACGCGCTCGAGCCGGTCGCGGTACGGAGCGAGGACGCGCGCGGCGGTCTCCGCCGCGTCGTCGGCGAGCGCCCGCGCTTGCTCGTCGCGGCGGCGGCGGAACCTGTTCGACGAGGAGCCGCCCTTCTTGTGGCGGTTCTTCACGAACCGCGACCCGACCTTCGACGCGACGAGCCGCTCGCCGTCGAGGACGCCGACGGCGTAGCCGCCGAGCCGCACGAGGACGACTCCGACGAGGTGGTCTCGCTCGATCTCGTCGAGAAGCGGCGCGGCGCGGACGCGGTCGTACTCGCCCACGTGGTCGAGGCCGAACGGCGGTCGCAGCTCGAGCCGCTCGAACTCCGCCTCGATGGTGCACGAGCCGCCGGCGTAGACGGTGCGGCCGGGTTGCCCCTCGATGCGGCGGAGCCGCTTCGCGACGTTGGCGCGGCCGATGAACCGCCGCGTCACGTGCCGAGGGTGACGACGGTCGCGCCGTCGGCGGAGTCGCTCTCCTGCGCGGAGACGAGCGGGTGCTTCGCGAGCTCGTCGCGTACGGCCTTGCGGACGGCGCCGGTGCCGCGGCCGTGGACGACGCGGACGGTGGGCAGGCCGGCGAGGGCCGCGTCGTCGACGAACGCCCGCACCGCCTCGCGCGCCTCCTGGCCGGTGCGGCCGCGGACGTCGAGCTCGTCGCCGACGTCGCTGCGCGCGGCGGCGAGCACGCGGACCGCAGGCGGCTCGGGCTCCGCCTCCCGGAGCGCCGCGGGCCGCAGGCGCGCGAGCGCGATGCGAACGCGGTGCCCGCCGGCGCCGACGACCTCTGCGTCGTCGCCGCTGATCGCGGCGATCGTCCCGCGGACGCCGATCCCCGGCGCCTCGACCGGGTCGCCGACGGCGAGCGGGGCGAGGAGGGGCAGCGGCTCGTCCACCTTCCGGAGCGCCTCCTCCGCCCTCGCCGCCCGCGTGGAGGCCGCGCCGAGGCGCCGATCGCGTTCGCGTGCCGCCTCCGGCGCCGTGCGGCGCGACTCGCGGTGGTGCCTGCGGGCGATGCGGATCTCCTTCCGGAGCGCCTCGAGCTCGGCTCGGGCGGCGGCGAGCTCCGCCCTCGCGTCCGCCGCGGCGCGCTCGCGCTCCTCGAGCACCGACGCGCGCACTCGCTCGATCTCCTCCCGGAGCTCCGCCTCTCGCGCCGCCGCCGCAGCCTCCTGACGCTCGGCCGCAGCGCGCTCGGCGGCTGCGCGCTCCCTCTCGCTGCTCGCCGCCCGCTCGGCCGCCTCCGCCTCGGCGACGAGCTCTGTCACGCGGAGCCGCTCGGGCGAGACGCGCGCACGTGCGTCGTCGACGACGTCTCGGTCGAGCCCGAGCCGCTCGGCGGTCGCGAGCGCGTGCGACGTCCCCGGACGCCCGAGCGCGATCCGGTAGAGCGGCTCGTGCGTCTCGGGATCGATGCCGGTCGCTGCGTTCGCGGCGCCCTCGGTCGCACTCGCCCACTCCTTGAGCTCCGCGTAATGCGTCGTCACGACCGTGAGCCGCGCCTGCCGCGCGAGCCGCGCGAGCAGCGCCTGCGCGAGCGCCGAGCCCTCGGCCGGATCGGTGCCGGAGGCGAGCTCGTCGACGAGTACGAGCGAGCGGCTCGTCGCGGCGGCGAGGATCTCGCGGAGGTTCCGGACGTGGCCGGAGAAGGTCGAGAGGCTCACCTCGATCGACTGCTGGTCGCCGATGTCCGCGAGGACGGCGTCGAAGATCGGCAGTTCCGCATGCTCGGCGGGAGGCCGAAGGCCGGCCTGGTGCAGGATGACGGCGAGCCCGAGCGTCTTCAGCGCCACCGTCTTCCCGCCGGTGTTCGGGCCGCTGATCACGAGCGCGCAGAGGTCCCCGAGGTCGAGGTCGATCGGCACGGCAGCGGCAGCGTCGAGCAGCGGGTGCCGTGCACCGAGGAGCCGCACCTCCGCCGAGACGGCGACGGGGGCGCCTCGCCAGGAGCGGGAGACGGTGCCGCAGGCGAGCGCGAGGTCGAGCCGGGCAGTCGCCTCCACGAGCGCGCCGAGCGCGGGCGCCCACTCCCCCACCGCCGCCGACAGCTCCCGGAGGATCCGCTCGACCTCTTCGCGCTCCTCCGCGAGCGCCTCTGCATGGCGGTTGTTGAGCTCGACGACCTCGAACGGCTCGACGAAGAGCGTCTGGCCGGAGCCCGACGCGTCGTGGACGATCCCCTTCACGGCGGCGCGCGACGACGCCTTCACCGCCAGGACCGGGCGGCCGCCACGCTCGGTGACGAAGTCCTCCTGCAGGTGCGGTGCCAGCGCGGGCGACCGCGCGAGCCGCCGAAGCGCGTCGGCCACCCGCTGCCGCCCCTCCCGCGTCTC
>DATMJW010000020.1:0-5867 GCA_035553355.1 Gaiellaceae bacterium | reverse complement strand
CGTGGCGCCGTACGACGGCGTCGACGAGCTGCTGGCGGCGCTCGGAATCGCGGAGTCGGTGCTCCCCGTGGAGGTCTACGACAACGGGATCCGCCACGTGTACGTCGGCCTCGCTTCCGAGGAGGAGGTCGCGGCGCTCGATCCCGACCCGCGCGCGCTCGCACGGCTCGACGTCGTCGGCGTCAACGTGTTCGCGGGCTCGGGCGACCGCTGGAAGGCGCGGATGTTCTCGCCGCTCGACGGGGTCGGAGAGGACGCGGCGACCGGCTCTGCGGCGGGGCCGCTCGCCTGCCACCTCGCGCGGCACGGCGCGAACGAGTGGGGCAGCGAGATCGTGGTCGCGCAGGGCGTCGAGATCGGGCGGCCGTCGACGCTGTACGCGCGCGCGGAGGGCGCCGGCGGCGAGATCGCGCGCGTCGAGGTGGGCGGCGCCGCGGTGATCGTCGCGCGCGGCGAGTTCCGGATCCCCTAGCTCACGCCCACGCGAGCGCCTGCACGTCGGGGAGCTCGAGCTCGAGGTTCCGCCAGAAGCGGCCGCCGTCCGTCGAGAGGTAGAGCCGGTTCCGGGCGCCGTAGAGGATCCGGTCGGGATCGTCGGCGTCGACCGCGACGGCGAACCCGGGCGGCAGCCCGCGGCCGGCTTCGCTCCACGTCGCGCCGCCGTCGTGGGAGACGAGGAGAGGCGGGCGGCGGTCGACGACCGCGACGACGGTGGAGCCCGCGGAAGCGGCCGCGACGACGCGCGGGAGCGGGACGTCGACCCGCTCCGGCTCCGTCGGCTCGCGCGGCTCGCCGAGCACCGCTCCGTCCTCCGCGTCGACCGCCACGACACCCTCGGAGGTGAAGACGTGCGCGATCACGCGGGCACGGCCGCGAGCTCGAGCACGCGCGCGGCGGTGCCGGCGGCGTGACGCGCGGCCGAGAGCGGGCGATGCCCGCACGCGCGCGCCCATACGTACGCGGCGAGGAATGCGTCGCCCGCGCCGGTCGGGTCGACGCCGGCGACGCGACGAACGGGCACGACGTCGCGGTGCCCGGGTGTGAGGAGGACGGCGCCCCGCGGCCCGTGCGTCACCACCACCTCGGGCACGCCGAGGCCGGCGGCCTCGGCCTCGCCGCCGAGCGCCTCGGCCTCCTCCGTCGAGAGCTTGAGCACGTGCACGTGGCGGAGGAGGTCGCGCGAGAACTCCGCATCGAGCGACGCAGGTCCGGGCTGCGGGAGCCGGAGGAGGCCCTGGCCGTCGAGCGCGATCCGGCGGTCGCGCGCAAGCGCCTCGAGCACCTCGGCCGGGACGTCTCCGCGCGCGAGCGACCCGACCTGCACCCAGGCCGCGCGCCCGACGTGCAGCGCGTCGGGGAGCGTCCACGGGGCGCCCGGGTCGACGAGCGTCGTCGCCCGCTCCTCGCCCGAGTACCGGAGCTCGAACGATGCGGTGCTGTCCGCGGGCAGCCAGACGACCGGGACGCCGAGCGCGACGAGCGGCGGCAGGAGCGACCGCCGGTCCGCCTGCGTGCAGCGCGCGACGATCCGCGTCCGCCCGCCGAGCAGACGGAGCGCTCGCGCCGCGTGGAACGGCGTCCCGCCGACCCGCGGCGGGCCGCCGTCGACCACGTCGCGCGTCAGGTTCCCGATGACGGCGACTCCGCGCACGTGCCGATCCTACGGCCCGTTACACGCGGCGGCGGCCGAGCCCGGCGACGGCGAGCCCGAGCGCGAGCGCGAGCGCGAAGCTGGGCAGCGTCGCGCCGACGCCGAGATCCTGAGGCCGCGCGCGCTCGACGAGGTCGAGCCACCACTGCGGGCCCGCCGGATGGAGCCACTGGTACGTGGCGAAGCCCGCGATCCAGGCGCCGATCATCGCCGGGCGGACGCGCCGCGAGTCGAAGACGTCGCTCGGCCGGTACCTGCGGCCGGCGACGATCCAGTCCGCGAGCAGCACGCCGAAGAGCGGGACGAAGAACGACCCGAGCAGGATCAGGAACGACTCGTACGCGCGCAGGTCGATCGTGAGCGCGCCCACCGTCGCCGCCAACGAGGCCGCGACGACGAGGGCGCGCTGCGGGACGAGCGGCGCCAGGTTCTGGGTCGTCACCGCTGCGGAGTAGACGTTCGCGAACGCCTCGTCCGTCTCGTCGACCATGACGGCGAAGAGCGCGAGCGCCGCCGCGACGCCGCCTGCCGCCACGGCGACGGGGAGCGCCGCGGGATCCGTCACGTCGCGGGTGAAGAAGAGGATCGCGCCGAGAGACCACATCCAGACGCTCGCGACGAGGTAGCCCACGCCGACGCCCCAGAAGCTCGCGCGGCGCGTCCGGCCGAAGCGCGTGTAGTCGGCGACGAGGGGGATCCACGAGACGGTGATCGCAACGACGAGGTCGACGCCGCCGAGGATCGACATGCCACCCTCGCCCGCCGCGCCGAAGGCCTCGCCGAGGCCGTCGCCGGCGAGCGCCCACCACGTCAGGTAGAGGAGCGACGCGAGCACCGCCCAGGCGACGAACTTGCGGAGCAGCTTGCGGACGACGTCGATCGGCCCGAGGAGCGCGAGCGCGAGAGCGACGCCGCCGAAGAGCAACGTCCAGAGCGGCTGGCCGCGGAAGCCGAAGAGCTCGTCCGAGAGCGCGGCCGCGGCCGTCGCGATGATCAGCAGCTCGAAGGTCGCCCAGCCGATGCACTGCGCCCCGTTCAGCACCGTCGGCAGCCACGAGCCGCGGCGCCCGAGCGGCGCGCGCATCAGCACCATCGCGGGCACCCGCGCGTCCGTCCCGATCAGCCCGGCGAGCCCCAGCATCGCGTTTCCGATCAGCCCGCCGATCGCGATCGCGAGGAGCGCAGCGGGCAGCGAGAGCGCCGGAACGAGATACGTCCCTGCGACGAGGACGAGCAGGGAGACGCCGAGGTTCCCCCACAGAAGCGCCGTGTCGACCGTCCCGAGCACCCGCAGCCGCTCGGGCACGGGCTCGATCCCCCACGCGGGCTCCCTCTCCATCTGTCCTTCCTCCCTTCGCCGGTACGAACCGGAGCAGGTTCTGCGGGTGTGATCTCAGCCCCCGTCGGGGCACCCCGGTAACGTCAGCGTACATGGTGCGTCCCGGCGTCCTGCTCCTCGTGGCCGTGACGGTGGCGGCCGGCTGCGGCGGCGCAGCTGCGGACGAGACGGAGGCGCCGCGGGCGCCCGCCGCATACGCGCTCTACTACCTCGACGGGGAGCAGGTGCGCGCGTATCGGGCGGAGGCCGAGACGGCGCCCACTGTCCGGGAGGCGGTCGAGGCGCTCGTGGCGAACGCCGAGGGGAGGGCGACGGCGATCCCGCCCGGGACCCGCGTCCGCGGGCTCGAGACCGACGGTGCCGAGGCCGTCGTCGACCTCTCGAGCGCGTTCGCACGCGGCGGCGGCAGCCTCGGCATGCAGGCGCGGGTCGCGCAGGTCGTCGCGACGCTGACGCAGTGGCCACGGGTCGAGCGCGTCACGATCCGCATCGACGGTGCCGACGTGGAGGCGATCGGCGGCGAGGGCGTCCCCGCGCGCGACCTCACGCGCGCGGACGTGGGCGCCGTCCTCGCGCCGATCGTCGTCGACCGGCCGCTCGCTGGGACGGAGGCATCGTCGCCGCTCCTCGTTCGTGGGAGCGCGAGCGTCTTCGAGGCGAACGTGTCGCTCAGACTGGAGGCGGAGGGCGGTGCCGTGCTCGCCGAGGGCTTCGCGACCGCGGCCGAGGGCGCGCCCGGCCGCGGCGACTTCGCGCAGGAGCTCCCGTTCGAGGTGGACGAACCGACGGAGGCGACGCTCGTCCTCTACGAGGAGTCGGCCGACGACGGCAGCGAGAGGCACGCGGTGCGCGTCCCGCTCAGGCTCTGCCCGGCCGGCGGCTGCTGACAGCGCGATCGCCCCGGGCGGACGCGCCCGCGGGAGCCGCCTTGCCGGTTCCGGCGGCCTCCGGCACGATGGACCCGTGTCTCAGATCGAGCGTGAGGACATCATCACGATCATGACGTCGCTGATGACGCTGCACGCGAAGGCCGACCGTATCCTGCTGTTCCTCGGAGACGACGATGAAGAGGAAGAAGAAGCTTGACGCCGAGTTCTGGCGGCTCGACGCGGAGAACCGCCGCCAGCTCGAGGAGCGAATCGCCTATCACCGCGCGAAGCTGGCGGAAGAGCGGCGCGTGCCGCGCGCGAAGCGTCGGTAGCTGTTCTCGTCAGGCCGCGAGCAGGCGGCGCAGGACGTACGGGAGGATGCCGCCGTGGCGCACGTACTCGCGCTCGCGCGGCGTGTCGAGCCGCACGCGCGCGGTGAACGTCCTGTCGTCGGCGTGCACGGTCACCTCGCGCGCCTCGCCGTTGTCGACTCCTTCGATCGAGAACGTCTCGCGGCCGGTGAGGCCGAGCGTCTCCGGGTTCTCGCCGTCGCGGAACTGGAGCGGCAGGATCCCCATCATCAGGAGGTTCGAGCGGTGGATTCGCTCGTAGCTCTCGGCGATCACCGCGCGGACCCCGAGCAGGTTCGGGCCCTTCGCGGCCCAGTCGCGCGACGAACCCGATCCGTACTCCTTGCCGGCGATCACGACGAGCGGCGTCCCTTCCGCGAGGTAACGCTGCGACGCCTCGAAGATCGTCGTCTCCTCGCCCGAGGGGAGGTGCACCGTCCACGTCCCTTCGGAGCCGGGGACGAGCAGGTTCCGCAGCCGGACGTTCGCGAACGTCCCGCGCACCATCACCTCGTGGTTGCCGCGGCGGGAGCCGTACGAGTTGAAGGCGCGCCGCTCGACCCCGTGCTCGACGAGGTATCGCCCCGCCGGTGAGTCCGGCTTGATCGAGCCGGCGGGGGAGATGTGGTCGGTCGTGACGGAGTCGCCGAGCATGACGAGGCAGCGCGCGCCCGCGATGTCGTCGACCGTCCCGGGCTGCGGCGCCATCCCGTCGAAGTACGGCGGCCGGCGGACGTAGGTCGAGTCCGGCTCCCACGCGAAGAGCTCACCCTCCGGGACGGGCAGCGAGCGCCACTGCTCGTCGCCCGTGAAGACGTCCGCGTACGTGGAGCGGAACATCTCACCCTGCAGCGCGGCTGCGACGGTCGTCGCGACCTCCTCGGACGACGGCCAGATGTCTCGCAGGTACACGTCCTCGCCGTCCGATCCCTGCCCCAGCGGCTCGGTGACGAGGTCGACGTCCATGCGCCCTGCGATGGCGTAGGCCACCACGAGCGGCGGTGAGGCGAGGTAGTTCGCCTTCACCTCCGGGTGAATCCGTGCCTCGAAGTTGCGGTTGCCGGAGAGCACGGAGCAGACGACGAGGTCGTTCGCGGTGACGGCCTCCGAGATCGCCTCCGGAAGCGGGCCCGAGTTCCCGATGCACGTCGTGCAGCCGTAGCCGACCGTGTGGAAGCCGAGCTCCTCCAAGTACGGCGTCAGCCCCGCGCGCTCGTAGTACTCGGTCACCACCTTCGAGCCTGGTGCGAGGCTCGACTTCACCCACGGCTTCCGCGAGAGGCCGCGCTCGACCGCCTTCTTCGCGAGCAGGCCGGCGCCGATCATCACGGTCGGGTTGGAGGTGTTCGTACAGCTCGTGATCGCGGCGATGACGACGCTGCCGTGGTCGAGCTCGTAGTTCTCGCCGGCGACGGGAACGCGCCGGTGCTCGGGGGTGGCCGTCGCGACGGGGGCGTGGTCGCCTGCGCGCTCCGGCTCGGGCTCGCCCGCCGGAGCCTGCTCGCTCGTCGGGTCGCTCGCCGGGAAGGTGTCGGCCACCGCCTTGTCGTGCGTCGCCCGGTGGAGGTCGGTGCCGAAGCCGCCGAGCGTCTCGAGGAACGACTCCTTCGCCGCTGCGAGCGGGACGCGGTCCTGCGGGCGGCGCGGCCCCGCGAGGC
>DATMJW010000019.1:0-3741 GCA_035553355.1 Gaiellaceae bacterium | reverse complement strand
CGCGACGAGCAGGAACGTGATCACGAGGCCGACGAGAGCCGAGCCGTAGATCTGGCCGAAGCTGAAGCGGCCCTCGTCGAACGCCATCGCGACGGGGATGAACCCGATCGCCGAGAGCACCGTCGCGACCATCACGCTCTTGTAGAGCGCGTTGATGATCGAGCCGCTGCGGCCGACGCGGGCGAAGTAGACGCCGATCACGGAGGCGAGGATCGAGACGCCGCCGATCGCGAGCGGGAGGAGCGGCAGGCCGCCGGCGGGGAACGCCGTGCCGAGCAGCATCACGGCGACGGCGGTGACGGCGTAGGTCTCGAAGAGGTCGGCCGCCATCCCCGCGCAATCGCCGACGTTGTCGCCCACGTTGTCCGCGATCACGGCAGGGTTCCGCGGGTCGTCCTCGGGGATCCCGGCCTCGATCTTGCCGACGAGGTCGGCGCCGACGTCGGCGGCCTTCGTGAAGATGCCGCCGCCGAGACGGGCGAAGACGGAGATCAGCGAGCCGCCGAACGCGAGGCCGACGAGGTCGTCGATCGCGTCGTCCTGGCGGATGTCGAAGATCCCCGTCAGGATCGCGTAGTAGCCGGCGACGCCCAGCAGGCCGAGCCCCACGACGAGCAAGCCGGTCACCGAGCCGGCGCGGAACGCGACGTTGAGGGCGGGCTTGAGGCCGGTCTTCGCGGCCTCGGCCGTCCGCACGTTCGACCGGACGGCGACGTTCATGCCGATGAACCCGGCCGCCGCCGAGAGGAGCGCGCCGATCGCGAAGCCGATCGCCGTCCCCCACCCGAGCTCCTCGTAGAAGCCGAGCAGCAGGAACGGCAGCACCGACACGGCGGCGATGGTGATGTACTGGCGCCGCAGGTACGCGGCCGCGCCCTCCTGCACCGCGCGCGCGATCTCCTGCATCCGCTCCGTTCCCGCGGGCTGGCGCAGGAGCCACATCGTGAAGTAGAGCCCGAAGCCGACGCCGATCGCCGCGCAGATCAGCGCAAAGGCGACCGCGTGCTCATTGAAGAAATCCATCCGTCCTCCGTTGCCCGCTCGAGGGCTTCGCCCGTCACAAAGTGAGCGCCGAGGTGCCTCGGCGCGGGAAAGTATGTATCACAAGCGTCGGCGGTGCTCGTCAGCCGTCGGTGCCGCCGCCGTCGCCGGAAGCGGCGTCGCCGCCGGCCTCGGCCGCAGCCCGCGCGTACGCGAGCTGGAGGTTCGTGCGGACGGCGTCGAAGTCCCGCTGGATCTCCTCCGGGACGCTCCCGGCGAGCAGCGGGACGACCGCGCGCAGCGTCTCGATCGCGAGGCGCGCCTGCTCGAGATCGCGCGTCTCCGGCGCGAGCCGGTGGAACGCGAGCGACGAGATCGTCGAGAGCGACTGGACGAGGACGTCCGAGACGCGAAGCCTCTTGAGCGCCTCGAGCAGCTGCTCCTCGCTGATCTGCTCCTCCTCAGCCACCGACCGCTACCCCCACCTGCTCCGCGTAGATCTCCTCGAGCGTCGCCCCCTCCTCGTGCCGCGCGCGCTGCCGCTCCGTCGCGTTCGCGGCCGGCAGGTCGAGGTACCCTGCTGCGCCGATCTCGTCCGCGACCGGCGACACCCACTCGAGCAGCCGCTCCAGTCGCGTGCGCGCAGGCAGCGCCTCGCCCGTCTCGAGGTCGAGCAGCTCGCCGCTCAGCCCGTGCCGGATCGCGCGCCAGAGGTTCTCCTCGAGGAGCCGGTGCGGCTGCTCCCGTACGGGCTCGCCCTCGTCGAGCGCCCGCGCGACCCGCGCGGTCAGCGCGACCGCGAGGGCCGTGAGCGACTGCGCCTCGCGCAGGTCGGGCTGCGCGTCGCAGATCCGGATCTCGACGGTCGGGTAGGTGAGGTGCGGGCGCACGCTCCACCACAGCTGCGTGCTCTCGTCGATCGAGCGTGTCTCGTAGAGGAAGCGGACGTAGCTCTCGTACGCGTCCCACGAGCCGAAGGCATCGGGGATCCCGCAGCGGGGGAACATGCGCGTGAAGATCTGCGTGCGCGCCGAGGCGAGGCCGCTGTCGACGCTCTCGACGAAGGGGGAGCTCGCGGACAGCGCGAGGAGCTCCGGGAGGAAGTTCCGGAGGCCGTCGACCACGCGGATCGCGCGGTCGGCGCCGCGGATGCCGACGTGGACGTGCAGCCCGAACGTGTTGTTGCGCCAGACGACGTAGCGCAGGATTTCGTCGTTCCGGCGGTAGTGCGGCGTGTCGATGATCCGCTGATCCTGCCAGCGCGCCCACGGATGGGTCCCCGTCGCGCCGAGTGCGAGGCCGAGCGGCTGCACGAGCTCCGCGAGCTGCGCGCGGCGCTCGACGAGCGTCGCCGGGACGTCGCCGAACGACTCGCACCGCCCCGTCTTCACCTCGACCTCGGAGGCGATCAGCTCGCCGACGAGGTGCGGCTCGAGCGGGGTGCCGACGGCCGCCGCCTGGACGTCCTCGAAGCGGTTGACGAGGTCGAGCGAGCTCGGGTCGAGCAGCGCGAACTCCTCCTCGACCGCGACGGTGAAGTCCTGCCCCTCGTCGAACGACTCGCGGGCGCCGCGGAGCAGCTGGTCGTACGGGACGCGTTGCGAGTCACCCATGCGCGGAGCGCAGCGTAGCTATCCGAAGGGAAGCAGCAGGCGCTCCGCGACGCCCGCCCAGCTCCAACGGGCGACGGTCGCCCGGCGCGCAGCGGCCGCGAGCTGCGCGTGCTCCTCCGCCGGGAGCGCGAGGATCGCGCGGAGCTTGGCACCGAGGTCGGCCGCGTCGCCGGTTGCGAACGCTGCGAGCTCGCGGAGGTGCGGCGGGTACTCGGCTTCGAGCCCCTCGGCCACCTCGGCCAATCCCGAGTGCCGTGCGACGAGCGGCGGCGACCCGGCCGCGGCCGCCTCCGCGGCGACCATCCCGAACGCCTCGGGGAAGATGGACGGCACGACCGTGGCGTGCGCGAGGGGGAGCAGGTGCACGAGATGCCGGTGCTCGAAGGGGCCGGTGAAGAGCACGCGGTCGGCGAGGCCGGCCGACGCCGCCTGCCGCTCGAGCTCGTCGCGGTAGTCGCCGAAGCCGACGATCACCGCGCGCGCGTCGACCTTCGCCATCGCCTCCAGGAGCACGTGCACGCCCTTGTTGCGCAAGAGCTTTCCGAAGTAGACGACGGTCGGCGCGTCGCCGGCGAGGAAACGTGCGAGGCGCTCCGCGTTCCCCTCGTCCGGGAGCCGCTCGTTCGCGTTCCCGGGGTTCGGCGGGTCGCGGCGCGCCTCCTCGAGCAGGCCTGCCAGCGCCTGCTCGCGGCCGCGCGGCCGCCACTCGTCGACGTCCACCCCGGGCGGGACGACGTGGACGCGGTCGGTGTGGCCGGTGACGTCGCCGACGACGTCGCGGATGTGCTCGGAGCCGACGAAGACGGCCTCGGCGCCCGCGAGCACCGACCGCCCCCAGCCGCTGAGCTCGGCGTTCCCGCGCATCGAGTACTCGAGCTCCGAGCCGTGCGCCTTGACGGCGTAGGGAGCACCGGCCGCGGCGCCGACGGCGCCGCCGAGAAGGACGTGGTTCACGAAGACGACGTCGGCCGGCAGGCGCTCGCGCAGAGCCGCCGCGTTCGCCTCGACCCACGCGTCGAGCTCGGCGCGCGTGCAGCTCTGGAGCAGCTTCACCGTGTACCCCTCGTACCGGTCGAGGACGAAGACCGGCAGCAGCCCTCCCACGTCCGGCCGCACCGCCTCGGCGCCGCCCAGGTCGTACCGCTCG
>DATMJW010000018.1:0-7814 GCA_035553355.1 Gaiellaceae bacterium | reverse complement strand
GTCCGAGTCGAGCGCGAGCCGCAACTCCTCGAAGATCTCGAGCACGCTCACGCTGCGGCCGCTGCCGACGTTGAGGACGCGGCCGTCGGCGTCGGGGCGCTCGAGCGCGAGCCGGCACGCACGTGCGACGTCGGCGACGCTGACGAAGTCGCGCCGCTGCTCGCCGTCCTCGAACACGAGCGGGCTGCGTCCGTTCAGCATGCGCGACGCGAAGATGGCGAGGACGCCGGTGTACGGGTTCGAGAGCGCCTGCCGGGTGCCGTAGACGTTGAAGAACCGCAGCGCGACGGTCGGGATCCCGTACGCCGAGCCGAAGATGAGGCACATCCGCTCCTGGTCGTACTTGCCGAGGGCGTAGATCGACGCGAGCGCCGGCTGCTTCGTCTCCGGAGTCGGGATCGGCCGGAGCCGCTCGCCGCCGGCCCCCGTCGGCTCCCACTCGCCGCGCTCGAGCTGCGCGCGTGTCCGCTCGACCGCGGCGCACGGTTGGCCGCCCTCGTCGACGTACGCGCCCTCCCCGTACACGCTCATGCTCGAGGCGACGACGAGCTTCTCGACCGGCCGGTCGAGCAGCGCCTCGAGCAGGATCCCGGTCCCGTGGGCGTTGACGCTCTGGTAGTCCGCGATCTCGTACATCGACTGGCCGACGCCGACGCGTGCCGCGAAGTGATAGACGACGTCGACGCCGTCGAGCGCGGCTGCGACCGCCTCGCGGTCGCGCACGTCGCCACGGACGAGCTCCACGTCGGCGTTCAGATAGTCCGGCCTCGCACCGCCTCGGTGAACCTGGGGGTCGAGGCTGTCGAGCGCGCGGACCCGGTGCCCGTGCGCGAGCAGCTCGTCTGCGAGATGCGAGCCGATGAAGCCTGCGCCGCCGCTGATGAGAACGTTCTTACCCACCTGTCCTCCGTCCTCGGGGGGAGTGCGGGGCGTGTTCGAAGCCCCTAAAAAGTCCAGAACGGCCGCCTGCAGCCGCACCGCATAGGTACTCGTGCGGGGATTTTTCGAAACGCTCGTTGCCCCCGCTGCATCTATGACCTCCCCTCGTGCGCCGTTCGTGCTGCAAACACGTCGTTTTGGCGTGCTGACGGCGGCGTCGCCATCCCGCGTACGCGTTCGTACACAGGCGCGACGCGGTGCACCGGCAGGCAGGTTTCACCGAGCCGCGCGCGGCAACCGCCGGGGAGAAGCAGCTTCGGACACATGGCCGAGATCCCGCCCTTCACCCGCTCGTCGCAGCGCCGCGAGCTCGAAGAGGACATCCGCATCCTGCGCGTGATGATCGACACCGCGCTCGACCGGCGTCACCTCCGTGCAGCGGAGGCGTGCGCAGAGGTCCTCCGCGAGCGGCGGGCCCGCCTCGACGCGATCGAGCTCCGCCGGCCGGACCCGCACGGGTGCCCGGCGCCCGAGGAGACCGCGTAGGCGACGCGTACCGCGAGGCCGCCGCTGCACGTTCTACGGGCGTATCTGACGTTCGACATCTTTGGGGGGAACGAATGCCACTTCGTCTTCGTGCGTTGCTGGTGGGTCTGACCGCGCTCGGCGCGTTGATGGTGTCGAGCTCGGCGTTCGGCGCCTTCGCGTCGCCGCGCCTCTTCGCCAGCCAGCCCGAGCAGGCGAACCGCGTGAGCCTGCTGTACACGCAGAGCACAGCGGACGACCCGGCCGCGCGGATCGTGCACTTCGTGCCGACGGCCTATCGGACGAACCTCGAGGCGCGTCCGGTCGGGACGCTCGTCGGGACGGCTGTCCTGCGTGGAATCGTCTCCGAGCGCGCCGGTGGCGTCGCTGCGGGGGGCAACCTCGTCCTCACGGGGACGGTCGAGACGGTGCGTGTCGACACGATCTTCAAGGTCAACGGCCGTGACGTGCGCATGGGTCAGGCCGCGACCGAGTGTCTCGGTAAGGCTCTCAACGAGTTCGGCCAGTACTGGCTGATCCGGCTGAAGGACGCCGGCGGCGACGTCGTGTACGACCTGCCCGCGTTCGCCGAGCGGCGGACGCCGCAGACGACGTTCGGTGCGGACGCGACCATCACCGTCTGCTTCCGGCCCAGCGACGTCCCGGCGGCGAACCCGAACCGGGCGCCCGCGGGCTTCGAGGTACGTGAGTTCGACCTGCGCCTGACGCGGGTGTTCACGTCGCCGAAGCGGGGTCAGCAGCGGTGGAGCACGCTCGCGACGCCGTACACGCCGCGGAGCGGCCGCGTCAACGAGCAGGGTACGGTCGAGCTGCAGTCGGCGATCACGTATCCGCGCGCGGCGAGCCTGAGTGCGCCGGTGCGTGTCCGGATGACCGCCGGGTTCGCGACCTACCGGTTCACGGGCTCGGTCGCGACCCCGCCGAACGACCGGCCCACCGTCAGCCTCTACCGCGGCTTCAACAAGTCGCAGGTCGGGGCGGCGAGTGCGCAGGCCTACCGGATCGGCACCACTGCGGGCCGCTTCACCAAGCTGCACACGATCAAGCGCGTGCCGCAGGCACAGACGTTCTACTTCCAGGTCCGGTTCACCGTGCCGAACCAGGTGCAGGGCCGCGCCGGGTGCGTCGCGAACTTCCACCCGGACGTGCAGTGCATCCAGTCGACGCGGGCCGGCTACCTCGTTCGGAGCCGCACGGTCGTCGTGCGCGTCCCGGCGCGCTAGCCGAGGTTCATCGGAGGGCACCGGAGGGCGGAGCCGGCAGGCTCCGCCCTCCGCTTCAACGGATGCTCGGCGCCGCAGAAGGCGCGCCGCGGGAGCGGGTTCAGGACGCGCGTGGGAGGTCGACGAAGAAGCTCGACCCGACGCCCGGCTGCGAGTCGACGCCGATGCGGCCTCCCATCCGCCGGACGAGCTCGCGCGAGATGTAGAGCCCGAGGCCGGTGCCGCCGACTCCGCGCGTCTGCTCGGGATCCGCGCGGTAGAACTTCTCGAAGACGCGCGACTGCTCGCTGAACGGGATCCCGATCCCACGGTCGCGGACGCAGACACGCACGGACGCCCCCTGCAGATCGACCTCGACGTGCACGGGCGCATCCTGCGGCGAGTACTTGAGCGCGTTCTCGATGAGGTTCGCCAGCACCTGCCGCGCGCGATCGGGATCGGCGACCGCATAGCACCCTTCCGCTGCACGCAGGCTCACGCGGCCGGCGCTGTCGAGATTCCGACGTGCCGCGTCCACGGCGCGCGCAGCCACCTCGCCGAGGTCGACGCGCTCGGCAGCCACGTCCATGCTGCCCGCGTCGAGCCGGCTCGCGACCAGGATGTCGTCCACGAGCCGCGCGAGCCGCTCCCCTTCCTCGATGATGATCTGCGTCATCTCCTGCCGCTTCGTCGCGTCGTCGGCGATCCCCGGGCGCTGCAGCGTCACGGCGGCGCCGTAGACCGAGGCGAGCGGAGTCCGGAGCTCGTGCGACACGGTCGCGACGAACGTCGATCGCATCTGCTCGAGCGCGACGTCGGACGTGACGTCCCGGAACGCATAGACGATGCCGTCCTCGAGCGCGATTCCGGCGACGGCGATCCACCGCTCAGCCCCCCCGAGTTCGAGCGGCAGCGTCAGCGGCCGTACCGCCTCACCCGTCGCGGCGACCGGCACCGACGGCGCGATCGCGAGCCACCCCGGCACGAGATCGTCGAGCTTCCGACCGATGACGGCGTGACTCTCGACGCCGACGATCCGTGCGGCCGCGGGGTTCCAGAGCAACACCCGATCGTCGGCGTCCACGAGGAACACGCCGTCGGTGATCGCGTCGATCACGCGTGCCGCGCGCGCGCGCTCCTGCGCATCCTGGAGCAGGCGCACGTTGTCGAGATAGAGCGACGCGCGGTCCCCGACGCGGCGTGCCACCTCGACGCTGCGGTCGTCGTACCGCGCGCTGCCGCGGCGACGGATGAAGGTGAGCGCCCCGAGCATCTGCTCCCGCGCGACGAGCGGCACGACGATCGCGGAAACGGGGGCAACCCGGCGCATGAGCGCGTAGTGCTCCTCGTCGCTGCACGTCTCGCGAAGGTTCTGCTCGTCGAACTGCATGAGAAGCGGCTCCCCCCGCCGGAGCGCCTGGGCGGCCGGCTGTGGCGAGTCGTGCGTCGGGGGGTAGCGGCGCCGGACTTCCTCCAGGTCCCCGAGAGCATCGGCGTCATTCGCGGCGACGGCGACACGACGGATCGTGTCGCCCTGGATCAGGTCGACGATCGTGGCATCGGCGAAGGTCGGCACCGCCACCTGCGCGAGAACCTGAAGTGCGTCCGCAAGCCGGGTGGGCGCAGCGAGTGCGGCGCCGGCCTCCACGAGGAACGCGAGCTCGGCGCGCGCCGTCTCCAGCTCCCGGGTCGCGACGACGCGCTCGGTGTCGTCCTGCAGCATCAGCAGCACGGCTTCGTCGCCCTCGCGGCCGGTGATGCGCGACGCCGTGGCGGCGAGGAAGCGAATGCCGTCTCCGGCTTCGATCTCGAGGAGCGCCGTCGCCGGTCGCGCGTCGACGTCGACGGGCGCCGTCACGAGGGAGTCGAGTGCCGCCTGCGACTGCTCGAGCACGAGCGATGCGAAGCGGTTCCCGAGCACGTCCCGCTCGACACGGCCGAAGAGCTCCGCGGCACGTCGGTTCCACCCGACGACCGACCCTTGGTCGGACAAGGTGACGATCCCGAGCGGCGCGTCGTCGAGGAGTCGTCCCGCGACGCGCGACGACTGCGGTTGCTCGGCGGTGGCGGCCGTGAGTTGCGCGCTCGCGGACGCGAGTGTCGCCTTGAAGCGGCGTCGCTGCGCGGCGTGCTCGGCCATCTCTGCCAGCTCCGTCGGCAGCAGCGCGTCGGAGGCGGAACGGCACATCACGTCGGCTCCCACGAACGGCGCCACGAGCACGGAGTGCGCGAGCGCCGGCAGTTTCTCGTCATCGGCGAGGAGCACGGCCGCGAGTGTCCGGTCGATCCGGTGCAGGCGCTGAAGGAAGGCGAGGGGCGCGTCGAGCTCCGGCCCGATCACGACGAGATCGGGTGTGCGCCCTTCCTCGACGTCGGCGAGCGCCTCGCTCAGCGTCGCCCGTTCGACGGTCGTCGGCCCGAGGGCGGCGAGGAGGTCTTCGTCGCAGGCGACGGCGACGACGCGGCCGCGCGTGTCGCTCAGTCTGCGAGCAGCGGCAGTCCGAGCAGCGCCCGAGCCGTCCATGTCCTCAGCATGTCCGTGGTCGGTGCCATCACCGGAGCGGCGAGCGCGTCCCGGAGCAGCCGCGCGGCACGAGCGTTCTCGCGGTAACCGATGCCGCCGCTCAGATCGAGCGCCTCGCGCGTCACCTGGACGGCCGCGTCTGCGACCTCTGCCTTCGCGCTGCAGAGGAGGGGAAGCGCGTCGGCGGCCCCGGCGTCCGCCGAGGCGGCGGCGTGGTAGACGAACCGCCTCGTCCGCTGCACGATCGCCCAAAGCTCGCCGAGCCGGTGCTGCACGGTGTGGATGTGTGCGAGCGACGAGCCGGTCGCCGGGAAGCGGCGGGTCGCGACGTGAGCCCGGGCGAGCTCGAGCGCAGCGCCGGCGACGCCGAGATAGGTGCCCGACATCGCGGCGAGGAAGTAGGGGGCGATGACGTTGAAGACGTACCAGATCTCGTCGCCGCTCTCGCCGAGGAGATCGGCTGCCGGGACTCGCACGTCGCGCAGCGCGAGGTTGCGCGAGTCGTTGCCGCGCATACCGATACCGTGCCACGCCTCGCCCCAGCTCATGCCGGCCGTGCCCTCGCGCAGCACGAGGCACGAGAACTCGCCCGGCGGCGCCGGCTCCGCGGCCACGCCTGAGATCACGTAGGAGTCCGCGTGGGAGCCGTTCGTCACGAACGTCTTCGAACCGTTGACGACGAACTCGTCACCCGCCCGTGTGATCTCGACCTGAGGGATGTAGAAGTTGGCGCCGGATCCGGGCTCGCTCAGCGCGAGCGTGGTGAAGTGCCGGCCCTCCGAGATGGGGGCGAGGTACCGCTCGACGTGATCCGGTGTCGCCTTCGCCGCGATGACGGCGGATCCGACGCAGTGCATCCCGAAGACGAGCCCGGTCGAGGAGCAGGCGGCGCCGAGCGTCTCGCACACCTCGGTCAGCATCTCGAGGCCGAACCCGAGGCCGCCCGCTGCCGTCGGAACCGTCAGCCCGCCGAGCCCGGCCTCCTGGAGAGCGCGCACGGCCTCCTCCGGCCACACCGCGTCTCGATCGACGGTCTCGGCGTTCGGCGCGACCACCGCCGTGACGATGTCCCGGACGCGGTCGAGGACGGATGAGGGGACGGTGGCGCTCAGACCTTCATCGTATGCCACCGCCGGTGCAGCGACGGATGGTGCAGGTGCCGCCACGCCACGTCCGCTTCGCGACCGTTCGAGGTGTCGGCGGCGCTGACGTCGGACCGCGTTGCGCGCTACGCGCCGCCGCCTCCGACACCGACGTCGATGAGCCTCGCGATTCCGACCCACGCGGCGTACGCGACGACCGTGACCGCGCACGAGACGGCGAGTGCCGCCCAGAAGCTCATGGTTCGCAGCGCGAGCGGCAGCGCGACGAAGAACACGAGCGACGGCACGACCACCCACAGGATCGACCAGGAGAGAGCGGCGACCTCGCCAGTGTCGCGCGTGTCCCGGTACAGCCAGATGACGGCCAGGATCGACGTGAGCGGGAGCGAGATCAGGACAGCGCCGAGGAGCGACGAGCGGCGGGCGACTTCGCTCGCCGCGGCGATCACGGCGCCGGAGAGGAGCGCTTTCAGCAGGAGGTACACGGCCGCGCCGCCACTCTACGGCGTCGCGGCACGTCTGACGACTGAACCGCGCCGTGGCGAGCAAGTGCCGGTCTCGGTGTCCAGGCGCAGCAGGAAGGCCCATACGGGATTCGAACCCGTGTCCTCAGAGACTGATGTGCCGGAGCCGCTTCGCCGGAAACTCGATGAGCTAAGGGCGCAGAGCAAGAAGAAGGCCGATGAGTGCCGCTGACCGTCTCATCGGCAAGGCGCGCGACTACGAGGTGCTTGCCGCGTCCCACTCCGAGCGCGCAGCGCTCGTGGGGGGCGGGGAGCACCTCGCTGCGGCGACTGCGTTCACCGTGGCTGCCATCGTCATGCGAGAGGTCGCTGCCGCGCTCGTCGAGGACGAGGCGGAGGCGGCGTGACGCCGCAGGTCGTATGGGTGAACCGACGCTCGGGTGTCGTTCACTACCACTCGTCCTGCTCGTCGCTGTCGGAGACATGGCCGGGGCTGCTGCGAAGGGAGCATTTCGACCCGTCACGCCCGCGCAGGCGGTGCTCGATGTGCTGGCCAGCTCCTTCCACGGAGACTCACGGTGAACGTTGCCTGCCTTCGTAGTCGCGCCTCCGCCGGATGGCGCTGCGACGTCACCGAGCGCAGCGAGGGAAACCCGCGCAGCGGGTTGACGCCGCAGGGACGTACGGCGACAACGGCGACGGAGACGGCAGGCGACGTGACGCCCGTCGACACCACGGCTGGTGCGGCATGACGCATCTGCACGGCATCGAGGGCGGCCTCTAACAGCCGCCCAACTCCAGAATCCTGGAACCGCCGCGGCATCGACACCGTCCGGTACCGCTTCCGCGGAGATCTCCACGGCCGGGAAAAGTTCCTGAGGGCCGGGCCGTACCACGAAGGGGCGCGCGGCGACCTCTATCGTCAGGAGGACGGCGTACGCGTCGGGGCGACGCGCGAGGGGATGCTGTATGCCGAAGGCCGCCTCGCAGCGATTGTCGGCGGCGAGCACGATCACTCGCTGCAACCTCTCGCAGTCCTCGGCGGAGGCGCTGCCGCAGCAGCTGCGCGATTCGGGTTCGATGTGCAGCCGGAGAC
>DATMJW010000017.1:0-2448 GCA_035553355.1 Gaiellaceae bacterium | reverse complement strand
TCGCCGGGCTGCAGTCCGAGATCCGCGTCTTCGCGAACACCAACTTCCCCGCGAAGGCGGCGGCCGGCGGCTTCTCGGGCGTCTACACCTACGACGTCCTCCTCTACGGCGGGGGCTTCTTCCCGCGGATGTGCGCGCAGGCGCGGAAGCTGCATCTCCTCTGCGCACCTTCGGTCGGTCCGGGCTACGACGCGCGGCGCGCGACGCCCGACCGCCGGCTGCGGCCGCGCCGGGACGGCGCCACCTACGACGCGATGTGGCGTGGCGCGCTGCGCGCGGAGGCGGACGTCGTCACGATCACGAGCTACAACGAATGGCACGAGGGGACGCAGATCGAGCCCGCCCGCCGCCGGGCCGGATACGAGAGCTACGAGGGCGCGTGGGGCCTCCGCGGGCGCAGCGCCGAGCGGGCGTACCTCGACCGCACCGCCTATTGGGTGCGGCGGCTCGTCGCGCTCCGGCTCGCGTCCGAGTAGACGACGTCCGCGCCGCAGCCGGCGACAAGCGCGTCGAAGACGTCGCCGGCTTCGACCCCGTGCAGTGAGGGGTGCGCGAGGTCGATCTCGATCTCCGGCCACACCTCGAGGCCGAGCGCGCGCGCGCCCTCGTCCGCCCCGAAGCAGAGGAGCCGCTCGGTGCCGAAGACCCCGCGGCGCCCGGTCTGCCTCCGCGCGATCCCCTCCAGCTCCCGTAGCTCCTCGAACGGGTCGATGCGCACGTTCGAGTCCGACCCGATGCAGAGCGAGATCCGCCGGTGCTCGATCCGCGCCGCGGGCACGAAGCCGTCCGCCAGGTCGGCTTCCGTGGTCGGGCAGACGCAGATGGTCGCACCGCTCGCCGCGATCAGGTCGAGCTCTGCTCCGTCGGCGTGCGTCGCGTGGATCACGGTCGTGCGCGGACCGAGGCACCCGGTGCGGGCGAGCAGCTCGATCGGCCGGCACCCGTGCTCGGCGACGCACTCGTCGATCTCCCGCGGCTGCTCGCACGCGTGCACGTGCAGGGGCAGCGCCTCGCGGTCGGCGTACGCGCCCAGCTCCTCGAACCACTCGCGCGGGCACGCGCGGACGGAGTGGGGGGCGACGCCGACGCGGATGCCGCGTGCTCGGAGGCCCTCGAGCTCCCGGAGGTACTGCGCGACCGACCGTTGGCGGAAGCGCTCGAGGCCGCCGCGCGCGTAGGCGGCGTACAGCACCACGATCTCGACCCCCGCCTGCTCTGCCGCCGACGCCGCCTCGAGCGCCTCGTCGAACCCGAGGTAGTGGAACTCGCCGACGGCGGTGTAGCCGGCGGCGCGCATCTCGCGATAGACGGGTGCGTAGACACCGGCGACGTCCGCCACGTCGTCTGCCACGGCGAGCATCAGCTCGCGCCACTCCCAGAAGTCGCCGCCGCCCGCACGTCCGCGGAGCGCCCGCTGGAAGGTGTGCGTGTGCGCGTTCACGAACCCCGGCAGCGTGAGCCGCTCCATGGCGCGACACTATCGCCGCCGCGAGGAGCCGCCGTATCCTTCGAGAATGGCCGCGCGCGCCGTCCCCTCACCGCTCGCCCAGCTGCCGAACGCGCTGACGGTCCTCCGGCTCGCGCTCGTGCCGGTGTTCGTCGCCGTGTACCTCTCCGCCGGCGACGGCTCGAGCTGGGCAGCGGGATGGATCTTCCTCGTCGCCGGCGTCACCGACCAGGTCGACGGCTTCCTGGCGCGCCGCTGGCAGGTCGAGTCGCGCTTCGGCAGGGTCGCGGACCCGCTCGCCGACCGGCTGATGATCGACGCCGCAGTCGTGCTGCTGTGGCTCGAGGGGAAGCTCCCGTGGCCCGGCGCGCTCGCGATCCTGCTGCGTGACGCGGTGCTGATCGGCGGGTACAAGCTCCTCGTGCCCAGCGGCTACGAGCTCTCCGTGAGCTTCCTCGGGAAGCTCGCGACCTGGATCCTCTACCTCGGGACCGGGATCCTGCTCGTCGTCGGGCGCGACACCGAGTGGCCGCTCCTCATCTTCTGGGCCGGGCTCGCGCTGGCGATCGTGGCCGCAGTCCAGTACGTCGTCGCGGCCCGCCGCTCCCTCGGGGGCGCGCGGTGAAGGCGGTCGTGATGGCCGGCGGCGAGGGCACCCGCCTGCGGCCGCTCACGTCGAACCAGCCGAAGCCGATGGTGCCGATCGTCGGGAAGCCGTGCATGGAGCACATCCTGGAGCTCCTCAGGCAGCACGGCTTCGACGACGTCGTCGTCACGCTCGCGTTCCTCCCGCAGGCGATCCGCAGCTACTTCGGGAGCGGGGAGACGCTCGGCATGAACATCGAGTACTCGGTCGAGGAGCTGCCGCTCGGGACGGCCGGGTCGGTCGGGCTCGCGCGCGACGCCCTCGACGAGACGTTCCTCGTCATCTCCGGCGACGCGCTCTGCGACGTCGATCTGCGCGCGCTCGTCGACTTCCACCGAGAGAAGGGAGCGGCCGC
>DATMJW010000016.1:0-22663 GCA_035553355.1 Gaiellaceae bacterium | reverse complement strand
GCGCGGCTTCCCGACTCGCCCGGCGCGGCGTAGGATTTGGGCGGTGCCGAACCCGTCTCCAGAAGCGATCGCGACCGTGCCGTTGTTCGAGGGCCTCGAGCCGCGTGAGCTGGCCGCGCTGGCGGAAGCGTTCAAGGAGCGCCGCTACTCCGCCGGCAGCACCGTCGCGAGCGAGGGCGACGCGGGCGCCGGCTTCTTCGTCATCTCCGAGGGCACCGCGACCGTCACGGTTGCCGGCGACGAGCGCGGGACGCTCGGCCCGGGCGACTACTTCGGCGAGATCGCGCTGATCGACGGCGAGGCGCGGACGGCCACCATCACCGCCCAGTCGGACATGCTCTGCTACGGCATGACCCCGTGGGAGTTCCGGCCGATCGTCGAGACCGACGGCCGCATCGCGTGGAAGCTGCTCCAGGCGCTCGCGCGGAAGTTGCGCGCAGCCGAGCACCGCAGCGTCTGACCCGCTGCTACCCGCGCTCCGCGAGCGCGCGCCCGAGCTCGTAGAGGTCGGCGGCGGCGCGGCCGGGGTCTCCGGAGAGCGCGCGCGTCTCGACCCCCGGTAGCGGCTCCGCGACGACGCCGCCGAAGACGACGCAGCGAACGCCGACCTCACGTGCCGCGTCGGCGACGGCCGCGGGGGCCTTTCCCGCGCTGGTCGTCGCGTCGACGCGTCCTTCGCCGGTGACGGCGAGGGTGGCGGCGTGCAGGCGCCCGCGGAGGCCGATCGCTTCCAGCACCCACGGCGCTCCCGGCAGGAGCTCGGCGCCGAGGGCCGCGAGCGCGGCGCCCAGCCCCCCGGCGGCGCCGGCGCCGGGGACGTCCGCGTGAGGGACGAGGTCGTGCTGCAGCCGCAGCCGCCGCTCGAGCACCGCCACGTCGGCCGGCGACGCCCCCTTCTGCGGGCCGAACACGCGCGGTGCGTCCCAGAGGGTCGTCCGGACGTCGCAGAGCGCGCGCGTCGGGACGGGGAGCGCGTCGAGCACCTCACGCATGCCCTCCCCGGCGTCGACTGTGGCGGTGCCGCCGAGGCAGACGACGAGCGCGCGAGGGCGCGCCGCGAGCGCCGCGAGCACGAGCTCGCCGAAGCCGCGGCTCGTCGCCGCGAGCGGGTCGAGGCGGGAAGGGTCGAGCGGGATCGCGGCGGCGGCCTCGACGACCGCCGTCCCGTCCGGCAGCAGGAGCCACTCGACGTCGCGCGGCGCACCGAACGCGTCGGTCACCACAGCTCCGAGCCAGCTGCCTCCGAGCGCCCGCCGCAGCACGTCCGCCGTGCCCTCGCCTCCGTCGGCGACCGGGAGCTCCACCGCGTCGGCACCCCCCGCCCGCAGTCCCTCCGCGAGCGCGGCGGCGGCGTCGGGCGCGGTGAGGACGCCCTTGAGGCTACCCGGGCACGCCAGCGCGCGCATGCGGCCGTTCGAGATCGACGTCCGGCAGCGCCTCTTCGTCGTCGCCGAGCTGCGGGATCGAGCGCAGCGCCGCGAACGACATTCCCTCGCGGGCGAGGAACAGGAGCCCGACGCCGACTCCGACGGACATCTCGATCACCTGCAGCACGAGCCCGTAGGCGAAGCCGGTGCCGTAGTCGACGCCGTACTGGACGAGGGGCAGCGCGACCGCGGCCTGGAGGAGGCCGATGTTCCCCGGCCAGAGCGGGAAGATCGTCGCGACGTTCATCAGCAGCAGTACGAGGCCGGCGGCCGGGAGCGGCGCGTGGATGTCGAACGCGCGCATCGCCACGTAGACCGCGAGCAGCTGGAGGAGCCAGCCCGCGCACTGGAAGAGGATCGCGCCGGCGGCGGGCAGCGGCGCCTTCAGCACCGAGAGCCCTTCGCGCGCCATCGTCAGGAGCCGGCGGACCGGGCCGAGCCCGTCGAGCGCCGGACGCTCGCCGCGGCGGGCGGTCACCATCGCGGCGGCGAAGAGGACGATGCCGAGGCACGCCACGACGACGAGGCTCGTGATCGCCCAGTTCGGGATCCGCGCGGTGCCGAGGACGTACGCGATCAGGAGCAGCGCGGGGATCAGGTCGAAGAGCCGGTGCGCGAAGACGGTGCCGAGGAGGGCGGCGCTCGTGCCGCGCCCGTGCCGGCGCAGCCGCCGGCGCAGCACGGCGACCCGCGCGAGCTCGCCGATCCGCCCCGGCAGCGCCGCGTTGCCGAGGAGCCCGATCGCGAAGGCGGAGAAGACGCTCCGGTACGGCGGCTGCGGGTCGATCGCCTGCCCGATCGTGAGCCGCCACGCGATCGAGCGCGCGACGACCGAGAGCAGGTTCAGCGCGAGCGCGAGCCCGATCCACGCCCAGTTGACGAAGTCGAACGCGTGGTAGACGACGCCCCAGTCGGGCCCGCGCCACCAGACGAGGCCGCTCGCGCCCGCGAGGAGGACGACCACTGCGCCGGCTTGGACCCAGCGGCTCCGCAGGAGCCTCACGCCGCCACCGACGCGGGCTGGAGGCCGGTGACGCGCTCGTAGATGCCGAGCAGCCGCCGCGCGATGTCGTCCCACGAGTACCGCTCGATCGCCACCCGCCGCGCCGCGGCGCCGCGTGCCACCCGTCGCTCCTCGTCCGCGACGAGCGCCACGAGCGCCTCGGCGAGCGCATCGGCGTCGCCCGGAGGGACCGCCACCGACGTCTCGGGGCTCATCACGTCGCGGTACCCGGAGATGTCCGAGGCGACGACCGGAGTCGCGCACGCGAACGCGCGCGTGAGCACCATCCCGAAGCTCTCGCCCCCGAGCGACGGCGCCACGAGGGCCTTCGCCGACGAGAGCTCCGCCGTGAGGTCGTCCTGGCTGAGGAAGCCGAGCAGGTCGATCCCGTCGTCGGGGACGCGCAGGCGTGTGAGGAGGAGGCGGACGGCCAGCGGGTCGGCGCCTGCGACGCGCAGCCGGGCTCCCGTGCGGCGGTGGACCTCCGGCCATGCGCGCAGCAGCACCTGCAGCCCCTTCCGCGGCTCGTGCCTTCCGGCGAAGACGAACCGGTGCTCCCGTCCGGCCGCGTCGACGGCCTCGGGGATCAGGACGCCGTTCGGGATCACCTCGTACTCGCCCGGGAGCCACCGCTGCGCCGACGCGCGCGCCTCCGCGGAGACCGCGATCCGGTGGTCGAGCCGCTCCGCGAGGAAGCCGAGCACCGGCGTCGCGATCCGCATCCAGCCGAGATCGCCGCTCGCGTGGTGGGTGCCGACCATCGGCCCGTCCCACAGCGCGAGCGCGGCGATGCACGGGATCGGCGTCATCGGCTCGTGCAGATGCAGGACGTCGAAGCGCTCCTCCGCGAGGACGCGCTTGATCCGCAGGATCGAGCGCGGGCTGATGATCACGTTCGGGAGGGACCCGTTCGCGGGGACGATCACCGACCGCCCGACGGGGATCACGTCCGGCGGCGGCGTCCCGTGCCGCCCGACGCGCGGGTGGAGCGCGCGCGTGAACTGCCCGGGTGGGTCGTTCCCCATCAGCAGCCGGACGTCGGCGCCGAGGCGGCGGAGCGCGGCCGCCTGCAGCTCTGCGTGCTCGACGACGGCGCCCCAGAAGGACCACGAGAACGGGACGACGATGCCCACCTTCATCCTGCGAGGAGTCTAAGCCGCGCGCAGACGACCGACGTTTGACGATACTTGCACGCGCAAAGACCGAGGCGGAACCCGACGAGAGGAACGGCCGATGCGCTTCGAAGGCATCCACCACATCACGCTGATCACCGGCGACGCGCCCCGCAACGTCGACTTCTACACGCGGGTGCTCGGGCTGCGGATGGTCAAGAAGACCGTCAACCAGGACGATCCGACCGTCTACCACCTGTTCTACGCCGACGAAGCGGCGCGCCCCGGCGCCGACATCACGTTCTTCGAGTACCCCGGCGCGCGGCGCGGCCGCCCCGGGGCGGGGATGGTGCACACGATCGTCTACCGCGTCGGCTCGGCGGACGCGCTCGACTTCTGGACGCAGCGGCTGCGGGCGGAGGGCGTGCAGGTGGAGCGGGCCCAGGGCGTCGTTGCCTTCCGCGACCCGGAGGGCGTCGCGTTCGAGCTGCGGGTCGTGGAGACGGGGGACGAGCCGCTCGTCGCCGACCACCCGGAGGTGCCGCGCGAGCATGCGCTGCAGGGGTTCGACGGCGTCCGCGCCTACAGCGCCGACCCCTCCGCGAGCCGCGCGCTCCTCGAGGAGGCGATGGGGATGACACCGCTCGGCGCGGACGCGTGGGAGGCGCGCGGAGACGCGCGCGGCGGCTGGATCGCCTACGACGCGCCCCCGACGGAGCGCGGCGTCGGCGGCGCCGGGACCGTCCACCACGTGGCGTGGGGCTCCCGCGACGAGGACCACGAGGCGTGGCGGCGCCGCGTCGCCGAGGCGGGGTTGCAGCCGACGCCGGTGATCGACCGCTTCTGGTTCCGGTCGATCTACTTCCGGGAGCCGAGCGGCGTCCTCTTCGAGCTCGCGACGATGGGCCCCGGGTTCGCAGTCGACGAAGACCCGGAGCACCTCGGCGAGGCACTGATCCTGCCGCCCGCGTTCGAGCACCTGCGGGAGCAGATCGAGCCGCGGCTGACGCCGCTCCCGAACCCGCGCGAGGCGTGGCAGCAGGGCTGACCGCGCTCGTCCGGGAGGCGGAGGGCGAGCCGGAAGGCGCGCTCGTCCTCCTGCACGGCCGCGGCGCGGACGAGCGTGACCTCCACCCCCTCCTCGACGCGCTCGATCCCGAGCGCCGCCTGCTCGGGGTCACGCCGCGCGGGCCGCTCTCGCTGCCGCCGGGCGGCGCGCACTGGTACCGGCTCGGCGGCCTCCCCACGCCGGACGCGACGACGTTCTGGCCGACCTTCGAGGCTGCAGCGGCGTGGCTCGACGCGCTCCCCGTGCCGATCGAGCGCGTCGTCCTCGGCGGGTTCTCGCAAGGCGGCGTCATGAGCTGGGCGCTCGGCCTCGGGCGCGGCCGCGAGCGGCGTCCGGCGGCGCTCGTCGCGCTCTCCTGCTTCCAGCCGGAGGTCGACGGCCTCGACCTCGACCTCGAGGGGCTCGACGGGTTCCCGATCGCGATCGCGCACGGCACCTACGACGACGTGATCCCCGTGCAGTTCGGGCGGAACGCGCTGCAGCGGATGGAACCCACGGGCGCCGACGTCCTCTACCGCGAGTACCCGCTCCCGCACACGATCGACCCGCGCTTCCTCCCGGAGCTGCGCGACTTCGTCGCGCGAGCGCTCGGGTAGGCTCGCGCGCATGATCGACGAGGGCCTCGCCGAGCTCCACACGCACCTCGGCGGGTCGGTCGCGTCCGACATCCTCTGGTCGCTCGCGCACGAGCAGGGGATCGCGCTCCCCGTGAAGGACTACTGGGAGTTCGACGCGCTCGTCACCGTCTCCGACCCGCGCGGGGTGGAAAACCTCGACGCGCTCGACCGGATCTACCACTGGACGGAGCTGATCCAGAGCTCGCCGCTCGCGGTGGAGCGTTCCGTGCACGGCGCGATCGGCGGGGCGTACCGCTCGCAGCGGATCACGACGCTCGAGCTCCGCTTCAACCCGATGAAGCGGAACCGGCGCGGCGAGCGCGACCTCGACCACATCATCCTCGCGGCGATCCGCGGCCTCGACCGCGCCTCGATCGAGTACCCGCAGGTCCGCGCGGGGCTGATCCTGATGATGGACCGCACGTTCACGCAGCGGCAGAACGAGATCGTCGTCGAGAAGGCGATCCGGTGGGCATCGCGCGGGATCGTCGGCATCGACATCGCCGGCCCGCGGCCCGACGGCGCGCGCTACGACTACACGCAGCTCCGCCCGATGGTCGAGACGGCGCGCGAAGCCGGCCTCGGGGTCACAATCCACGTCGGCGAGGAGGGCGAGAGCGGTCTCCAGGAGATCGGCGAGGTCGTGGAGCACCTGCGGCCCGACCGCATCGGCCACGGGATCCTGGCGGCGCGCGACCGCGAGCTGATGCGCCTCCTGCGCGAGACGGAGACCGTGCTCGAGATCTGCCCCACGTCGAACCTCCTCACGAAGGCGCTCCCGGACGAGGAGTCCGTGCGCGACACGATCCGCGCGTTCGCCGAGCACGGCGTCGCCTTCACGATCGCGACGGACGGCCCCGAGATGATGCGGACGCACCTGCGCGACGAGCTGGAGCTGCTCGAGCGGATCGGCGCCCTCGACGAGGACGGCCTCCGCGCCGCCAACCGCCGCGGCCACGAGGCGAGCTTCATCGGGCGCCAGTCGAGCCGCTGATCGTCACGATCGACGATTCGATCGGGCGTCGCGAAATCTCACGCGGCCGGGCGGCGTTGAGTTGAAGTGCACATGGCCGCACGCCCCCGCTTCCTACTCGCGCTCTGGACGGTCTACGTCGTCTGGGGCTCCACGTACTTCGCGATCAAGATCTCGGTGCGGACGCTGCCGCCGCTCGTCTCCGCCGGAACGCGGTTCCTGCTCGCCGGCGCGCTGCTCGCGCTCTTCCTCGCCTGGCGGGGAAAGAGCCTGCGTGCGACGCCGCGGGAGCTCGGCGCCGCTGCGCTCCTCGGGGTCGCGCTGCTCGGCGTCGGCGTCGGCGGGACGACGCTCGCCGAGACGCGGATCGACTCGAGCGTCGCCGCCATGATCGCGGGGACGGTGCCGCTCCAGGTGATCCTGTGGCGAGCGCTGTCGCGCGAGCGGGTCGCGCTCGCGACGCGCGTCAGCGTCGTCGTCGGCCTCGTCGGGCTTGCGCTCGTCGTCCTCCCGGGCGGCGAGGGCGCTGCGTCGCTCGTCGGCCTCGCGACCATGCTCGGCGCCACCGTCTCCTGGTCGGCGGCGTCCTTCTTCGGCCGGCGGCTGCCGACCCCGGGCGACCCGTTCGTGGCGACGGCGTGGGAGATGACGGCCGCCGGCGCGGCGCTCACGGTCGCCGGCTTCGTGGCGGGCGAGGGCGGCGACCTCTCCGTCGCGATGCTCGAGCCGGGGCCCGTGCTCGCGTGGCTCTACCTCGGCATCTTCGGCTCGCTCGTGGCCTTCTCGGCCTACGTCTGGCTGCTCGCGAACGCGCCCATCTCGAAGGTGGTGACGCACCAGTACGTCAACCCGCTCGTCGCGATCGCACTCGGCGCGCTCTTCCTCGACGAGGCGCTGCCGCTCACCACGCTCGCAGGCGCGGCCGTCATCGTCGGGTCGGTGTACGTCGCCGTGCGGGCGGAGTCGGCGCCGCGGTCAGCGGCCGTTCAGCTGAGTCCGCTGGTGGGCGAGGAACTCGAGCAGGTCGGACCGCGTGAGGATCGCGGTCGGCCGGCCGCCTGATGCGACGACGACGGCGGCACTCGGGCCGGACAGGTCCGCGTAGACCTGGTCGAGCGACTGCGTCACGTCGACGGTGGCGAGCGGCGGCTGCATCGCGACCGCGACGTCCTCGTTCAGTGAGTCGGGGTTCTTGAAGACGCGGTCGAGCACGCCGCGCTCCTGGAGCGAGCCGACGACGTCGGCGAGCGACTCGACGGGCTCGCTGCGCACGACCGGGAGCTGCGAGATCGAATAGCGCTGCATCAGGTCGATCGCCTGCCCCACCTTCGCGTGCGACTCGATCGTAACGAGGTCCGGGACCTCGTGCTCCTCCGCGCGCTTGAAGCGGAGCACCTCGTCGAGCGTCGGCGCCGGCGCCTTTCGCTCGAGGAAGCCGTACTGGAGCATCCAGTTGTCGTCGTAGAACTTGGAGAGGTACGAGCGGCCGCTGTCGGGGAGGATCGTGAGGATCCGCGCGTCCGGCCCGAAGTCCTTCGCCACCTGCAGCGCCGCCCACACCGTCGTCCCCGCGGAGCCGCCGGCGAGGATCCCCTCCTCGCGCGCGAGCCGCCGGGCGGTCAGGAACGAGTCGCGGTCGGAGACGCGCACCCAGCGGTCGACGACGTCTCGGGCCATCGTGGCCGGCCACGTGTCCTTCCCGATCCCCTCCACGAGGTACGGGTGCGTCTCCTCGGAGGTGTAGATCGAGCCCTCGGGGTCCGCGCCGACGACCAGCACGTCGGGGTTTCGCTCCTTGAAGTAGCGCCCGACGCCGGAGATCGTGCCGCCGGTACCGACGGAGACGACGAGCGCGTCGATCTCACCGTCCGTCTGCGCCCAGATCTCCGGCCCGGTGACGTCGTAGTGCGACTGCGGGTTCGCCATGTTCGAGTACTGGTCGGGCTTGAACCCTCCCGGAATCTCCTCGGCGAGCCGGTCGGAGACGGAGTAGTAGCTCTCGGGCGAGTCGTGCTCGACGGCGGTCGGCGTGATGATCACCTCGGCGCCGTACGCGCGGAGCATCGAGATCTTCTCCTGGCTCATCTTGTCGGGCATCACGAAGACGCAGCGATAGCCGCGGGCCGCCGCCGCGATCGCGAGGCCGACGCCGGTGTTCCCGGAGGTCGGCTCGACGATCGTGCCGCCCGGCCGCAGCTTCCCCTCCCGCTCCGCCGCCTCGATCATCGCGAGTCCGATGCGATCCTTGTTCGAGCCGCCTGGGTTCAGGTACTCGAGCTTCGCGAGCAGCATCGGGGCGACGTCGCGCCCGATGCGGTCGAGCCGGACGACCGGGGTGCCGCCGACGAGCTCGAGGAGGGTCGGGTACTCGCGCGCCATCGCTCGCGGAAGCCTACGCAAACGCCGGCGCGCCGCGAACGGACGGAAGGGGTACGCCCGCAGGGGTCGAATCGTGCGTCGCAGCACGAACCTTCGACAGAAAGGCCACGATGAAACTCGGACTGCGTTCGATCCTGCTCCTCGTCGCCGTCGTCCTCTTCATCCTCGCGGTGTTGATCGACGACAACTACGGGGACCTCGTCGCGCTCGGGCTCGCCGCCTTCGCAGGCGCGTTCCTGGCCGACGCGATGGGCTGGGCCGACCGCACGGCCGGCGGCCGCCGCAACCACTAGCCGAACCTCAGTGCCGGAAGTGCCGGCGGCCGGTGAAGACCATCGCGCCGCCGGCACTCTCCACGGCTGCGACGACGTCCGCGTCGCGCTTCGACCCGCCCGGCTGGATCAACGCCGTCACCCCCGCCTCGAGCGCGACCCGCGGGCCGTCCGGGAACGGGAAGAACGCATCCGAGGCGAGTGCGGCGCCCTCGAGCGAGTGGCCGTGCTCCTGCGCCTTCTCGACCGCGATCCGGACCGCGTCGACACGGCTCATCTGGCCCGCGCCGATCCCGAGGGTCTGCAGGCCGCGTGCGATCACGATCGCGTTCGACGCGACGTGCTTCACCACGCGCCACGCGAAGAGGAGATCCCCCCACTGCTCCTCCGTCGGCGAGCCGGTCACGACGTCCATGCCCTCGCGTGAGGCCACGTCCCAGTCGCGGTCCTGCACGAGCAGGCCGCCGAGCACGCGCTTCAGGTGGCGCTCTCCCTGCTCGGGCGTCCGCCGCTCGATGTCGTTGAGGATCCGGATCGACTGCTTGCGGACGAGCGCCTCGAGCCCCGCCTGGTCGTACCCCGGCGCGAAGAGCACCTCCACGAACTGCTCCGCGAGCCGCTCGCCGAGCGTGGCCGAGACCGGCCGGTTGAGGACGACGACCCCGCCGTAGGCCGAGAGGGGGTCTGCCGCGAGCGCCAGCTCGTACGCCTCCTCGATCGACGCGGCCACGCCGACGCCGCACGGGTTCGCGTGCTTGACGATCACGCACGTCGGCAGCGTGAACTCGCGCACGAGCAACCGGGCGGCGTCGAGGTCGTTCAGGTTGTTGAACGAGAGCTCGCGCCCGTGCAGCTGCTCCACGCGCGCGAGCAGATGGGTTCGCGCGCCGCGCTCGCGGTAGTAGGCGGCTTGCTGGTGCGGGTTCTCGCCGTAGGCGAGGTCCAGGTGCCGCTCGAAGACCGGGACGTACGTGTCGGGGAAGGCGCTGCGGTCGCCGAACCACGTCGCGATCGCGGCCTCGTAGGCGGCGGTCGTCGCGAACGCGCGCGCGGCGAGCTCGCGCCGGGTCTCGAGCGAGACGGCGCCGTGCTCGCGCAGCTCGGCGAGGACGAGCTCGTAGTCGGCGGGGTGGCAGACGGCGGCGACGCGGGCGAAGTTCTTCGCCGCGCCGCGCAGCATCGCCGGGCCGCCCACGTCGATCATCTCGACCGCCTCGGCCTCGGTGACGCCGTGGCGCCCGGCGACGTCCTCGAACGGGTACAGGTTGACGCACACGAGGTCGAACGCCTCGATCGCGTGCTGCTCGAGCGCTGCGACGTCGGCCGCGTCGTCGGCGCGCGCGAGGATGCCCGCGTGGATGCGCGGGTGCAGCGTCTTCACGCGGCCCGCGAGCAGCTCGGGGAACTCCGTGATCGCCTCGACCCGCGTCACCGGGATCCCGAGCTCCTCGATCGCCGCCGCGGTGCCGCCGCTCGCGACGAGCTCGACGTCGAGCGACGCGAGCCCCTTCGCGAGCGTGTCCAGGCCCGTCTTGTCGTAGACCGAGATCAGCGCGCGCACAGTTCCCTCACCACCTCGGGAAGCAGCCGGTGCTCGACGGCGTGGATGCGCTCGACAAGCGTGTCGCGCGGCTCGACCGGGACCGGCACCTGCCGCACGACCGGGCCGGTGTCGAGCCCGTCGTCGACGAGGTGGACGGTGACGCCCGTCGTCTCGACCCCCGCGGCGAGGGCGTCGTCGATCGCGCGCGCGCCCGGGAACTCCGGCAGGAGCGACGGGTGGACGTTCACCACCCGCCCCGGGAACCGCTCGAGGAACGGTGCCGTCAGCAGGTGCATGTAGCCAGCGCAGACAACGAGCCGGACGCCGTGCTCCTGCAGCCAGTTCGCCATGATCGCGTCGCGCTGCTCGCGATCGGCGAACTCGTCGAGCGGGAACGCCTCGGCCTCGACCCCCGCACGCTCGGCCCGATCGAGCGCGCGGCACCCGGCCCGGTTCGACGCGACGGCGGCGACGGGCAGCCCGGCGTCGAGCAGCGCCTGCAGGTTCGTCCCCTCGCCGCTCACGAGGACGCCGATCATGCGGCGACGATTTGCCCGATCACGACGTCCGCGGCGAGGACGTCCGCGGAAGGAATCACGGCGCAGTAGCCGATCCCGAGGTTGAAGACGCGCCGCGCCTCCTCCTCCTCGACCCCGTGCTCGGCGAGCCACCCGAAGACGGGTGGCCGCTCCCATGACCCCCAGTCGATCTCGGCCCGAAGCCCCTGCGGCAGCACGCGCCGCAGGTTGCCGAGGATGCCGCCGCCGGTGACGTGCGCGAGCGCGCGGACGTCGGCACGGCCCCGAAGCGCCCGGACGTCGGCGAGGTAGAGACGCGTGGGCGGCAGGAGCAGGTCCGCGTCGAACTCGTCGTCGCCGACGATCGAGCGGACGAGGGTGAAGCCGTTCGCGTGGATGCCCGCCGAGGGGAACCCGACGACGACGTCGCCCTCCTCGACGCGCGAGCCGTCGATCAGCTCCTCGCGCGAGACGATCCCGACGCACGTGCCCGCGAAGTCGAGCTCGGCCTCGCGGTAGATCCCCGGCAGCTCGGCTGTCTCGCCGCCGAGGATCGCGCAGCCGGCCGCGCGGCAGACTTCGGCCGCGCCCTCCACGAGCTCTGCGACCTCGTCGAGCGAGATCGTGTTCGCGGCGACGTAGTCGAGCAGGAAGAGCGGGTCGGCACCTGTCGTGAGGACGTCGTTGATGCAGTGCGCCGCGAGGTCCGCGCCGCACCAGCGAAGTCGGCCGGCACGCTTGGCCAGCATCAGCTTCGAGCCGACGCCGTCGGTCGACGCAGCGAGCAGGCGACGCTCGTCGAGCGCGTACAGCCCCGCGAACCCGCCGAGGTCACCGACCGCCGCCGGCGTGCGGGTCGAAGCGACCGCGGCGCGCAGCCGCTCGACGACACCCTCAGCCGTCGCGAGCGAGACCCCCGCGGCCTCGTACGTCCGCCCTTCGCTCACCCGGCGAGTCTACGGCGCGCGTCGGCCACACCGCCGCAGGCGGACGGTCGCACGCGCCGACCGCGAAGCGGCCGCTTCAGGGATCTCGCGCGATCCGGCGGCGGCTTCGCCGCTGCCGCATCTGCGCCAGCTAGGCGAAGAGCTCCGCGTGGAGCTGCGGGCGCCCCGGCGGGCCGTCCGGGAGGAAGCGGACGAGCGTCGGGCCGACCTGCACCGCCGCGTCCTCGCGCTCGACCTCGAGCAGGTCGGCGAGCGCCGCCGCCTTCGCCTCCGGATCCTCGGCGAGCAGCTGGAGCTCGCGTAGCTCGAGGTCCTCGCGGCCCTCCAGGAGGTCGTCGAGCCACTCGCGCGGCGGATGGATCTCGAGCCGGTACCCCGCGTTCGTGGCGACGAAGGTGCGGCGGCCGCCGTGCGCCTGCACCCGCAGCTCGCGCTGCGTCGCCCGGTCGAGCACGCGCTCGAACTCGTCGTCGTCGAGCGCGAGCCCGAGGTGGTCGACGCGCGGCACCTCCCACTGGCCGGGCTGGACGACGACGTTGACGGCGCCGCGCTCGAGCTCCGAGAGGCGGAGCTTGAAGCCGAGCGCGTCGAGCTCCTCCCACGAGGTGCCGGACTCGAACGACTGGTACTCCTCGCCGATCCGGCCGTGGCGTGCGACGAGGTCGAAGGCGAGCTTGCCGACGTAGCGCGCCTCGACCTGACGCACGCGGCTCGTGACGAGGTGGTAGTGGAAGAGCTGCACCGACGGCGGAGGGTAGCGTGGACGCAGTGCTCGGCTCGGTGCTGACGACGTGGACGTTCGACCCGCTGCAGCTGGCGCCGCTCGCCCTCGCCGCCCTCGGCTACGGCATGCGCGTGCGCACGCTGCGCCGCCGCGGGCAGCCGCCGCCGCGCTGGCGCGTCGCGCTCTTCGCGCTCGGGATCGCGCTCCTCGTCCTCGCCCTCGCCTCGCCGGTCGCGGCGGTCGGGGAGGGCGAGCTCTTCAGCGCGCACATGCTCCAGCACGTCGTCCTCGGCGACCTGGCACCGCTCGCGCTCCTCGCCGGGCTGACGGGGCCGCTCCTCCGGCCGCTGCTCGCGCTGCGGCCGGTCGAGCGGCTGCGCGTGCTCGCGAACCCGGCCGTCGCGCTGCCCATCTGGGCGGTCAACCTCTACGTCTGGCACGTCCCGTTCCTCTACGAGGCGGCGGTGCGCCACAGCGCCGTTCACGCGCTCGAGCACGTCTGCTTCTTCACCGCGGGGGTGATCATGTGGCTGCCGGTGCTCGAGCGGCTGCCGGCGCCGGAGTGGTTCGGCACCGGACTCAAGCTCGCGTACATCGCCGTCGTGCGGCTCGTGGAGACGCTGCTCGGGAACGTCTTCCTCTGGGCGGGGACCGTCTTCTACCCGGTGTACGCGCAGGGTGAGGAGCTGTGGGGGATCTCGCCGGAGCGCGACCAGGGGCTCGCGGGTGCCGTGATGATGCTCGAGGGGTCGCTCGTCACGATCGTCGCGCTCGCATGGCTCTTCCTGCGCCTCGCCCGCGAGGGCGAGCTGCGGCAGCAGCTGCTCGAGCGCGGACTCGACCCGCGCGCGGTGAACCGCGCCGTCCGCTACGGCCGCGCGCAGGAGCTCGCCGACCGCGGCTAGGCCACGGAGGCGGCGAGGCGCCGCTCGAGCGCCTTTCGCAACCGCTCCGCCACCGGCGCGCGCAGGATCCGCTCGAGCTCCTCGACCGGTGTGTCCTTCGCGTACCAGACGGCCACGAGCTCGGCGATCGTCGGGTTGCCGTCGCCGCCGCCGAGGGCCTCGACCGCATCTCCCGCGGCGACCTCGCCCTCCTCGAGCACGCGCGCGTATATCCCGGTGCGGCGCGACGCGGCGAACCGCTTCACCCATTCGTCGCGGCGCACGTGGGCGGCGAACACCCCGCACGGGATCCTCGGCGCCGTCGCCTCGACCACCGCCCCACCGGCGCGGAACCGGTCCCCGACGCAGACGTCGCCGCCGAAGCTCGAGAGCGTCAGGTTCTCGCCGAACGTGCCCGGCGCGTGCCGCTCGCCGAGCTCGCGGTCCCACCACTCGTAGTCCTCGCGGCTGTAGAGGTAGACCGCCTGGTCGGCGCCGCCGTGGTTCGCCTGGTCGGCAACGACGTCGCCGGCGACGCCCGACGCGCCGAGCCACGCGGACGGCACCGGCACCTTCGCGATCCCGGTCGAGACCTCCCGCGCACCGACCTGGACGATTCGCGGGTCGTGCGCGACGTTCACCGACTCGACCCTCATCGCGCGTGCTCGAACCGCAGCTTCGCCAGGTTCCGCTCCGCGGGGACGCGCGTCGGGTACTCGCGCGTGAAGCAGGCGCGGCAGACGGACGCCTCCGGCAGCCGCGTCGCCGCCTGCATCCCCTCCAGCGAGAGGTAGTGGAGCGACGTCGCCCCGATCTGCTCCCGCAGCTCCTCGACCGTGTGGTGCGCCGCCGGCAGCTGGCCGTCGTCGCCCATGTCGATCCCGTAGAAGCACGGCGAGACGACCGGCGGCGACGAGATCCGGACGTGCACCTCCGCCGCACCCGCCTCCTGGAGCATGGCGACGAGCTGGCGCATCGTGTTCCCGCGCACGATCGAGTCGTCGACGACGACGATGCGCTTCCCCGCGACCTCTGCCAGCGGGTTGAACTTGAGCTTGATCCCCTGCCGGCGCAGGTCCTCGTCCGGCTGGATGAACGTCCGGCCGACGTAGCGGTTCTTGATCAGGCCGTCGCTGTACGGGATGCCCGAGGCGCGCGCGTAGCCGACCGCGGCCGGGGTGCCGGAGTCGGGGATCGGTAGCACGAGGTCGGCCTCGACCGGAGCCTCGGCCGCGAGCCGCTCGCCCATGCGCACGCGTGCGCCGTGCACCTCGCCACCGGCGAGCGTCGAGTCCGGGCGGGCGAAGTAGACGTGCTCGAAGATGCAGAGCGCCTGCCGCGCCTCCGGAAGCGCCTGCGTCGCGGTCAGCCCCTCCTCGTCGACGACGACCACCTCCCCGGGCCGCACGTCGCGGACGTACCGCGCCCCGACGAGGTCGAGCGCGCACGTCTCGGAGGCGATGACCCAGTCGGAGCCGACGCGCCCGAGCGCGAGCGGGCGGATCCCGTGTGGGTCGCGAAAGCCGACGAGGCGCCCTTCCGCGAGCGCCACCACCGAGTAGGCGCCCTCGAGCCTCGCCATCGTCGCGGCGACGGCCTGCGCGAGCGGCGCGGTGTCCTGCGCGAGGAGCGCTGCGATCACCTCGGTATCCGACGTCGCGTCGAGCTTGACGCCTTCCTCCTCGAGCGCGCGCCGCAGGCCGCCGCTGTTCGTCAGGTTGCCGTTGTGGCCGAGCGCGACGGTGCGCGCGGCCCCGTGATGCACGACCGGCTGCGCGTTCGCCCAGTGCGTCGAGCCGGTGGTCGAGTAGCGCGTGTGCCCGATCGCGACGTCCCCGGGGAGCGCGTGCAGCTTCTCCTCGTCGAAGACCTGGGCGACGAGCCCCATCTCCCGCAGCACCGTCAGGCGGCCGCGGTTCGAGACGGCGATCCCGGCGGACTCCTGCCCTCGGTGCTGGAGCGCGAAGAGCCCGAAGTACGTGAGCCGCGCCACGTCGCGGTCGTCGGAGCGGATGCCGAAGACGCCGCACACGGCCTACGACCACGCCTCCCGCAGGTCGTCGAGTGGGACGCCGAGCAGCCGGTTCCCGCCGACGACGCCGAGGCGCCGCAGCGGCACGCCGCCGAGGCGGTCGAGCTGCGCGGGCGAACACGCGAGCACGGCCTGGCCGCCGCCCTCGCCGAACCACGCGCGCGGGTCGTCGGGGAGCTCGATCTCGGCGCCGATGCCGCTCCAGAGAGCCGCCTCGGCGAGCGCGACCGCGACGCCGCCCTCCGCGACGTCGTGCACGAGCGAGCAGCGGGGCGCGGCGCGCCAGAGGAAGTCGACGAGCGCGGCCTCCGCCTCGAGGTCGAGCCGCGCCGGCCGGCCGCCGACGGTCCCGTAGCGCGCCTGGTACTCCGACCCCGCGATCGAGATCGGGGAGGCGCCCGCGAGCACGACCACGTCGCCGGCACGCCAGCCCTGCGGCACCGCGCGGACATCGGGGACGAGCCCGACGCAGCCGACGACGGGCGTCGGGTGGATCGAGCGCCCGTCGGTGTCGTTGTAGAGCGAGACGTTCCCGGACACGATCGGAACCCCGAGCGCCTCGCACGCCTCGGCCATCCCCTCGATCGCCTCGGCGAGCTCCCACGCGATCTCGGGCTTCTCCGGGTTCCCGAAGTTGAGGCAGTCGGTGAAGCCGAGCGGCTCGCCGCCCGCGCACGCCACGTTCCGCGCCGCCTCGAGGACGGCGAGCGCGCCGCCGGTGCGCGGGTCGAGCCGCGCGATCCGGCCCTGGCCGTCCAGCGTCACCGCGAGACCGCGGTAGCCGGGCCGCAGCCGCAGCACCGCTGCGTCGAGACCTGGGCGGCGCACCGTCCGGGAGCCGACGAGGTGGTCGTAGCGGCGGAAGACCGGCGCGCGGCTGCGCAGGTTCGCGCTCCCGAGCAGCTCGAGGAGGACGCGGCTCGGCTCCGGCGCCGCCGGCGCCGCCACGGGCTCCGGCTCGGGCCGCGGCCGCCGCTCGACCTCGTAGCGCGGGCAGTCGTCGGTGAGGTGGCGAGCGGGAATCTCGCCGACCACCTCGCCGTCCCAGTACGCGCGCAGGAGGCCGCTCTCCGTGACCTCGCCGATGACGGCGTGGTGCAGCTCCCAGCGCTCGCAGAGCCGCTGCACGGCTTCCAGCATCTGCGGGCGCACGACCGCGACCATGCGCTCCTGGCTCTCGGAGATCATCACCTCCCACGGCTCCATCCCCTCCTCGCGCCGCGGCACCCGGTCGAGGTGCAGGTCGATCCCCGTCTCGCGCGCCATCTCCGAGAGCGACGAGGCGAGGCCGGCGGCACCGCAATCCTGCAGCGACTCGACGAGGCCCGACTCGACGAGGTCGACGGAGACGTCGATCAGCTTCTTCCCGGTGAAGGGGTCGCCGACCTGGACCGTCGGCCGCTTGTCGGCGTCGCCCTCGGAGAGGTCGGCGCTCGCGAGGACGGACGCGCCGCCGATGCCGTCACGGCCGGTCGTCGCGCCGAAGAGGACGACGAGGTTGCCGGGGCCCGTCGCGCCCGCGCGCGTGACGCGGTCCGCCGGGAGCAGCCCGACGCACATCGCGTTCACGAGGACGTTGTCGGCGTACGCGTCGTCGAAGACCGCCTCGCCGCCGACCGTCGGGACGCCGACGCAGTTGCCGTAGTGGCCGATCCCGTGGACGGCGCGGTCGAAGCGCCAGTCGCCCTCCGCGAAGCGGAGCCCGTCGAGGAGCGCGATCGGACGGGCGCCCATCGCGATGATGTCGCGCAGGATCCCGCCGACGCCGGTCGCGGCCCCCTGGAACGGCTCGACCGCCGACGGGTGGTTGTGGCTCTCGACCTTGAAGCAGACGGCCTCGCCGTCGCCGAGGTCGATCACGCCCGCGTTCTCACCGGGGCCCTGGAGGACGCGTTTCCCGGAGGAGGGAAGCCGCTTGAGGAGGAGGGCCGAATGCTTGTAGCCGCAGTGCTCCGACCAGAGGAGCGAGAACACCGCGAGCTCGAAATGGTTGGGGTCGCGCCCCATCAGGTCGACGATGCGCGCGAGCTCTCCGTCCGTGAGACCGAGGGCGCGGTGCAGCGGCTGTTCGACCGCGGTACTCAGGTGGCACAGCCTAGCCGGGAAGTCCGACGACGGCCCTCTCGTTTCTCCTCTCCGTGAACCGGCGCCACATCGTCATGCTCCTCGCCCTCGCCTCGCTCTGGGGCGCATCCTTCATGGCGATCGAGATCACCCTCCGGGAGCTCGAACCCGCGACGGTGATCCTGCTCCGGCTCGCGCTCGCCGTCGCCGCGCTCGCTGCCTTCGTGCCGTTCTCGGAGGCGCGCTTCCGCGACCTCGTCCCCTACGCGAGGCCGCTCGCGGTGATGGGCGCGCTGAACACGGCGATCCCGTTCTTCCTCATCGTGTGGGGGCAGCAGTACATCCCCTCGGGGCTCGCGTCGATCTTCAACGCCTCGGCCCCGCTCTTCACGGCGCTACTCGCGCTCGGCGTCGACCGCACGCAGCGCGTGACCGGCCTGCGGCTCTTCGGCCTCCTCCTCGGGTTCGCCGGGATCGTCGCGCTCGTCGGATTCGAGGCGAGCGGCGGCGAGCGCGCCGTCGTCGGGTCGCTCGCCGTCGTGCTCGCCGCTGTCCTCTACGCGCTCGGGGCGCTCTACGCCGGGCGGCGCTTCGGAGGGCTGTCGCCCGTTCTCGTCTCGTTCGGGTCGCTCGCGTGGGCGACGGTGCTCGCGATGCCGTTCGGCGTCGCCGACGCCTCCCGCTTCGGGCTCGAGACCTTTGCCGCGCTCCTCTTCCTCGGCGTCGGCGCGACGGCTGTCGCCTACCTCCTCTACTTCGGGCTGATCAGGGGCGCCGGAGCCTCGCGCGCGATCCTCGTCACGTACCTCGTGCCCTCGCTCGCCCTCGTCTACGGCGCCGTCTTCCTCGACGAGAAGATCACGGCGCTCGCGCTCGTCGGGCTCGGCCTCGTGCTCGGCGGCGTCGCCCTCGGGACCCGCCGCGCGCGGGTAGCGTCGGCGTCGTGACCCGCAGCTACTGGCCGAACCTGCTCCTGCTCGCGGCGGTCTGGGGCGCGTCGTACCTCTTCATCAAGGTCGCGGTCGAGGACATCGCGCCGGCGCCGATGATGGCGGTGCGGACGCTCCTCGCCGCGGCGGTGCTGCTCGGCTATGTGCTGTGGCGGTTCGGCCGCGCCTCGGCGTCCGCGCAGCTCGGCGCCGCGTGGCGGCACTGCCTCGTCCTCGGCGTGCTGAACGCGGCCCTCCCGTTCTGGCTGATCGCCTGGGGCGAGCAGTACATCGACTCCGGCCTCGCGGCCGTCGTGCAGGCGTCGGTGCCCATCTTCAACGCGCTCTTCGTCCTCCGCTTCCTCCCGCACGAGCGCCTCGATCTCTCGCGCGCGCTCGGCCTCGCGATCGGTCTCGCGGGCGTCGCGGTCGTGACCGGGATCCACCCGGAGGGCGGGTGGCTCGCGGTCGCCGGCGCGCTCGCCGTCGTCGCCTCGTCGATCGCGTACGCGGGCGCGGGCGTCTACGGGCAGCTCGCCGTCTCGGGGACGGCGGGCCCTGTGCTCGCCGCGGGCTCGATGCTCGCCGGCGGTCTCGTCCTGACGCCGTTCGCGGTCTTCCAGATCCCCGACGACGCGCCGTCGCTCGAGGCGATCGGCTCGCTGCTCGCGCTCTCCCTGCTCGGGACCGCGCTCGCGCAGCTCGTCCTCTTCCGGATGCTCGCGACGCACGGCTCGTCACGGCTCTCCCTCGTGACCTATCTGATGCCCGGGTTCGCGCTTCTGTACGGAGCGCTCCTCCTCGACGAGCGGATCACGCTCTCGATCGTCGGTGGCCTCGCGCTCATCCTCGGCGGTGTCGCGATCGCCTCGGGGAAGGTGCGGCTCGGGAAGACGGCGGTGCGGTGAGGCTGCGGCGCGCGGAGCCGGACGACCTCGGCTTCCTGGTCGAGCTCTACGCGGACGAGGACGTGCGTCCGTTCCTCGCCGCGGCGGGCGCGTACGAGCGGGACGGGATCCGGGAGCGAATCGAGCGGAGCGAGCGGGAGCCGGAGCGTGGCGAGCTGCTCGTGATCTAGGTGGACGGCGAGCGCGCGGGTGCGCTCTCGTGGGAGCTCGCGAACGAGCGCAGCGCGATCGCGCACCTCGGCGGCGTCGCCGTCCACCCCGACTTCCGCGGCCGCAGGCTCGCCGACGACGCCGCCCGCGCACTCCAGCGCCACCTCCTCCTCGAGCGCGGGCTGCACCGCCTCCAACTCGAGATCTACGGCTTCAACGAGCGCGCGCAGCGGCACGCCGAGCGGTCGGGCTTCATCCGGGAGGGCGTGAAGCGCAAGGCCTACCGCCGCGGCGACGGCTGGGTCGACGGCGTCCTCTACGCGATCGTCCGCGAGGACCTGGAGAGCTAGCCCAGGTACGCCTGGAGGAGCGCGCCCGCCTGGGGGAGCAGGTCGCGGCGGAGCGTGTAGAGCTTGTCGTCGCCGCTGTCGCGGACGACGACGAACCCGGCCTGCCGCAGGAGCGCGAGGTGGTGGTGCGCCGTCGACTTCGCGACGCCGAGCTCCTGCGCCGCCTCGCCGAGGCCCATCGGCCCGCCTGCGAGCCGTCGCAGCAGCCGCAGCCGTCCTTCGTCGCCGAGCGCCTTGTAGAGCCGCGCGAGCTCGGCCGGCGATGGCCCGTCGGCGCTCTGCTCGTGGGGCAGCGGGTAGCAGAAGACCTTCACGTGCCGGTACTCGTTCATCAGCACCCACGGGCGCTGCCAGTGGCCGGGGAAGAAGACGATGCGGCGGACGCCCGGGCCCGGGCTGTAGCGGTAGCCGTTCGTCGCGGCCTCGGCGAGCTCCTCGGGCGTCTGCGTCAGCGCGAGCTCCGCCTTCGCCGCCGCGTCGCGCGCGAGCGCGTCCGCGACGCCGGCGGAGTGCGGGAGGTAGACCTCCTCGTACCACCGCGGGAGCACGTCGAGCAGCCTCGCCGTCACCTCGTGCGCGCCGAGGCGGAGCAGGTGCTCCGCGGTGCGCGCGACCTGCGGCCACTCGCCGAGTGCCTCGACGACCGCCGCGATCGCGGCGTCGTCGCCCGCCGCCGCGGCGTTCGCCGTCGCCTGCGCGATCCCGTGCTCGTGCCCGGTGTAGTACCCGAGCAGGTGCAGGTGCACCTCCCGCGGGTCGCTCGCGCGGATGTGCTCGACGAGGGCGGCGAGCGTCCGCGGCTTCGGCGTCTCCCAGACGAGGCCGAGCAGGTGCGCCGGGATCTTCTCGTTCCCCTGCATCAGGTCCTCGACCTGCGCGAGGAGCGCGGGATCGACCGCCGCGCGGATCTCCGTGAGGCGTGCCTGCCCGACGTCGAACGTGCACGACTCGTCGGCGTCCGCTGCCGAGCAGATCGCAAAGAGGCTCATCAGGACGTCGGCGGCCTCGGCGGCGTCGACCTCCAGCGCGACCGCCTCCGGGCGCGCCAGGTCGAGAACACGTGCTCTTATCGGCCTCTGTTCGATGTCCATGGAACGATCGCACCGTAACAACAAGAGAATCGCTTGACAACCCCGCTCTTTGTTCGATACTTTTCGAATCGTTCTGAAGAGCTCGAACGAAGGAGCCCCACGTGCACCCTGCCGACACCCTGACCCGAATCGCCCTCGAGCGACACCGCGAGCGAGTCGCGCTCGTGCGCCTCGCCGGCGACACCACACCGAACCCGTCCGCCCGTGCGCGCGCCGCCGCCGCGCTGCGCCGCCTCGCGGACCGTCTCGACGCCGGTTGCCCCGAGCCCGCGTCGATGCTCCCGCTGGCGGGGCGCGGCCTCTAGCCGCGCCCCCTGCGGGCCGCTCCACGCGCGGGGGCCGGTAGGCTCCCGCGCATGGAGCTGATCCACACCTGCTACCGCGTCACGGACGTCGAGCGGTCGGTCGCCTTCTACACCGCGCTCGGTTTCGAGGAGCGGCGCCGGATGCCGATCCGCGACGAGGCGATCAACGTCTTCATGGGCCTGCCGGGAGACGGCGACCGGCTCGAGCTCACGTACAACTTCGGTGTCGACTCCTACGAGATCGGCACGGGCTACGGCCACATCGCGGTCACGGTGGACGACATGACGGAGACGCTCGCGCGGCTCGCGGAGCAGGGGATCGAGCCGGAGCGCCCGCCGTACCAGATCCGTGAGGGCGGCTCGTTCCTCTGCTTCGTCCGCGACCCCGACGGCTACCGCATCGAGCTGATCGAGCGCAGCCGCGGGTGATGGCCGACCCGACGGAGACCGATCCCGACAAGTATCGCGTCGTCTTCGAGAACGAGCGCGTGCGCGTGCTCGAGTACAGGGACGAGCCGGGCGCGCGCACGAGCCCCCACTCGCACCCGGACAGCGTGATGGTGACGCTCAGCGGCTTCGATCGCCGGTTGATCGGCGAGTCCGGCGAGACCCGCGACGTGACGCTCGAGCCGGCACAGGTCCGGTGGCTCGACGCGCAGACGCACAGCGGCGAGAACATCGGCTCGACGCCCTCGCACGTCGTCTTCGTCGAGCTGAAGGACGTCGCGACGCCGGGCGAGGCCCCGCGCCTCGGCCCGCAGTAGCGACCGGCGCGGCGTGAGCCTGCACCGAGACCCCCCGCTCCAGCCGATCGCCGCTGCCGGCGACCCCGACGACTGGCGGCCCGCGTCGCGCTGGGCGCTGGTCACGGATCCCGACGCCGACGTCGCGGTCATCGTCGAGGAACTCGCGGTGGGAGAGCGGATCCCCCTCCACCGGCACCGCGTCGACGAGGTTCTCGTCTACGAGTCCGGAGAGGCCGAGGTCGTCGTCGACGACGAGCGCTACGCCGTCCGCGGCGGGGACGTCGTGATCGTGCCGGCCGGCCGCGTCCACGGCACGCGGAACACCGGCGAGCGCTCCGTGCGCCTGCGCGCGTTCTTCCCGACGGCGAGAATCGACATGACGTACGTCGAGAGGAACCCGGCACCCGGGACGGAGGGCGACCCGCCACAGCCCGGCGTCGTGTGGGACGTCCGGACCGGTGCCGTCGAGCCGCTCTAGCGGGTGACGCCGACCCCGACGGGGCAGGCGACGCCGGTGCCGCCGATACCGCAGTAGCCGTTCGGGTTCTTCGCGAGGTACTGCTGGTGGTAGTCCTCCGCGTAGAAGAACTCGTCGAGCGGCGCGAGCTCGGTCGTGATCG
>DATMJW010000015.1:0-6278 GCA_035553355.1 Gaiellaceae bacterium | reverse complement strand
CGCGGGATCCCGGTCTGGAGCGAGATCGAGCTCGGCGCGCGCCTGCTGCCGAACCCCCTCGTCGGCGTCACCGGCACGAACGGGAAGACGACGACCGTCGAGCTCCTGGGCTCGATCTTCCGCGCCGCCGGCAGGCCCGTCGAGGTGGCCGGGAACGTCGGCCGCGCCCTCACGTCGCTCCGTCCGCCGGAGGACGCCTGGATCGTCTGCGAGCTCTCGTCGTTCCAGCTCGAGGACGTCGAGACGCTGCGGCCGCGCGTCGGTGTGCTGCTCAACCTCGAGCCGGACCACCTGGACCGCCACGGCACGTTCGAGGCGTACCGCGCCGCGAAGCTGCGCCTCTTCGAGAACCAGCTCGCCGACGACACTGCGGTCGTACCACGCGGCTTCGGCGCGATCCCCGGCGAGGGCGGTCGCGTCGAGTTCGCGCCGGACGATCCGCTTCCGGCGGAGCCGCTGATCCCCGGGGCGCACAACCGCGAGAACGCCGCCGCTGCGACCGCCGCCGCCCGCGCCGCCGGCATCGGCGACGACGCGATCGCCGAGGCGCTGGCCACGTTCGCCGGTGTCGCGCACCGGCTCGAGCTCGTCCGCGAACGCGGCGGCGTCCGCTTCGTCAACGACTCGAAGGCGACCAACACGGCTGCAGCGCGGCGAGCACTCACCGCATACGACGCGCCGCTCCACCTGATCCTCGGCGGCTCGCTGAAGGGCGAACGCTTCGACGCGTTCGCGGAGGACGTCGCCCGCGCGCACGTCGTCGGCACGTACCTGATCGGCGAGGCCGCCGAGCCGCTCGCCACCGCCCTCCGCGGCGCGGGGGTGCCGTGCCACCACTGCGGCACGCTCGAGCGCGCGGTCGAGGAGGCGGCGCGCGCGGCACGGCGCGGTGACGTCGTGCTCCTCTCGCCCGCGTGCGCGAGCTACGACCAGTACAGGGACTTCGAGCACCGCGGAGAGGAGTTCAGGAGGCTCGTAGAGAACGTCTCCGGGTGAGCCGCAGTCCCCGGGGTCAGCTCGAGCAGCGCCTGCTCGTCCTCGTCACGTTGTCGCTCGTCGCGTTCGGCCTCGTGATGGTCTACAGCGCGACGTCGGCGTCGGCGGCGCTCGGCCACGGCGACCCGATGAACTACCTCAAGCGGCAGGCGATCTACGCGCTGATCGGCGTCGGCGCGATGATCGCCTTCTCGCGCTTCGACAACCGCCGGCTGCCGCTGCTCGTGCCGCCGCTCCTGCTGACGTCGTTCGCCCTCTGTGCGGCGGTCATCGCCATCGCGCCGGAGATCAACGGCGCGAAGCGCTGGCTCTACGTCGGCCCGATCTCGTTCCAGCCGTCCGAGCTCGCGAAGCTCGCGGTCCTGCTCTTCGCGGCGACGTACCTCGCGCGGCGCCGGCCACCGGAGACGCTGACGGAGCTCTGGAAGCCCGTCGGCATGGTCGCCTGCGCCTTCTGCGGCCTCTTCATGCTCCAGCCCGACCTCGGCACGACTATCTCGCTGATGCTGATGCTCGGCGGGCTCCTCGTCGTCGCCGGCGTGCCGTTCCGGACCCTCGGCACGGCGGGTGCGATGGCCCTCGTGCTCGGGATCCTCGCGATCTGGATGGAGCCGTACCGAAAGGCGCGCGTCCTCAGCTTCCTCAATCCGTGGGCGGACGCGCAGGGGGACGGTTTCCAGACGGTGCAGGCGATCATCGGGATCGGCTCCGGCGGCCTCACCGGACAGGGGCTCGGGGAGAGCGTCCAGAAGATCAACTACCTCCCGGAAGCACACACGGACATGATCCTCGCGATCGTCGGTGAGGAGCTGGGCCTGATCGGGACGACGTTCGTGATCGGGGCGTTCGCCCTCTTCGCCTTCGCGGGCTTCCGCGTCGCGCTCGCGTGCAAGGACCCGCTCGGCAAGCTCGTCGCCGCAGGCGGGACGTCGCTCGTCGTCGGGCAGGCGGCGGTCAACGTCGCCGCGGTGCTCGGCGTCGCGCCGCTCACGGGGATCCCGCTCCCGTTCGTCTCCTACGGCGGCACCAGCCTCATCGTGCTGCTCGCGACCGTCGGCATCCTCCTTAACATCGCAGTCGATGACCGCGCCCCCGCACGAGCTGCGGTGTCTGATCGCCGCCGGCGGGACGGCCGGGCACGTGCTGCCGTCGCTCGCGATCGCGAGCGCGCTCCGCGAACGCGGCGTGCAGGTGACGTTCGCCGGGTCGCCTCGTCGCATCGAGGCTGAGCTCGTCCCGAAGCACGGGTACGAGTTCGACCCGTTCACGATCTCGGGCTTTCCGCGGCGGCCGTCGCTCGCGCTCGCGCGCGCTCTCGGTCTCGCGGCGGCGGCTCCGGCTGCGTGCGTGCGAATCATCCGCCGCCGCCGCCCGCACGTCGTCCTCGGTGGCGGCGGCTACGTCGCGGGGCCGATGGTGCTCGCGGCGCGGCTGTCGGGAGTGCCTGCCGCGCTCACGGAGGCCGATGCCCACCTGGGTCTCGCGAACCGCCTCTCGGCGCCGTTCGCGCAGCGCGTCTTCCTCGCGTACGCGATCGAGGGGCGAGAGCCGCCGAAGTACCGCGTGACGGGGCGACCGGTGCCGCCGCGCGAGCCTGTCGGGCGCGCCGAGGCGCGCGCGCGATTCCGCCTTCCGGAGGACGGGCCGGTCGTGCTCGTCGCAGGCGGCAGCCAGGGCGCCCAGGCGCTGAACGACTTCGCGCTCGCCGCGTGGGGGGAGCGCGGCCCGGCGGTGCTCCACCTCTGCGGCCCGCGCTACCACGAGCAGCTCGCCGGCCGCGAGCTTCGCGCCGACTACCGCCTGCTCCCGTACGTCGACGACTTCGGTGCTGCGGCGACCGCCGCCGATCTCACCGTCTCGCGCGCCGGCGGCACGGTGTGGGAGCTCGCGGCAGTGGGTGCTCCCGCGATCCTCGTCCCGTCGCCGAACGTCACCGCCGACCACCAGACGCTGAACGCCCGCCACTTCGAACGCGGCCGCGGAGCGATCGTCGTCCCCGAGCCCGAGCTGGAGCGGGTGCCGCGCCTCGTCGAGGAGCTGCTCGCCGCACCCGAGCGGCTCGAGTCGATGCGGGCCGCGATGCTCGCGCTCGCACGGCCGAACGCCGCCGACGAGATCGCGGACGAGCTCGCCGCCCTCGGGCGAGGTGCGCGTGCCCGCGGGTGACGTCGTCGCGACGCCGCCGCAACCGCTCGCGGGGCGACGCATCTGGTTCGTCGGGATCGGCGGCGCAGGGCTCTCCGCCTACGCGTTCCTCGCGCGGGCGTGGGGAGCGGAGGTCGGAGGCTGGGACCGCCACCACACGCCGTACCTCGAGGGCCTCGACGTGGAGGTCGAGCTCGGGCCGGAGCCGACCGTCCGTGAGGGGTGGGAGGTCGTCGTCTCCACCGCATACGCGGGGCGCGTGGAGGGGCGGCCGCGGGCGGAGTTCCTTGCGGAGCTCGTCTCCCTCGCGCCCGCGATCGTGGTCTCCGGCGCGCACGGGAAGACGACGACGAGCGGGATGATCGCGTACGTCCTCGCCGATTCCGGCCGCGACCCGAGCTGGGTCGTCGGCGGCGAACTGCCGCAGCTCGGTCGGAATGCCGGCGCCGGCGCTGGGTGGCTCGTCGTCGAGGGCGACGAGTCCGACCGCACGGTCGCGGCGCTGCGGCCGCGGATCGCGGTCGTCACGAACATCGAGCTCGACCATCACGCCACCTTCGGCTCCGAGGCAGAGCTCGAGGAGCTCTTCGACGAGTGGCTCGCGCAGGTGCCGCAGGTCGTCCGCGGCTGGGAGCTCGAGCCGGTCGCCTTCGAGCTGGCGGTGCCCGGCGAGCACAACCGTCGCAACGCCGCGGCCGCGCTCGCCGCACTCGAGCTCGCCGGCGTGCCGCCGGACGAGGCGGCTCCGATCCTCGCGCGCTTCGGCGGCGCCGGCCGCCGCTTCGAGGACGTCGGCGAGGCCGCCGGCGTCAGCGTCGTCGACGACTACGCCCATCATCCATCGGAGGTGGCGGCGACGATCGCCGCGGCGCGCGAGCGGACGGACGGACGCATCGTCGTCGTCTTCCAGCCGCACCTCTTCTCGCGCACGCGGCATCTCGCGTACGACTTCGGGCGCGCTCTCTCCGCGGCCGACGCCGTCTGCGTGACCGACGTCTACCCGGCGCGGGAGGAGCCGCTGCCGGGCGTGACGGGCAAGCTCGTGGTGGACGCGCTTCGGCCGGGGCTCCGTGCGGGCTGGGCCCCGAGCCTCGGCGACGCAGTGACGTTGCTGCGTGCGTGGGTTCGTCCGGGCGACCTGGTGCTGACGCTCGGTGCGGGCGACGTCGACCGTGCGGGCCGCGAGCTGCTGGAGGCGCTCGCGTGAAGATCGAGCACGGCGTCTCGCTCGCGAAGCTGACGACGATCGGAACCGGCGGCCCCGCGCGCGCGTTCGCGCAGCCGGCAACGCGCGCGGAGCTCGTGGAGGCGCTCCGGTGGGCGAGGGCGGAAGGTCTGCCCGTCGCCGTCGTCGGTCTCGGCTCGAACCTCCTCGCCGCCGACGACGGTGTCGAGGCGCTCGTCCTGAGGCTGACGGGCGAGCTCGCGTCGGTGGACGTGGACGGCACCGTCCTCCGTGCCGGCGGCGGCGCGACGAACGCGGTCTGCCTCCATGCCGCCCGCCGCGCGTCACTCGGCGGGCTCGAGTTCGCGTGCGCGATCCCCGGCACGGCCGGCGGCGGCGTCCGGATGAACGCGGGAGCGTACGGGAGCGACTGGTCGCAGATCCTCGTCCGCGCGCTCGTCGTCTCGGCCGACGGTGCCGAATGGCTGACGCCCGCAGAGCTGGGGCTGTCCTATCGCCACTCCGACCTCCGGCCGGACCAGGTCGTCGCCGAGGTCGAGTACGAGCTGCGGCCGCGCCCCGCCGAGGCGATCAAGGAGGAGGTCGCCGACCTGATCGCCCGGAGGAAGGCGACGCAGCCGACCAACAAGCGCACCTTCGGCAGCGTGTTCAAGAACCCGGACGGGCCGATGGGTGCAGGGCGGATGCTCGAGGCGTGCGGGCTGAAGGGCTACCGCATCGGCGGCGCGCAGATCTCCCCGATGCACGCGAACTTCATCGAGAACGCCGGTGGTGCGACCACGGCGGATGCGCTCGCGCTGATGGCGGAGGCGCGGCGACGCGCGCGGCAGCAATTCGGCGTCGAGCTCCACCACGAGGTCCAGCTGCTCGGCTCGATCGGGGTGGACGGGACCTAGGGCGAGCCGCCGCGTAGGAAGGCAGCGCGCGGCGGCGAAGTGGCGGGCGTGGCCGGAGGGAGAGGATCACGCGGACGCTCGCGCCCGCGAGCGCGCGCGCAGGCCGTCGTCGCGCCTTTGCCGCGCAGGCGCCCGGGCGATCGCCTCGAGTTGAAGCGCCTCGCGCCCTCCGGCCGCTCCGTCCTCACCGGCATCGCGCTCCTCGTCGCTGCGGCGCTCGCGTACGGCGTCGCCCGCAGCACGGACGCGTTCGCTGTCGACGCCGTCACCGTCGCGGGCGCACCACCGGCCGTCGCTGCCGACGTGCGGAAGGCGCTCGCGCACGCCCGCGGCGAGAGCCTGCTCGCGCTCGACGTCCGCGGGCTGGAGCGCGAGGTCGAGCAGCTCTCGTGGGTGCTCGCGGCGTCGATCGACCGCGCGTTCCCGCACACGCTCGCCGTCTCGATCGTCCCCGAGCGACCCGTCGCCGTCTTGCGCAAGGGGGCGAGCTCCTGGCTCGTCTCCGCGACGGGCCGCGTCGTCGCGCCGCTCGAGCGCCGCGCCCGCCTCGACCTCCCGCGCATCTGGCTCGGGCCACGCGCCGATCTCGAGCTCGGGAGGGCGGTGGCCGGGCACCCGCAGAGCGCCATCCGCGCGCTCGCGCCGCTCGTCCGACGCCCGCTCCCGGCAGCCGTCGCATCCGTCCGTGCCACCGACTCCGAGCTGACGCTCGTGCTCCGGAGCGGCTTCGAGATCCGTCTCGGCGACACAGACGATCTCGCGCTCAAGCTCGAGATCGCGCGCCGAATCCGCCCGTCGCTGGCGCCGTCGGGCTACCTCGACGTGAGCGTCCCGAAGTTTCCGGTCGCCGCCGAGACCCTCAACCCTCAGGTCGAGGTCGAGGTCAATCCTTCGAGCTCCCCTTGAGGTTCGCATTGACACTGCCGAAGAGGAGACGTACTCTGCACGCGGAAAGGTACGGCTCGAGCTCGACGCTCTAGTCGAGCTTCAGGTTCAGCCAGGTCGAGAGACCGCAGCGGCACCAGCTTCTGCACCCCGAACGAAGGCCCAGACAT
>DATMJW010000014.1:0-2263 GCA_035553355.1 Gaiellaceae bacterium | reverse complement strand
GGTGGCGGCGCAGAACAGGGCGGTGCGCGAGACGGGCGCCGAGGTCGTCGCGTTCTCCGACGCGAACGCGACGTGGGCGCCGGACGCGCTCCGGCTCCTCGTCCGCAACTTCGCCGATCCGGCGGTCGCCTACGTCTGCGGCCAGCTCAAGATCCAGCGCGCGGACGGGTCGAACAAGGAGGGCACCTACTGGCGGTACGAGATGGCGCTCCGCCACGCGGAATCACGCCTCGGCTCGGTGACCGGCGGCAACGGGTCGATCTACGCCGTTCGTCGCGACGACTACGTCGAGGTCGACCCACGGATGGGGCACGATCTCTCGCTGCCGTACGCGATGGTGCAGCGCGGCCGCCGCGCGGTCTACGAGCCGGAGGCGCACGCGTTCGAGAAGCCGACGCCGACGAACGAGACCGAGTACCGGCGCAAGGTGCGGATGTTCGAGCACTGTTGGCTGATCACGCTCCGCGGCGGGATGATGAGACGCCTCCCGCCGGGCTACTGGCTCCAGATGTTCTCGCACCGCATCCTTCGCTACGGGAGCGGCGTTCTCCACGTCGTACTGCTCGTGACGTCGCTCGTCGCCGCCGTCGACGGGCCGCCGTACACGTGGGTGCTGGGCGCGCAGTTGCTCCTCGCGGCTGCGGCGCTCGCCGGGGTAGGCATCGCGCGGTACTACGTCCTCGTCACGTGGGCGACGCTCGTCTCGCTGCGGAACTACCTTCGTCGCGGCGTCCCGGCGACGTGGGAGGCGGCGGAGGGCACGCGCTGAACCGCGCGCTCGACGTCGCGCTCGCCGGCGCCGGACTCCTCGTCGCGAGCCCGCTCCTCGCAGCGGCGGCGGTCGCGATCAAGCTCGAGGATCGCGGTCCGATCCTGTACCGGCAGACGCGCGTCGGCAAGGACGGCCGAGATTTCGAGCTCCTGAAGCTGCGCACGATGGTAGTCGGCGCGGAGAGACAGGGGGCCGGGTACGCCGTGAACGCGGGCGACTCGCGGATCACGAAGGTCGGTGCGTTCCTGCGGCGTACGTCGCTCGACGAGCTGCCCCAGCTGTGGAACGTCGTCCGCGGCGACATGAGCCTGATCGGGCCCCGGCCGACGCTCCGCTACCAGGTCGAGCGGTACACGGACCGGCAGCGGCGCCGGCTCGAGGTGCTCCCCGGGTTGACGGGGTGGGCGCAGATCCACGGCCGTGCGGCGTTGCCGTGGGAGGAGCGGATCGAGCTCGACGTCTGGTACGTCGAGCACCGCTCGCCGCTCGTCGACCTGAAGATCCTGCTACGGACCCCGCTCGCCCTCTTCGGCGGGACGTACAAGGGCGAGACCGGCGGGTGGAGGGGCTAGCCTCCTCACGGTGACCGCCGTCCTCTTCACGTGCGCCGGGCAGCGCGTCGACATCGTGTCGGCGTTCGCCCGCGCGGGCGCGACGACCGTGGCGAGCGATCTCGACCCGCTCGCGCCGGCGGTGTGGCACGCAGACCGCCGCGTCGAGGCGCCACGTGTAGACGACCCGGCGTACATCGACGCGATCGCCGCCATCGTCGCCGAGCACGACGTCCGGCTGATCGTTCCCCTCACAGACCTCGACCACGTGCAGCTGCTGCGCTCCGCCGACCGGTTCGATGCGCTCGTGCTGCTGCCGCCGGAAGAGGTCGTGCGCCGCGTCGGCGACAAGTACCTCGCGCACCTCTTCTTCGAGGAGCGCGGGATCCCGTCGCCGCCGAGCTGGCTGCCCGACGACGTCCCGGACGACGCGCGCTACCCGCTCCTCGTGAAGGTGCGCGAAGGGTTCGGCTCGCGGCACATCTACCGCGCGCACGACCGCGCCGAGCTCGACTTCTTCCTCCGGTACACGCCGGTCGACTCGTTCGTGCAGACGTGCTGCCGCGGCGAGGAGTTCTCGATCGACGTCTTCTGCGACCTCGAGAGCCGCTGCCTGAACGCGATCCCCCGCACGATGATCCAGTCGAAGGGCGGCGAGTCGATCAAGGGGATGACGCTCGCTGACCCGGAGTTGATCGAGTTCGGGGCGCACGTCGCGGAGACGCTCGGGCTCGTCGGACCGGCGACGATCCAGTGCTTCCGCGAGGAGAGCGGCCGGCACGAGGTGACGGACGTCAACCCGCGCTTCGGCGGTGCGTTCCCGCTCCCGCTCGCCGCGGGGTCGCAGTACCCGGAGCTCGCCCTCCGGCTCGCACGCGGCGAGCGGCCCGAGCCGCGCCTCGGCGAGTTCCGCGCTGGCGTCGTGATGACGCGCTTCTTC
>DATMJW010000013.1:0-2057 GCA_035553355.1 Gaiellaceae bacterium | reverse complement strand
GGAACGGTCAACCCGGTGGAGAAGCTGGCGGCGTGGGCGCACGAGCAGGGCGCGATCATGGTGGTCGACGCGGCGCAGGCGGCCCCGCACCGTCCGGTCGACGTGCAGGCGCTCGGCTGCGACTTCCTCGCGTTCTCGTCGCACAAGCTGTGCGGCCCGAGCGGTGTCGGTGCGCTGTGGGGGCGGCGCGAGCTGCTCGAGCAGATGTCGCCGTTCAATCTCGGCGGCGAGATGATCCGCTCGGTCGCGCTCGACCGCACGAGCTGGAACGAGCTCCCGTACAAGTTCGAGGCAGGGACGCCTGCGATCGCGGAGGCGGTCGGTTTCGGCGCGGCGCTCGACTACGTGAGCGCGATCGGCCTCGAGGCGATCGAGCAGCACGAGCACGACCTCGTCGCCTACGCGCTCGACCGGCTCGCGGAGCTGCCGTGGGTGGAGACGTACGGGCCGCCCGCCGAGCGCCGCGCCGGGATCGTCTCGTTCAACGTCGAGGGCGTGCACCCGCACGACGTCGCGCAGATCCTCGACTGGGAGGGCGTCGCCGTCCGCGCGGGGCACCACTGCACGCAGCCGCTGATGACCCGCCTCGGGGTCGCTGCGACGACGCGCGCGAGCTTCTACGTCTACACGACCCGGGACGAGATCGACCGGCTCGTCGACGGCCTCGAGAAGGTCAAGCGGCAGCTCGGATAGGCGTGAACGACTTCGACCAGCTCTACCGCGAGGTGATCCTCGACCACTACAAGAACCCGCGCTCGCACGGGCTGCTCGACGACGCCGACGCGCACGCGGAGGGCCAGAACCCGCTCTGCGGCGACGAGGTCACCGTCTCGCTCCGCTTCGACGGCGAGACGATCAGCGAGGTCGGCTTCGAGGGCCGCGGCTGCGCGATCTCGCAGGCTGCGACGTCGATGCTGACCGAGCTCGTCCAGGGGCGGACGGCCGACGAGGTCGCGCGGATGCCGAAGGAGGAGCTGCTCGAGGAGATCGGGATCCCGCTCACGCCCGTGCGGCTCAAGTGCGCGATCCTCGGCCTCGGGGTGATGAAGGTCGCGCTCCACAAGTCGAAGGGCACGCCGCTCCCAGAGGAGTGGACGGGCGGCGACGAGCTGACGATCGCCTGATGGCGCTCCACGACGTCTGCCCGGTCGAGGAGCTCCCGCCCGGGCACGTCAAGATCGTCTACGCGGGCCTCGTCGGCATCGGCGTCTACAACTGCGACGGCTCGTACCACGCGATCGAGGACCGCTGCTCGCACGACGACGGCCCCCTCTGCGAGGGCGAGTGGGAGCCGGAGACGTGCCAGGTGATCTGCCCGCGTCACGGCGCCCGCTTCGACATCGCGAGCGGGCGCGCGCTCACGCTCCCCGCGTACGAGGCCGTCGCCTCGTTCCCGGTCGTCGTCGAGGACGGCTGGGTGAAGGTGGAGGTCGAGGGCTAGTGCTCGACGACCGCGTCCGCGCCGTCCTCGACCGGCTCGAGCGGGAGGACGCCGCCGAGCGGGAAGCGAACGTCCCGCGGGAGCTGCGCGCGCGCCAGGTCTCCCGCACGACGGGGCAGTTCCTCTTCTCGTACGTCGCGCCGCAGAACGCGTGCGAGGTGCTCGAGATCGGCGGCTCGCGCGGCTACTCGTCCCTCTGGCTCGCCGCGGGCGTCCGCTACCTCGGCGGCCGCGTGCTCTCGCTCGAGCACGACCCGAAGAAGGTCGACGCGTGGCGTCGCAACGTCGAGGACGCGGGGCTCGACGGCGTCGCCGAGCTGCTGCCGGGCGACGCGTTCGAGTCGTTGGCGCGGATCGAGGACGTCTTCGACGTCGTCTTCCTCGACGCCGAGAAGGACGACTACGAGCGCCTCTTCTCGCTCGCCCGCACGAAGCTCGAGCCGGGCGGGGTGGTGATCGCCGACAACGTCCTCTCGCACGTCGACACGCTCGGCGCCTACTCGCAGGCGCGGCAGGCGGATCCGACCCTCGAGAGCGTGACGGTGCCGCTCGACCGCGGCCTCGAGATCACCGTGATCCTGCGCGCACCGCTACGCGTTCTGGCGCAGGATCACGG
>DATMJW010000012.1:0-15597 GCA_035553355.1 Gaiellaceae bacterium | reverse complement strand
CTCGGCGAGACGGCGTGAGCGAGACGGACTACTACGAGCAGCTCGGGCTGCCGCGCGACGCGACGCGCGCCGAGATCGACGCCGCCTACTACCGGCAGGCGGTGGGCGCCGACGGGGAGCGGGCGAGGGAGCTCGAGGTCGCGCACCGCGTCCTCACCGACCCAGCCCGCCGCTCGCGGTACGACCGCTGGCTCGCGGGCGACAACCACGACAGCGGCACGCCGTCCGGCGTCGTCGAGGAGGCCGGAAACCCGGTGCTCGCGCTCCTCGCGGCGCTCGTCGCCGCGCTCGCGGGCGCGATCGTGTGGGCGTTCGTGGTGAAGACGACCGACTACGAGGTCGGCGTCCTCGCGTGGGGCATCGGCTTCGCGGCCGCCGGGGCAGCACGCACCGCCACGCGTGGCGGCGGGCTCCCGGTGCAGATCCCCGCGGCCGTCGCGGCGGCGATCGGCGTCCTCGTCGGGAAGTACCTGAGCTACGCGCTCATCGTGCAGGAGCAGTTCCCGGGCGAGATCGGCCTCTTCTCGGCCGAGATGCGGCGGCTCTTCCGCCAGGACCTGAACCTCGTCTTCGGGCTCTTCGACCTGCTCTGGCTGGGGCTCGCGGTCGGCACCGCGTGGTATCTGTCGCGCCCGCAGGAGGTCGCGGATCCGACGGAGGCGCCGTCGCGGCGGGTACCCGAGCGCCAGCACCACTCGCGGAACCCCGTCGACAGGCTGACGCGCGGGCTCCCGCACGGGTGGCGCGTCACGATCGACTGGGTCGTGACGATCATCGGCGCGATCGCGATCGTGCTCGCGATCAAGGCGTGGGTCGTGAACCCGTACCGGATCCCCTCGTCGTCGATGGAGCCGACGCTCCACTGCGCGCGGCCGGCCGACGGGTGCGAGGCCGGCTTCTCCGACCGCGTCCTCGCGAACCGCTTCATCTACCACTTCCGCGACCCGGAGCGCGGCGAGATCGTCGTCTTCGAGACGCCTCCCGCTGCACAGGCGCGCTGCGGCGCGGGCGGGACGTTCGTGAAGCGCGTGATCGGGCTGCCCGGCGAGACGCTCGAGCTGAGGCCGCGGAACGGCGACACCTTCGTCTTCATCAACGGCGAGCGCCTCGAGGAGCCCTACATCGAGCCCGCCCGCCGCAGCGCCGGCGAGTCCGAGACCTTTCGGATCCCCGAGGGGCACTACTTCATGATGGGCGACAACCGCTCGAAGTCGTGCGACTCGCGCGAGTGGGGGACGGTTCCGCGCGAGAACCTGATCGGGAACGTCTTCGCGACGTACTGGCCGCCGAACCGCATCTCGATCCGCTGATCGCCGGCCGCGCGGCGGCGGAATCCGCTACCATCCTCCACCGGCCCGACGGGCCGCCCCTCGCCATGAGCACGATCATCGAGAGCATCGAGCAGCGCCAGCTGCGCAAGGACGTGCCCCGCTTCAAGGCGGGAGACACGGTCCGCGTCCACTTCCAGGTGATCGAGGGCACCCGCCGACGCGTGCAGGTCTTCGAGGGGATCGTGATCAAGCGGCAGGGATCGGGCGCGCGTGAGACGTTCACCGTCCGGAAGCAGTCGTTCGGCGTCGGCGTCGAGCGGACGTTCCCGGTGCACTCGCCGAAGATCGAGAAGATCGAGGTCGCGGCGATCGGCGACGTCAACCGCGCGAAGCTCTACTACCTCCGCGGCAAGGTCGGGAAGAAGGCGCGCGTCCGCGAGTTGCGGCCGGCGCCGGGCCAGGCCCGGTCGCTCGCGACGACGGAGGCGGCGCCGACCGCCTCGGAGCCGGCGGACGTCGTCGAGGAGCCGGTCGTCGAGGAGACGGCGGCCGCCGAGGCCGAGCCCGCGACGGAGGCCGCCGCGCCCGAGGCGACGGCCGCCGAGCCGTCCGCGGACGAGGCGCCCGCCGACGAGCCGTCGGCCGACGCGCCCGCTGAAGAGAAGGCGTAGCGCAGCCGCCGCGCTCGCGGCGGTCGCGATCGTCCTCCTCACCGGCTGCCGCAGCGAGGATCCGCAGCAGCGGGATGCGCGCCAGGAGGTGCAGAAGCACCTTCGCACGCTGGCCGGCGACACGTACCTGGCCGACGACGTGAACTGCAGCGACGCGGCGTCGACGTGGTTCCGGGAGGTCGAGACGAACGAGTTCACCTGCGCCGTCCGGCGGCGGAGCGGCGGCTGCGACTGGTTCGAGGTCCGCGTCGATCGCGAGCTGCGCGACGTCGACGTGCGCCTCGCGCGCCGCGACGCCGGCTGCACCGTCGGTCTCTGACGCTCTTTCCGCAGATTCGTCACGAAGCCGGCACGGAACGGCGCCGTCGCCCCGGCTAGAGTCGGGCGCATGCCACGCTCGAGCGGCCAGAGGCTCCTCTCGTTCGACCGGCGGCTCGGCACGCGGTTCGTCGCCGGCGCCGACGAGGCCGGGCGCGGCTCTCTCGCAGGACCGCTCGTCGTCGCCGGCGTGCTCCTCGACTACGAGTGCCTGCGCAACCATCGCGTGCGGCCGCTCGCGACGCTGAACGACTCGAAGCAGGTCGCGCCCGAGGAGCGGGAGGAGCTCTTCCGCGCCGTCGTCGCCTGCGCGGCGCGCATCAGCGTCCGCGTCTTCCCGGCGGGGGAGATCGATCGGCACGGGCTGCACCGCTCGAACCTGCGCGGCCTGCGCGAGGTGCTGCACGACGTCGCCGCCGCCGCCGACGTCGCGTGCCTCGTCGACGGCTTCCGCCTCGGGCCGTCGGCGCCGCCGCACTGGGCGGTCGTCGACGGCGACACGAAGAGCGCCGCGATCGCGGCGGCGTCGATCGTGGCGAAGGTGACGCGCGACCGCGTGATGCGCCGGCTCGACGCGCTCTATCCTCGTTACGGGTTCGCGTCGCACGTCGGCTACATCACACCGGGGCACTCGGCCGCCGTCCGCGCCCACGGCCCGTGCGACCAGCACCGCCGCTCGTTCCAGGCGCTCTGTTACGCCGCCTGAACCGCGACGCCCGCACGCGGCGAGGCGCGGCCGAGGAGGCGCGTGTCGCGCGGCACTACCTCGCGCGCGGCTACCGCGTCGTCGGCCGCAACGTGTGGGCCGCGGGGAACGAGATCGACCTGATCGTGCGCCGCGGGCGCTCGCTCGTCTTCTGCGAGGTCAAGGCGAAGCGCGGCGACCGCTTCGGCGACCCGCTCGCGATGGTGGACGAGGAGAAGGTCCGGCGGCTCGTGCGGGCGGCCGAGGCGTGGCTCGCTCGGCACCCGGACGCCCTCGACCTCGACGCCCGCTTCGAGGTCGCGGCGGTGCGGGGGAAGCGCGTCCAGCGCGTGCCCTTGCATCTTTAGGTCCGCCTGATCCCGCGCGGTGAGGGCCGTGTGCGCGGGTATCATGGACGCGGAAGCTTCGAACGAAAGGACGCTGAGAGCACCATGCAGATCGGACGCACTCGCTTCTCCACTCAAGCCCGCACGTGGGTGATCCTCGCCGCGCTGATGGCGCTGTTCATCGGCATCGGTGGGATGGTCGGCGGCTCCAGCGGCGTCCTCCTGTTCGCGGGGCTCGCCGTCGTCTTCAACCTCTTCATGTACTGGAAGTCCGCGTCGCTGGCGCTGCGCGCGAGCAAGGCGCGGCAGCTCGAGCAGGCGGAGGCGCCCGCCCTCTTCCAGGACATCCGCGAGCTGTCGGAGCGTGCGGGTATCCCGATGCCGACGGTGCACCTGATCCCGTCGGAGCAGCCGAACGCGTTCGCGACGGGCCGGAACCCGAAGAACGCCGCCGTCGCCGTGACGGAGGGTCTGCTCCGGTTCATGCCGCGCGACCAGGTGCGCGGTGTGATCGCGCACGAGATCGCGCACATCGCGAACCGCGACATCCTCGTGATGACGATCGCCGCGATGATCGGCGCCGCGATCTCGGCGATCGCGAACATCCTCCAGTTCTCGATGTTCTTCGGCGGCGGTGACGACGAGGAGGGCGGCAACCCGCTCGGCATCATCGGCCTGCTCGCCGCGATCATCGTCGCGCCGATGGCCGCCATGATCCTTCAGCTCGCCGTCTCGCGGCAGCGCGAGTACCTCGCGGACGCGACCGGCGCGAGCTACCTCGGCGAGGCGCGGCCGCTCGCGGAGGCACTCGCGACGCTGCAGCGCGGGACGGAAGCGGTGCCGATGAACGTCAACCCGGCCACGGAGACGCTCTACATCGCGAACCCGTTCGGCGGCCGCGGCGGCATCTCCGCCCTCTTCTCGACGCACCCGCCGATGGAGGAGCGGATCCGCCGCCTGCGCGAGCTCGACGCCGCGAGCGGCATCCACTACGCCTGACGATGCGGGCCCTGCGGGGCCCGCGTTCGTTCCAGGAGAAGCCGCGCCGCGGGCGAAGTCAACGCCGTGGCGACGCAGGAGGCGCTCTACCGCGAGATCGACCTCGCGCTCTCGTGGTCGGAGCGCGAGCTGCCGGAACGCGAGCGGACGAAGCACGTCCACCGGCTGCACCCGTACCTCGGGAAGTTCGTCCCGCAGCTCGTCGAGGCGCTGCTCGAGCGGTATGTGAAGCCGGGCGGCCGCGTCCTCGACCCGTTCGGAGGCTCGGGTACGACGCTCGTGCAGGCGCTCGAGTCGGGGTACGACGCCGTGGCCGTGGACGTCGCCGCGTTCAACGCGCTCCTCATGCGGGTCAAGACGCGCGCGTACGACCTCGTGGCGCTCGAGCACGACGTCCGCGCTGCCCAGGCGACGCTCGGGGCCTCCGACGAGGAGCCCGAAGGGTACGTCGCGCGGTGGTTCGCGCCGCGCACGGCGGCCGAGCTCCTCCACTTCCGGTCGCTCGTGCACGAGTCCCGGCACCCGGATGTGCTCCGCGTCGTGCTCGCGCGGGCGGCGCGCTCGGCGCGGCTGACGACACACTTCGACCTCGACTTCCCGCGGACGCCGCAGCACGGGGAGTACTGGTGCCACAAGCATCGCCGCGTCTGCCGTCCGGTCGAGGAGGCGAACAAGTTCCTCGCGCGGTACCTCCTCGACACGCTCGGGCGGCTGCGGGCGTTCGCCGCGGTGCGTGACAGCCGGCGCGCCGCGGTGGTGTTGCACGGGGACGCGCGCGAGGTCGAGCTCGGCGGCCCGTACGACGGTGTCGTCACGTCGCCTCCGTATCCCGGCCTGATCGACTACCACGAGCAGCACCGGTACGCGTACGAGCTGCTCGGGCTCGACGATCGGCGTGAGCGAGAGGTCGGCGCGGCGGCTGCGGGGACGAGCCGGGCAGCGATCGCCGCATACGTCGACGGGATCGTGGCGGTCCTCACGCGCGTGCGCGAGGCGCTGCGTCCGCGAGCGCCGATCTGCATCGTCGTGAACGACCGTCGCGACCTCTATCCGGAGATCCTGGAGCGCGCAGGGCTGCGGCTGGAAGAGCGGCTCGAGCGGCACGTCAACCGTCGCACCGGGCGCCGCGCCGGGGAGTACTTCGAGTCGATCCTGATCGCGCGCTAGCGCGCCGCGTTTTCTCACTTTCGGCACGAAGTCGGCACAGACACGTGCGTCGGCCGCAGGCACGCTCGCTCCGTGCTCGCGCGCTCCGTCACCCACGCGCTCGTCGGCCTCGAGCCGCGCCGCGTGGACGTCGAGGCGCATCTGCAGAAGGGCGTTCCCGGGTTCGCGATCGTGGGCCTCGCCGACCGCGCGTGCCAGGAGGCGAAGCACCGCGTCCGCAGTGGCATCGCGTCGGCGTCGCTCGAGTGGCCGGTCGACCGCCGCATCACCGTCAACCTCGCGCCGGCGGCGCTCCGGAAGGAGGGGGCGGGGTTCGACCTCCCGATCGCGCTCGCGGTCCTCGCGGCGTCCCGGCAGGTCCCAAGGGACGGCGTCGCTGCACACGCTGCGATCGGCGAGCTCGCGCTCGACGGCGGAGTGCGACCCGTGCGCGGCGCGTTCGCCGTCGCCGAGGGCGCCCGCCGCTCCGGCCTCGACCGCATCCTGTGCGCCGCGGACTGCGCTCCCGAGGCCGCGCTCGCGGGCGTCGACCCGATCCCGGTGCGGCATCTGGCGGAGGCTGTGGCGTACTTGCGCGGCGAGGGGCGGCCCCCACCGGTCGACACGCCGACGCCGGCGGTCGCGTGCGGTGTGCCCGACCTCGCGGAGGTGCGCGGGCAGGAGCGCGGGCGGCGCGCGCTCGAGATCGCGGCGGCAGGCGCGCACAACCTCCTGCTCGCGGGTCCACCCGGCACCGGGAAGACGATGCTCGCCCGGCGGCTCCCGGGCATCCTGCCGCCGCTGACGACCGACGAGGCGCTCGAGGTGACGCGCATCCACTCCGTCGCCGGGCTGCTCTCGCGTGAGCGCCCTCTCGTCACGCACCCGCCGTTCCGCGCACCGCACCACAGCGCCTCGGCGGCGGCCGTCGTCGGCGGCGGCAGCGGCCCGCGCCCAGGCGAAGCCAGCCTCGCGCACCTCGGGGTGCTCCTGCTCGACGAGCTGCCCGAGTTCCAGCGTCCGGTGCTGGAGGCGCTGCGCCAGCCGCTCGAGGACGGCACGATCGCCGTCGCGCGCGCGGCCGGACACGCGGTCTTCCCGGCACGGTTCCAGCTCGTCGCGACGATGAACCTCTGCCCGTGCGCGGGACGCGGCGACCCCGCCGCGGAGTGCACGTGCTCGCCGCAGCGGCTCGCGGCGTACCGCGACAAGCTCTCGCGCGCGCTGCTCGATCGCTTCGACCTCGTGCTGACGGTCCCGCGACCGCGCGCGGAGGAGCTCGCGGCGCCGCCGTCCGAGGCGTCGGACTCCGTCCGCGAGCGAGTCGTGGCCGCCCGGGAGCGCCTCCGGACGGCGGAGTTGCCGCGGACGGCGGCAGCCGACGAGCTGCTCTCGCGCGCCGTCGAGCGCCTGCCGCTGTCGGCGCGGGGTCGGGCCCGTGTCGCACGCGTGGCGCGGACGGTCGCGGCGCTCGCGGCGGTGGAGTCGGTCGACGCCGAGCACGTCGCCGAGGCGCTCTCGTACCGCTCGCCGAAGGAGCTCGCAGCGTGAGCGAGCTCGCACTCGCCGCGTTCTCGGCCGCCCGAGACGAGCACCACGTGGACGACCCGCGGACCGTGCGGTTCGAGCGCTTCCGCGAGTCGTTCGACGAGACGGCCGCGTTGCGGCGGCTACAGGAGCGCGGGCTGCGGTTCGTCGGACGCTCTGCCGCCGACTTCCCGCCGCTCCTCCGCGCGATCCACGACCCGCCGCCCGGCCTCTTCGTCCGCGGCGACGCGCACCTCGACCTGCTGAGGCGCCCGGCCGTCGCGATTGTCGGCGCGCGTGCCTGCTCACCGTACGGCCGTCAGGTGGCGCGGCGGCTCGGGCGCGAGCTCGCAGGCGCCGGCCTCGTCGTCGTGAGCGGGATGGCTCGCGGCGTCGACGCAGAGGCGCACCGCGGCGCCCTCGAAGCAGGGGGCGTGACCGTCGCCGTCCTCGGGTGCGGGGTCGACCGCGACTACCCGGCGGCACACGCATCGCTCGCGTGCGAGATCGTGCGCAACGGCCTCGTCGTGTCCGAGTACGCCCCGGGAGTCGAGCCCGCTCCGTGGCGGTTCCCTGCACGGAACCGCATCATCGCGGGACTCTGCGCGGCCACGGTCGTGGTCGAGGCGCGGGAGCGGAGCGGCGCGCTCATCACGACGGACTTCGCGCTCGAAGAGGGGCGCGAGGTGTTCGCCGTACCCGGCGAGATCACGAGCACGCTCTCGGCCGGGCCGAACGCGCTCCTCCGTCTCGGCGCCACGCCGTTGACGTCGTCCGGCGACGTCCTCGAGAGCTTCGGCATCTGCCCCGCCGCCGAGCGCGCCGCAGCGCCGACCGGTCCGCCCGGCGTCGTGCTCGAGCGGGTGCGCGCGTCGCCTGCGAGCGCCGACGAGCTCGCGCGGGCGACGGGGCTCGACGCCGCGGCGGTCGCGGCGGCGCTGACTGAGCTCGAGCTGTTGGGGCTCGTGCACGTCGACGAGGGGGTGGTGCGGGCTGGCTAGAGTCGCGCGATGGCGTCCTACTGGCTCGAGGAGCCCTCAGCGCCGGTCGCTTCGCGACCGCTCGAGGGTCGTGCGGACGTCGAGATCGTCGGCGGTGGCGTCACGGGCTGCTCGTGCGCCCTCACGCTCGCGCGCGCCGGCTTACGCGTCCGTGTGCACGAGGCGCGGGAGATCGCCTCCGGAGCGAGCGGCCGCAACGGCGGGTTCGCGCTCCGGGGAGGCTCGATGCCGTACCACGAGGCGGCCGCGACGCTTGGCCGCGATACAGCCGCGCGGCTCTGGCGGCTCACCGAAGACGGCCTGCGGACGCTCTCGGCGTACGCGGGCGACGCCTTCACGCTCACCGGGAGCCTGCGGCTCGCGGCAGACGGCGACGAGCTCCTGTCGGTGCAGGCCGAGCACGACGCGTTGCTCGCAGATGGGTTCGCGGTCGAGTGGATCGAGCCGCTCCCCCCGCAGCTCGCGCGGTTCAGAGGCGGCTTCCGACACGTCGGCGACGGCGCGATCCACCCCGCGCGGTGGGTGCGGCGGCTCGCCGCGCAGGCGGTCGAGGCGGGGGCGGAGCTGCGTGAGAGGTCCCGCGTCGAGCGGCTCGACGACCTCGAGGCGGCGACGGTCGTCGTGGCGACCGACGGGTACACGCGCGATCTCGTTCCGGAGGTCGACGCGGCGGTCGGGCCGATCCGGAACCAGGTCGTCGTGACCGAACCGCTCGACGAGCTCCTCTTCCCGCTTCCGCACTACGCGCGCCACGGGTACGACTACTGGCAGCAGCTGAGCGACGGGCGCCTCGTCGTCGGCGGTCGTCGAGACGCGGCTCTCGAGGAAGAGGCGACCGCCGAGGAGGCCGTCACCGCGGCGATCCAGAGCCGGCTCGAGGAGCTCGTCGCGGCGCTGCTCGGGCGGGTGCCGGCGATCACCCACCGCTGGGCCGGGATCTTCGGCTCGAGCGCCGACGGGCTCCCGCTCGCGGGGCGGCTCCCCGTGCGCGATGGGGTGTGGGTCGCCCTCGGCTACGCCGGCCATGGCAATGTCCTCGGCCTCGTGTGCGGCGATCTCGTCGCCCGTGCGATCCTCGGCGAGGAGCCGCCGGAGCTCGCGTTGTTCGACCCCGCCCGGGCGCTCGGCTAGAGCTCGAGCCGGGCGAGGTCCAGCTCGTCGGCGCGCGCCAGCGCGGCCCGTGCGATCGCGAGATCCTGGATCGCGAGGCCGGTCGAGTCGAAGACGGTGATCTCGTCGTCCGCCGCGCGACCCGGCGCCGTCCCCGCCAGGACCTCGCCGAGGACGCCGACGTCCGCGCGCGTCAGGACCGCGGCCTCGACGGCCGCCGCGAGCTCGCCGCCGTGGCTCGCCTGCTCCCAGTCGTCGCAGAACACCCGCGCGCGCGCGAGCTCGCCGACTGCGATCTCGGCCTTGCCGGGACCGTCGGCGCCCATCAGGCTGACGTGCTGTCCCTCCCGGAGCGAGCCCTCGGGGAGCAGCACCTCCCGGCCGGGCGTCACCGTCACGAGGAGGTCCGCCGCCAGCGCTTCCTCGCGGCTGCCCGCGACGGCGGCGCCGAGGTCGGCGGCGACGGCCTCGGCCCGCGCCCGGTCGACGTCCCACAGGAGGACGTCGTGCCCGCGCGCGACGAAGGAGCGCGCCGCGGCGACGCCGTTCACGCCCACGCCGACGACGGCAGCCGTGCGTGCGCCCGCGCGGCCGAGCGTCTCGGCGGCGAGCACGGCGGCGGCGCCCGTCCGCAGCGCCGTGACGGCGCCGGCGTCGTACAGCGCGAGCGGCAGCCCGGTCTCCGCGTCCGAGAGCACGACGATCCCGCTCACCGTCGGCAGCCCGCGCGCCGGGTTGCCGGGGAACGACGTCACCCACTTCAGGAGCGCGTGGCCGCCGCCGAGCGCGGGCATCGCGCGGAAGTCGCCGGCCGGGTAGTTCGTCACGTAGAGCTTCGGCTGCATCGTCCACTCGCCGCGCGCGTATGCGACGAAGGCCTCGCGGACGGCGTCGTAGGCGACCGCGGGCGGCACCGCGGTCTCCACGTCGGTCGCGGCGAAGAACGGGACCGGCACCTACAGCTCCTTCAGCGCCGCCGCGACCTGCTCGAGCGCGGCCTTCGCGTCGGCGAACAACATCGACGTCTTCGGGTCGTAGAAGAGGGGGTTGTCGATGCCCGCGAACCCGGGGGAGAGGCTCCGCTTCACGACGACCACGGATGCCGCACGGTCGACGTCGATGATCGGCATCCCGTAGATCGGGCTCGCCGGATCGGACCGCGCCGCCGGGTTGACGACGTCGTTCGCGCCGAGGATGACGACGACGTCCGTCTGCGGCAGCTCCGGGTTGATCTCGTCCATCTCCTTCAGCTGCTCGTACGGGACGTTCGCCTCCGCGAGGAGCACGTTCATGTGCCCCGGCATCCGGCCGGCGACCGGGTGGATCCCGTAGAGGACGTCGACGTCCTTCGCCTCGAGCAGCTCGGCGAGCGCGCGGACGTCGTGCTGCGCCTGCGCGACCGCGAGCCCGTAGCCGGGGACGAACACCACCTTCCGCGCGTACGCGAGCATGATCGCCAGGTCCTCGGCCGTCGTCGACCGCACCGACCGGCCGTCCTCGCCCACACCGGCGCCACCACCGGCGGCGACCGCGCCGAACGCGCCGAAGAGGACGTTCGCGATGGAGCGGTTCATCGCGCGCCCCATCAGGACCGTGAGCAGCGTCCCGGACGCGCCGACGAGCGCCCCGGCGACGATCAGGACGTTGTTGTGCAACAGGAACCCGGCTGCGGACGCGGCGAGGCCGGTGAACGCATTCAGCAGCGAGATCACGACGGGCATGTCGGCCCCGCCGATCGGCAGGACGAACAGGACGCCGAACGCGAGCGACGCGAGCAGCAGCAGCACGATGAAAGCGTCCGACTCGGCTCCGGCGACGATCGCGGCGCCGACCGCGAGAGCGGCCACCAGGACGACCCCGTTCACGAGCTGCTGCCCCCGGTAGACGATCGGGCGGCCGCCGATCAGCTCCTGCAGCTTCGCGAAGGCGACGAGCGAGCCCGAGAACGAGATCGACCCGATCAGCGCCGAGAGGAGGATCGCGACCGACTCCTCCGCGTCCAGCCCCTCTCCGGCGAGGTTGTGGAACTCCGCGAATGCGATCAACGCGACCGCGCCGCCGCCGACCCCGTTGAAGAGGGCGACCATCTGCGGCATCGCCGTCATCTTCACCGAGCGAGCCCCCGCGACCCCGACCACCGTTCCGACCGCCATCGCGGCGAGCATCGGGACGAAGTTCTCGAGCCCGGGCTGCGCGAGCGTGACGCCGATCGCGAGCGCCATCCCCGCTGCACCGAGGAGGTTCCCCTGCCGCGCGCGCTTCGGCGATGAGAGGAAGCGGAGCGCGAGGATGAAGGTCACGATCGTGACCAGGTAGAGCAGGTCGGTCGTCGTGCGGCTCATCCGTCCTTCCGGGGGCCGCGCGCCTTGAACATCTCGAGCATCCGATCGGTGACGACGAAGCCGCCGACGACATTGGCGGTGCCGAGCGCGACGGCGACGAATCCGACCGCGAGCGTGAGACCGTCGGCGTCCGCCCGCCCCGCCACCAGGATCGCGCCCACGAGCACGATCCCGTGGATCGCGTTCGTGCCCGACATCAGCGGCGTGTGCAGCATCGTCGGCACCTTCGAGATCACCTCGATCCCGAGGAAGATCGCGAGCACGAGGATCGTGAGCTCGATGACGAGCGGCACGTCGACCCCGTGCATCAGACCGCCACCTCGCGGCGCGCGACGCAGGCGCCGCGCGTGATCTCGTCGTCCCAGTCGAGCTCCGGCTCGCCGTTCGGCGCGAGGTGCTGGAGCAGCGAGACGACGTTCCGGGCATAGAGCTGGCTCGCGTGGTACGGCATCGTCGCGGCGAGGTTGACGGCGCCGACGATCGTGACGCCGTCGCGGACGACCTCCTCGCCCGGCACCGTCAGCTCGCAGTTGCCGCCCGACTCGGCGGCGAGGTCGACGATCACCGATCCCCGGCGCATCGCGGCAACGGCGGCGGCCGGGATCAGCCGCGGGGCCGGCCGCCCCGGGATCTGCGCCGTCGTCACGACGACGTCCATCTCCGCCAGCCGCTCCTCGAGCGCCGCCTGCTGCTGAGCCTGCTGCTCGGGCGTCAGTTCGACCGCGTACCCGCCCTCGGTCTGCTCGCCGCGGACTCCCAGGTCGAGGAAGCTCGCGCCGAGGCTCTCCACCTGCTCCTGCACGACCGGGCGTGTGTCGAACGCCGCGACGACCGCACCGAGGCGGCGCGCCGTCGCAATCGCCTGGAGCCCCGCGACGCCCGCGCCGAGGACGAGCACCTTCGCCGGCGCGACCGTTCCTGCGGCCGTCATCAGCAGAGGGAAGAGGCGCGGCACGCGGTCGGCGGCGAGAACGGTCGCCTTGTAGCCGGCGACGGTCGCCTGCGACGACAGCGCATCCATCGACTGCGCGCGCGTCGTCCGCGGGATCGACTCCATCGCGAACGCGACGACGCCCTGCGCCCTCAGGCGCTCCAGGCCCTCCGGGTCCGTGAGCGGCGCGAGGAACCCGACGAGGAGCGCGCCGGCGGGTAGCTCGCGCACCTCGTCGGGCGTCGGCCGCGCGACGCGGAGCACGGCACCGGCGCCGTCGTAGATGCCGTCCCGCGTCGCAACGCGCGCTCCGGCTGCCTCGTACTCCGCGTCGAGGAAGCCGGCCGCGGCGCCCGCGCCGGACTCGACGACCACGTCGAACGAGCGGCCGAGCCGCCGCACCGCCTCGGGGACGAGCGCGACGCGCCGCTCCCCCGGCGCGCTCTCCTTCGGCACGACCACCTTCATCCGGACGCGAGTCTACGAGGAAGGATCGGACGCGTCGCCGCGGAACGTTCGCCTCGTGTCGCTACTGACGACCTTCTCCGCGGCGCTCGAGGCGCGCGACCCCTATCTCCGCGGCCACTCGACCCGCGTCACCGCCTTCGCGGAGGGGCTCGCGCGCGTGCTCGGGTGGCGCGGCCGCGACCTGGACACGCTTCGGCTCGGAGGGTCGCTGCACGACGTCGGCAAGATCGCGGTCAACGCGAGCGTGCTGCGCAAGCCGGGCCCGCTGACCGCGGCGGAGCTGGCGCAGATCCGGACGCACCCGGTCGCCGGCGCGCGGCTGATCGAGGGGGTCGCCGGCCTGCGGCGCGCGCTTCCGTACGTCCTGCACCATCACGAGCGGTGGGACGGAACGGGCTACCCGCACGGGAGCGCCGGCGAGGCGATCCCGCTCGAGGGGCGCCTGCTCGGCGTCGCGGACGCGTTCGACGCGATGACCTCCGCGCGGCCGTACCGCCCCGCGCTCACGGTGTCGGCCGCACTCGACGAGCTCGAGCGGTGTGCCGGGACCCAGTTCGACCCGGCGCTCGCGCGGGCGTTCGTTCGCGGCTGGGAGCAGGGCGAGATCGGCGCCGACGCGCTGCCCGCCGCCGCCTCGGCGTAGCTACAGCGACGACCACACGTCGAGCTTCGTCCGCACCCGTTCGACCACCTCGTCGACGTACTCGCTCGTGGACGCGTGGCCGCCGAGGTCGGACGTGCGGACGCCGGCGGAGACCGCCTCGAGCGCCGCCTCTCGGATCGCCCGCCCCGCCTGCTGCGCGCCCTCGTCGCTCGCGTGCGCGAGGAGCGCGGCACCCGCGAGGATCATCGCCATCGGGTTCGCGACGTTCTTTCCCTTCAGCGCCGGCGCCGTCCCGTGCGCCGCCTCCGCCATGATCGCGTCCGGTACGTAGTCCTCGTCGAACGCGATCAGGAGCGACTCGGCGCCTGCGATCGAGCCGAAGAGCGGCAGCACGAGGTCGGAGAGGATGTCGCCGTCGCGGTTCAGCGACGGGATCACGAGCCCGGCGCCGCTCGTCGTCAGGAGCAGCGCGAACGTCGCGTCGATCAGCTGCGGCCTGTACTCGACCTCGGGGTGCCGCTCGGCCGCTGCGTCCATCTCCTCCTTGAGCATCCCCTCGTAGGTCGGGCTGACCGTGTACTTCGGCCCGCCGAAGACGCTCGCGCCCGTACGCTCGGCGAGGCGGAACGCGTACTCGGCGACGGCACGGCAGATCCGCCTCTCGATGCGCTCGGTGCGGAACGCGACCTCGCGGTCGCCGTCGCCCTCGCGCCACTCCTGCGCGCCGTACGCGTCGCCGACGGCCATGCGCACGACCGAGATCGGCGCGTGGACGCCCGCGAGGGGCGTGACGCCCGGGATGCGCCTGCCGGTGCGCACGATCACCTTGCCGTCGATCGCCTCGCGCAGGATCCTGTTCGGAGACCCGACGTCGCCGCGTCCCTCCGGCGTGATCGTCGCCGCCTTCAGCCCCATCCCGTGCTCCTTGATCGCCTGCGCCGCCTCGTGCACGACGCCGTTCTCGGTCGCGCGGCGGCTCTCGAGCGAGAGGTCGAAACGCGGCAGCGCGAGCTCGAACCCGATCACGTCGGGCGAGAGCACGCGCAGCGCCTCCTCGAGCAGCTCCTGCCCGGTCTCGTCGCCCTCGAGCACCACGATCGTGCGTCCGTCCATCGGCGGCGGATTCTAGACCGCCCCTTCCGGGGAGACGCGGCTCATGGCGCGCACAGGAGGCTGGCGCCGCGCGGGGTCGAAGGGGCGTTTTCGGTACCTCGACGCGCGCGGCAACCGGATCACGGACCCCGCGAAGCTCGCGCGGATCGAGCGGCTCGTGATCCCGCCCGCGTGGACGGACGTGTGGATCTCGCCGCGCCCGAACGCGAACCTGCAGGCGACCGGCCTCGACGCCGCGGGCCGCCGCCAGTACCTCTACCACCCCGACTTTCGCGCCCGGCAGGAGCAGGCGAAGTTCGACAAGCTCGTGCGGTTCGCCGAGCGGCTCCCGGATCTGCGGCTCGCGATGGGGGAGCACATGACGCTCGACCCGTACGAGCCGGACCGCGTGTGCGCAGTCGCCGTCCGTCTCATCAACCTCGCCTGGTTCCGGGTCGGTTCGGAGGAGTACGCGAAACGATCCCGGACGTACGGCGTCACCACGCTCTACAAGAAGCACGTCACCGTGCGCGGGACGAAGGTCGCGTTCACGTTCCGCGCGAAGCACAAGGTGCTCGTCCGCACGACGCTGGTCGACACGGAGCTCGCGACCGCGATCGGCGACCTGCTCGCGCTCGAGGGCGGCAGCAGGCTCTTCCGCTTCAGCCGGAACGGGACGATCGTCCCGCTGAGCGGCCAGGTGCTGAACCGGTACATCCGCGAGTACATGGGTGGCGAGTTCAGCGCCAAGGACTTCCGCACCTGGGGCGGGACCCTGACGGCGGCGATCGCGTTCGCCGAGCGCGGCCCGGCGGAGACGGAGGCGCAGGCGAAGCGCACCGTCGCGGCGGTGATGCGGACGGTCGGCGAGCGGCTCGGGAACACACCGACGGTCGCACGCGCGTCGTACGTCAGCCCCGCGGTGATCGAGCAGTATCTCGACGGTCGAACGATCGAGGACTTTCGGCCGCGGCATTTGCGGGTCGTGCGCGCGCGGGATATCGGCCTCGACCCGGAGGAGCAGGCGCTCGTGAGCCTGCTTCGGTCGTGGCGAATCAGACGCGGACAGAAGGCAGCTTGATTTC
>DATMJW010000011.1:0-8968 GCA_035553355.1 Gaiellaceae bacterium | reverse complement strand
AGCCGGCGGAGGTGGCGGTGTGAGCGCGCACGCCGACCCGCACCACCACCACGGGCCGCCGCCCGCGCATTACAGCTCGCGTCTCGACCCGACGACGCTCGGGATGTTCCTCTTCATCGCGTCGGAGGCGATGCTCTTCGGGGCGTTCTTCACGGCGTACTTCTTCGTCCGCGTCGTCAACCCCGAGGCGCCGCCGTGGCCGCTCGACCCGTTCCACCTGCCGGTCTTCGTCGCGGGCGTGAACACCGCAGTGCTCGTCGCGTCGAGCTTCACGATGCACTGGGCGCTCCAGTCGATCAAGCGCGGCAACCGCGCTGGCCTGCAGGCCGGGCTCGTGCTCACGTTCCTGATGGGGCTCGCGTTCCTGATCACCCAGATGCTCGAGTACGCGCGGATCGGCTTCAGCCCGGCCGACGGCGCCTTCGGCACGATCTTCTACGGGCTCACGGGCCTCCACGGCGCGCACGTCTTCGTCGGGCTGACGCTGCTCGCCGTCGCGACCGTGCGGGCGTTTCGCGGACACTTCACCCCGGAGCACCACCACGGCGTCGAGATCCCCGGCATCTACTGGCACTTCGTCGACGTGATGTGGATCGTCGTCTACGCGACGATCTACCTGATCTAGTGCGGAACCCGCTCCGGCACGAGGAGGACGCGTTCCGCCTCGTGCTCTACACGCTCGGCTACTTCGCGCTGATCGTGTTGGCGGCGTTCGTGCACCCGGCGGTGGGCGTGCTCGTCTTCCTCGGATTGACGGGCGCGATCCTGTACCGCGTCCTCGGGATCCGCGGCAAGGGCGCACCGCCGCCGATCGCGCCGGCGCCGCGTCCCGGCGGCGAGCGGCGGATCCTCGTCGTGGCGGACGAGTCGCTCGGCGGCGCCGAGCTCCTCGACGCGATCCGGGAGCGGACACGGGACGTGGAGGAGCAGGTGCTCGTCGTCTGCCCCGCGCGTGGATCCGCGCTCCAGCACTGGGCCTCGGACGACGACGGGGCGCGGGAGGGTGCGGGCGCGCGTCTCGAAGCTGCGCTCGAGCGCCTGCGCGGGGAGGGGATCTCCGTTCGCGGCGAGATCGGCGACGGCGACCCGCTCCAGGCGATCGAGGACGCGTTGCGGACGTTCGGCCCCGACGAGGTCGTGATCTCGACGCACGCTGCGGGCGGGTCGAGCTGGCTCGAGCGCGGGATCGTCGAGCGGGCCCGCGAGCGCTTCGACGTCCCGATCTCCCACGTCGTCGCCACCACCCACGACTAGCGCCGCGCGCACGCCCGGTGGCCGTTCCGGCCACGTCCCGTGCTTTAAGCACCGGACGTGTCCATTCCGGCCGACACGACAGCCGAATCTGTGCCGATTCAGTGCCAATCCGCGCCGCGAGCGCGACCGCGGCGTCGCGCGGCAGTAGCGTCGGAGCGTGCCGGCTCGCGACCCGCTCGTCCTCTCCCCTGACATCGTCAACCACGTCACCCAGCACGCGACTGGCCGCGACGTCTTCTCGCTCGACGAGCGCGATCGCGACGCCGTCGTCGCCCTTCTCGCGAAGACGCGCGACCGGTACGAGCTCGAGCTCCACGACTACTGCGTGATGACGAACCACATCCACCTCGTGGTGCGCGCCCCGCGCGCGAACCTGCCGCGCGCGATGCAATACCTGTGGGCGTGCGTCGTCCAGCGTTTCAACCGCCGCCACGACCGTCGGGGGCACCTGGTCGCGGCGCCGTACTCGCCGACGCCGATCCTCTCGGAGGAGCACTACCTCGCGACACGGGCGTACGTCGCCCTCAATCCGGTCGTTGCGCGTCTGTGCCGGCATCCGGCGGAGTGGCGGTGGTGCGGCTTCGGAGGTGGCGGCGCGATCGCCACTGCGCCGGACGCCGCCGTGCGTGCGCTCGTCGACGCGCGAGTCGAGCTGCTGGAGGCGACGAGGCGCGAGCTGCGGCCAGGCGAGATGTCTCTTTCGGGCGTGTCCCGTGCTTAAAGCACAGGACGTGGCCGAAGCGGCCACGTCGGGCGCCGCGTGCGCGGTGCTTTAGCTAGCGGCCGGCGTTCTCGGAGACGTACTGCGCGACGGCCTCGATCTGGGCGTCGTCGAGCGTGTCCGCGAAGGACGGCATCGCGCCGGCGCCCTCCGCAACGAACTGCCGCGCGCGCTCCGGCGACGGCTTCGCCTCGTCGAGGTTCGGCCCCACGGTTCCGGCGGAGCCGGCCGCTGCGAGCGTGTGGCAGCTGCCGCAGCCGTTCTGCGCGAAGACGTCGGCGCCGCTCGGCTCCGTCTGGCCCGCGTTCGGCGTCGCCTCGCCGGCGTCGTCGTCCTCGCTGCCGTCGTCTCCCTCGCCGCCGCCGGAGTCGTCGTCGGAGGACGCCGGCTGCCCCTGCGTCGGCAGACCGGCGACCGAGGCGACGTACGCCGACACGGAGTCCGCGTCCTCGCCCGTCACGAGGTCTGCGGGCATCCCCGGGACCCCGGTCGGTGGATTCACGACGGGATAGGCGATCTGCCCGCGGACCACCGTCTGGATCGTCGTCTCGCCGAGACCGTCCGCGCGCGACTGCGCGAAGGCATCGTCGAGGTTCGGCCCGACGGCGCCCTGCGTCCCCGCATCGGCGAGGACGTGGCACGCACCGCAGCGCTCGACGAAGAGCTCCTTGCCGACGGCGGTGTTGCCCGTGCCCGCCTCGGAGAGGCCGGTGGTGCCGCAGCCGCTCGCGGCGAGTGCCGCGAGGACGACGGCGCAGGCACCGAGCAGCGCCCGCGCCAACTTAGGCGGTCGACCCCGTGCCGAGCGCGCCGATGGCCGCGTCGCGCGTCTCGTGGATCGTGAAGACGCGGTCGAGGCCGGTGATCTCGAAGATCTTCGTGATGTTGCGGTCGTTGCACACGAGCGACAGCTGCCCGTCGTTCGTGCGGAGCCGCTTCACGCCGCCGACGAGGACGCCGAGCGTCGTCGAGTCGATGAACGTGGTGTTGGAGAGGTCGACGATCACGTCGCGCCCGCCCTGATCGATCACCTCGAGCAGCTGCTGCTTGAACTCGGGCGCGGTGTACAGGTCGACCTCGCCGGCCAGCGAGATGACGTACTGCTGGTCGCTCAGCTTCTCCGTCTTGACGTCGAAATTCATCTGTTCTCCCCGGTCTCGTCTCGCCGACAGTTGCCGCACAACCGTTCCCGGCCCGAGGAGGAGTCTAACCCGAGCCGCCTCCGCCGCGCTGATCCTTCAGCTGCGTGATCTGCTCCTTCACGAGCGGCGTGCTCGGGTCGTCGGGGGCGAGCGCGACGAAGCGCTCGTACGCGGCGATCGCCGTGTCGACGTCGCCCGCCTGCTGAGCCGTCTGTGCCAGCTCGAGCTGCGCGTTCGGGTCGCGCGGCGCGACCGCGACCACCCGCTCGTAGACGTCGACCGCCTCCGAGAACGCCTGCTGCGCCTGCGTGTACGCGGCGGTGATCGTCGTGTTGGCCTCGGCCGTGACCGCCTCAGTGATCGGATCCTGTCCGATCGACTCGGTGTCGTTCAGCTTCAGCCCCTCGCCGAACGCGGTCGCCGGAGCGCGGTACTGCGCGAGCGCCTGGGCGTTCTGCGCCCGTCGCTGCGCCTCCTGCGCGCGCGTCAGATGGAGCCCGGCGAGCTGCCGCAGCGCGGCGTCGTCGGTCGGCCGCAGGCGCGTGTAGTCCGTCAGTACGCGGATCGCCTCCGCCGTCTCGCCCTCCGCCTCGAGGGCCCGAGCGAGCTCGAGCTTCGCCTCCGCGTCGCGCGGGTTCTCCTGGACGCGCTCGCGCGCCTCGCTCACGGACGGCGCATCCGTGCCGCCTCCGGCGTCGCGGAAGATGTCGCCGATCCCGGTGCCCTGGTCGGAGCCGATCCCGAAGAGCACGAAGCCGCCGGCGAAGATGATCGCGAGCAGCACGAAGACCCACTTCGCCTGCCGGCGAAGCTTCGGGAAGAACATCTCGTCCTCGTAGCTCGCTACCTCGCGCTGACGGGCGTTTCCGCCTGCAGCAGCCGGGCGCGGGCGCGTGACGCGCCGGCGATCAGCTCGTGCCACCTGAAGTCACCTTTCCTGTACCGGAACTCACCGGAGACGAGAGTAGCCTGGACACGCCCCGCGCCGCCGCCGTAGACGACCGCCGCGGCCGGGTCCTCCCACGGGACGTAGGCGGTCCCCGAGAGGTCGACGATCGCCATGTCGGCCGCTTTCCCCGGTGCGAGCGAGCCGACCTCTCCGTCGAGCCCGAGCGCCCGGGCGCCGCCGAGGGTCGCGAGCTCGAGCGCCTCCGCCGGAAGCAGCGCGTCCGCCCGGGCCGCCCGTGCGCGCGCCGCCTGCACCGCCGCGCGGAGCTCCTCGAAGTAGTCGTGTGACGGCACGGACGAGATCCCGTCCGTCCCGATCCCGACGCGGAGCCCGGCCGCGCGCAGCTCCGCGAGCGGCGCGATCCCGCAGCCGAGGATCGCGTTCGACCGGGGGCAGTGCGCGACGGCGACGTCGTGCTGCGCGAGGAGCGCGATCTCGTCCGGCTCGACCTTCACGCAGTGCGCGGCGACGATCCGCCGGTCGAGGAGGCCCGCGGCCGCGAGTCGGCGGATCCCCGTCTGCCCGTCGGGCTCGATCAGGAGCTCGCCGACCGGCTCCATCGGCCCCGACGCGGAGAGCAGCCAGTCCAGCTCGTCCTGGCTCTCGTTGAAGTGCGTCATCACCGGGACGCCGAGCGCGAGCGCCGCGCGGTAGACGTCCGTCGAGCAGGAGTACGGCGCGTGCGGCGACACGCCCACGCGCACGCGCTCCGAGAGGGAGGGCGTCACGTAGTCGCGCTTCTCCTCGTACAGGCGCACCGCGACGTCGGCGTCGCGGCCGAAGACCTCGAGGTAGACGATCGCCCGCAGCCCGAGCTCCGCACACGCGTGCGCCGCTGCTCCGGAGAACGCGGCGTCGCCGACGGTCGTCACGCCGGAGGCGAGGCACTCGGCGGCGCCGAGTCGCGCGATCGCCTCCATGTCCTCGCGCTCGATCCGCGCCTTGCGCTCCATGTGCGTCTTCAGCCACGGCGCGAACGACCGCCCGTCGCCGAACGCCGCGTAGACGGCGTACTCGAGGTGCGTGTGCGCGTTGACGAAGCCCGGCACGATCACGCAGTCGGCGAACCGCTCCCCCTCCCCGAGCTCGGAAGCCGGGCCGACGGCGTCCACGACGCCGTCACGGAAGGCCACTGCACCGTCCCGGATCGGGTCGCCCTCGACCGGCAGGACCCAGTCCGCGGAGACGACGCGCGGCTCGCCGCTCACGCCGGGATGTACGGGTTCTCCTCGTCGTAGTCGTACGCGGACTCCCAGCGCTTCTCCATGTAGCCCGCGAGGACGACCGACAGGAAGTAGAGCGCGAGCAGCGGCACGACCTCGAACGCGAGCGACACGGGGTCGACGGTCGGCAACAGGATCGCGACGAGGAAGACCGCGACGACCCCGAAGCGCCAGTTGCGACGAAGCTGCGCCGCCGTCACGATCCGCAGCCGCACGAGCGTGAGCACGAAGATCGGCATCTCGAACACGAGCCCCATGCCGAGCAACGCGACGAGGACGAACGAGAAGTAGTAGCTCGCCCGGATGTCGACGTCGAAGAGGTCCTCGTTGAAGTTCGTGAGGAACGCGAGCGCCTTCGGCAGCACGACGACGTACGCGAAGGCGACGCCCGCCGCGAAGAGGAACGCGCCGAAGGCGGCGGCGATCGCGACCGTACGCTGCGTCCGCTCGTCGACCGCAGGCGCGAGGAACGACCAGAGCTGGTAGAGGACGATCGGCAGCGCGATCGCGAGCCCCGCGAAGAACGACACCTTCAGCGACGTGAAGAACGGCTCGGTGACTCCGAGCGTGACGAGCGTCTTGTCGTCGGGCAGCGGCCGGATCAGGAGCTCGACGAGGTCCTGCCGGAAGGCGACGAAGATCACCGCCGCCGGCAGGAAGGTGGCGAGCAGCGAGATGACGAGGCGCGCACGGAGCTCGCCCAGGTGCTCGACGAGCGTGGCCTCCTCACCGTGGCTTAGCCGCCTCGGCAGACGCTTCAGCACGGCGCGGCGGCGGGGCTAGGAGACGCTGTCGCGCTCGCGCGACTCGGCCGGCGGCGCGACCGGCTCCGCCGGCGGCAGCTCCGACGCCTGGCGCTTGTGCACGGGCTCGTCGTCGTCGAGATCCTTGCCGGAGATCGAGTCCTTGAACTCGCGCATGCCACGGCCGAGCGAGCGCCCCATCTCCGGCAGCCGCTTGGGCCCGAAGACGAGGAGGACGACGAGCAGCAGGATGAGGATCTCCCAGATACCGATTCCGAAGGGCATTAGGGGCAACACTACCACCCGTTTGTCCTACGGAAACCCCGGGCACGTCGCACCCCGTGAAGAAGCCCCTCCGAGAGCAGGTCGTCGTGATCACCGGGGCGACCAGCGGCATCGGCCGCGCGACCGCCCGCGCCGCCGCCGAGCGCGGTGCGAAGGTCGTCGTCTCGGGGCGCAACACCGAGGCGCTCGAGGCGGCGGTCCGGGAGATCGAGGAGGCGGGCAGCGAGGGTCTCGGTGTGGTCGCGGAGGCGACGAGCGCGGTGGACCACGAGTCGCTCTTCGCGCGCGCCACCGAGCGTTTCGGCCGCGTCGACACCGTCGTCTGCTCCGTGATGGTGACGGTCCTCGCCGAGATCGAGTCGCTCGACGCCGACGAGCTGCGGCGCGTGATGGAGGTCAACTTCATGGGTCGCTACCACGCCTTCCGGGCGTCGCTTCCGCACCTGAAGGAGACGCGGGGCACCTTCATCGACGTCAACTCCGGCCTCGCGTATCGCGGCATCCCGCTGCAGGCCGCGTACTGCGCGTCGAAGGCCGCGGCGCGCGTCTTCTTCGAGTCGGCGCGCGTGGAGCAGGAGCGGCACGGGACGGGTGTCGACGTCTGCCTCGTCCTCCCCGGCGGGATCAACACGCCGCAGTTCGACCGCGGGCGCCAGAAGCTCGGCGAGCAGCCGCAGCCGGTGCCGCCGATCTACCAGCCCGAGGTGGTCGCGAAGGCGATCCTCTACTGCGCCGAGCGGCCGCAGCGGGAGCTACCGGTCACCTGGGCGGCGCAGAAGCTCGTGTGGGGGCAGAAGCTCGCGCCGCGCTTCGGCGACCTCTTCCTCAGGCGGACCGGCTGGGAGTCGCAAACCACGGGCGAGCCGAAGCCCGTCGCCTCGGTCGACAACCTGTACGAGACGATCCTCCGCGACCCCGGCGCGCACGGTCGCTTCGACGACCGGGCGAAGGCGTCGAGCGCGTGGACGGACGCTCGGATCCGGCTCGGCAAAACCGGGTCGGTGGTGGCGCTGGCGGCCCCGGCCCTCGCGGCCGCGATTGGCTACCATGCAGTCACGAAGCGGCGCTGATTCGGCTTGCCGCCGCGGCTTCCGGCCGCACGAGCTCCACCGACGCCCCACCTAGCGAAAGGTCCCCACGGCTCCAATGGCGTTTCTCGAACTGAAGAACCTGCACGTCGCGCTCGAGGACGGCACCCCGATCGTCAAGGGCGTCGACCTCGCGATCGACCTCAACGAGAAGCACGCGATCATGGGCCCGAACGGCTCCGGCAAGTCGACGCTCGCGTACGCGCTGATGGGGCATCCCGCCTACGAGATCACCGAGGGCGAGATCCTCCTCGACGGCGAGGACATCGTCGAGCTCGGAGCGGACGAGCGCGCGCAGCGCGGCCTCTTCCTCGCCTTCCAGTACCCGCACGCGATTCCGGGCGTCACCGTCACGAGCTTCCTGCGGAGCGCGATCAACGCGATCCGCAAGGCGAAGGCGGGCGGCGTCGACGACCCGATCCCGGTCAAGGAGTTCCGCACCGAGATCCTGACCGCGATGGAGCGCCTGAAGGTGCCGCGCGAGCTGGCGCAGCGGTACCTGAACGACGGCTTCTCCGGCGGCGAGAAGAAGCGCGTCGAGATCCTGCAGATGGCGCTTCTGAAGCCGAAGATCGCGGTCCTCGACGAGACCGACTCGGGCCTCGACATCGACGCGCTGCGCATCGTCGCGGGCGGCGTGAACGAGCTCGTCGGCCCCGAGATGGGCGCGCTCGTGATCACGCACTACCAGCGCATCCTCAACTACATCACCCCGGACAGGGTCCACGTCTTCGTGAACGGCCGCATCGTCGAGAGTGGCGGCAAGGAGCTCGCGGAGCGCCTCGAGGCCGAGGGCTACGACGCGTTCATCCCGGAGGAGGTCGCATGACCGAGCTCAACACCGAGACCGAGATCATCAAGGAGATCCGGAGCGAGTACCAGTACGGGTTCTCGACGCCGGAGGACTACTTCTACAAGTCCGGCCGCGGCCTCTCGCGCGAGCTCGTCGCCGCGATCTCCGAGCACAAGAACGAGCCTGAGTGGATGCGCAAGTTCCGCCTCAAGTCGCTCGACTACTTCCTCGCGCGCCCGCTCCCCGAGTGGGGCGGCGACCTCAGCGAGATCGACTTCGACAACATCTTCTACTACATCAAGCCGACCGAGAAGCAGGCGTCCTCGTGGGAGGAGCTGCCGGCCGAGATCAAGGACACGTGGGACAAGCTCGGCATCCCGGAGGCGGAGAAGAAGTACCTCGCCGGCGTCGGTGCGCAGTACGAGTCGGAGGTCGTCTACCACAAGCTCCAGGCCGATCTCGAGGCGAAAGGCGTCATCTTCCTCGACATGGACACGGCGCTCCGCGAGCACGAGGAGCTCGTCAAGCAGTACTTCGGCACGATCATCCCGCAGAACGACAACAAGTTCGCGGCGCTGAACTCCGCCGTGTGGTCGGGCGGCTCGTTCATCTACGTGCCGCCGGGCGTCTCGATCGACATGCCGCTCCAGGCCTACTTCCGCATCAACGCGGAGAACATGGGCCAGTTCGAGCGCACGCTGATCATCGTCGACGAGGACGCGTACGTGCACTACGTCGAGGGCTGCACCGCGCCGATCTACTCGTCCGAC
>DATMJW010000010.1:0-3816 GCA_035553355.1 Gaiellaceae bacterium | reverse complement strand
CTACCGCGGAAAGGAGGTGGTCCGGTAGTGAAGGATTCAAGTACGGGCAGTGGAGGTGCTAGTCGGTAGGAGCGTGTCCCTGGGACCCACTGGGGAATCGCCATAGCCACGCGTAGGGGACTCGCGTTTCTCGCGCCGCCGGAGAACCACCGCCGGCCGGAAGCGCTCCTACTACTCCAAGGCTAGTGCCGAAAAGACCGAGGGCCGCGAAAGCGGCCCTCGATCTTTTCCGGGGAGAGGAAACTCTCTATGCCGCAGATGTGCGCGTCGACGGCCGTCGCGAAACCGACCGGTGCACGATGTACGTCATCACGGCCGCGACCGGGATCGCGAGGATCAGACCGAGGACGAGCCCTGCCGCCACGGTCGCGAGGAAGCTCAGCGCACCGAGTGCGATGCGGCCCTTCGAGGCCGCGTAGATCAGCGGCACGAGCCCGCAGAGCACCCCGGCGATCAGACCTCCGAGAAGTGCGGTTTCCATGTCCATGACCCCTCCTGAGGGACGTCGTGACCTCGGTACAACTCCGGAGCGGCCGGTGGAGGTACGGCCGGCGCCGCCTCTACGCGACGCGGCGGAGCTGCTCGTCGAGCGGCACGAGTGCGAACCCGAAGGTGTCGACCGCGTCGGCGTTCGTGACGACGTTGTCGCCGGCCTGCAGCATCGTCAGCTGGTCGCGCGTCACCGGCGGGTTCGGCAGCAGCTCGAGCGCGCGCGCCTGGGCGCGCATCAGCCCGAACGGGAGGTGCACCGACGGGCGCCGCGTGCCGAGCACGCGCTTCAGGCGGTCCCAGAACTCGTTCCAGGTGACGACGTCGGGGCCGCCGATCTCGAAGGTGCGGTTGGTCGCCTCCGGCTTGTCGACGGCCTCGGCGAAGTAGCGCGCCACGTCCTCGACCCAGATCGGCTGGATCCGCTGCGTCCCGGGGCCGACGATCGGCGTCACCGGCGCCATCCGCGCGATCCGCTTGAACTGCGGCATCACGCCGCCGTCGCGACCGAAGACGAAGCTCGGGCGAAAGATGACGTGCTCGAGCCCGGACCCCTTCACGGCCTGTTCCATCTCCCACTTCGCGGTGTAGTACGGGACGAGCCCCCTCGTCCGCTCGCTCGTCCCGAGCGCCGACATGTGCACGAACCGGCGGACGCCCGCCTCCTGCGCCGCGTCCACGAGGTTGCGCGTCCCCTGCGTCATCACGCGCTCGAAGTCGCGGGGCGTGCCGGTGATGATCGCGACGAGGTGGATCACCGTGTCGCAGCCCTCGGCGGCGCGGCGCAGGCTGCCGGGGTCGTTCACGTCTCCGATCGCCGTCTCGCAGCCCCACGCGTGCAGCCGGCCGGCGCTCGCCGGGTCGCGCACGAGGGCGCGCACCGACCGATCCTCGGCTCGAAGCGCGTGGACGATGTGCGGCCCGATGAAGCCGGTGGCGCCGGTGATCAGGATCATTCGAAGTTCTTCCAGTAGCGGGACGGGGTGGGTCCCTTCTGCCCTTGGTACTTGGAGCCCAAGCCACCCGAGCCGTACGGCCGCTCCGCAGGCTCCGTCAGCCGCATGAACGAGAGCTGGCCGATCTTCATCCCGTGGTAGATGGTGATCGGGAGGTTGGCCACGTTCGAGAGCTCGAGCGTGACGTGGCCGTCCCAGCCGGGGTCGATGAAGCCCGCGGTCGAGTGGATCAGCAGCCCGAGCCGCCCGAGCGAGCTCTTCCCCTCGAGGCGCGCGACGAGGTCGTCCGGCAGCCGGATCATCTCGAGCGTCGAGCCGAGCACGAATTCCCCAGGGTGCAGGATGAACGGCGTCTCGTCGTCGATCTCGACGAGCTCGGTCAGGTCCTCCTGCTCCTGCTTGACGTCGATGTACGGGTAGCGCGAGTTGCGGAACGGCCGGAAGTAACGGTCGACTCTCACGTCCACGCTCGAGGGCTGGAGCAACGCCTCGTCGTACGGGTCGATCCCGATGCGGCCCTCTCCGAGCAACCGCCGGATCGTCGTGTCTGAGAGAACCACGCGGCGATTCTACGGTTGCGGATTCCGACGCGACCGCATAGCGTTCGCGCGCCCGTGTCGATGCTCTTCGAGCCGCTCGAACCGCACGAACGCTTTCGAGCGCGCCGTGAGGCTGCCCGCCGCCGCCGCAGGCGGCGCAGGCGACTCGTCGCCGCCCTCGCGCTCTCCATCGTCGCTGTCGTCGCGCTCGGAGCCCAGGTCGGACGCGAGCACGACGCTCCCGCTCCGGCGCCGCCACCGCTCGCGGCGGCAGATGCGCAGCCGGCGCCGCAGCCCGTCCCGCTCCCGGACGAGGTCCGCGGCGTCCACGTGACGATGGCGCTCGCATCGCTGCCCCGGAAGCTCGACGAGTACCTCGCCCTCCAGGAGGAGGGGCTGAACACGATCCAGCTCGACGTGAAGGACGAGAACGGCGAGATCGGCTTCATCCCGTCCGCCGTCCCGCTCGCGACGCAGGTCGGCGCGGCGAAGCCGTACTACCGCCCGCGCGCCGTCGCGAAGCTGCTGGCCGAGCGCGGCATCTACCTGATCGGGCGCGTCGTCGTCTTCGAGGATCCCCGACTCTCGGAAGGCGCACCCGAGCTCGCGCTCAAGAACCCGGACGGGTCGGTGTGGCGGAACCACGCGGGGCTCGGCTGGACGAACCCCTACGACCGTCGCGTCTGGGACTACAACGTCTCGATCGCCGAGGTCGCGGCACGCGCCGGCTTCGACGAGATCCAGTTCGACTACGTCCGCTTCCCGTCCGACGGCGACGTCGACAGCATCGTCTTCCCCGTGACGACGGACACGCCGCGCGGATGGGTGATCCCGGAGTTCGTCCACTACGCGGCGAAGCGGTTGAAGCCGCTCGGCGTCCGCGTCTCCGCCGACGTCTTTGGGCTCGCAGCGACGCGTGACCTCGGCATCGAGCAGATCCCGCGCAGGCTCGCCCGCCACCTCGACGCGGTCTACCCGATGGTCTACCCCTCGCACTACGGGTCTGGCGAGTTCGGCCTCGCGGATCCGCACGCCGCACCGGGCGAGACCGTCGCGCACTCGCTCGCGCACTTCCGCCGCGAGCTCCGCGGGACTCGCGCCGCGATGATCCCGTGGCTCCAGGACTTCTCGCACGGACGCACCTACGGGCTCGCAGAGGTGCGCGCGCAGGTCGAGGCCGCACGCAAGCTCGGCGCCCGCGGCTACCTGCTCTGGAACCCGGAGGGCGTCTACACACCGGGTGCGCTGACGCCGCCGGGCTAGGGCGCGAGCAGCACGCGCCGCCAGCGGCCGCCGGCGCGCTCGTATGCGACGCGGTGGTGGAGCCTGTGCTCCCCGTGCTGCCAGAACTCGTACGCCTCCGGGACGACGCGATACCCGCCCCAGTGCGGCGGTAGCGGCGGGTCGTCCCCGAAGCGCGCCTCCGCCTCCCGCAGCAGGCGCTCGAGCTCGCCGCGGCCGTCGAGCGGGCGGCTCTGCCGCGACGCCCACGCGGCGAGCCGGCTGCCGGCCGGGCGGGTCGCCCAGTACGCCGCCGCCTCGTCCGGAGGGACGCGCTCGACGGGTCCCTCGACCCGCACCTGCCGCCCGAGCTGCGCCCAGTGGAAGAGGAGCGCCGCGTGCGGGTTCTGCGCGAGCTCGCGCCCCTTCCGGCTCTCCGTGTTCGTGAAGAACGAGAAGCCGCGGGCGTCTGCGCCCTTCAGCAGCACGGTGCGGAGAGACGGCCGCCCGTCGGGAGCCGCGGTCGCGAGGGCGACGGCCTCGGGCACGGCGACGACGGCCGCCGCCTCGGCGAACCAGCGGTCGAACTGCGCGAGCGGATCCGGATCGAG
>DATMJW010000009.1:0-3366 GCA_035553355.1 Gaiellaceae bacterium | reverse complement strand
TGCGGGATCCCGACACCCTTCTTCGCGCGGCGCTCGACGAGGTCGAAGGCGTAGATCGAGGCCTGCGCCTGCGGCCCCGGGAGGAGGTCCGCGAGCGCATCCTCCTCGGCGCGATACCCCTCTTCGACCGTGCAGCGCGCGGCGCCCTCGATCAGGTCGAGCGCGCGGACGGGCGCCGGCGCGGCGCCGTGCAGCTGCTCCTCGAGCTGGAGCCGCGCCTTCCTGATCACCTCGTTCGTCTCGGAGAGGTCGATCGGCTCGCGCGCCGGCGCGCCGGCTTCGATGTGGCGCACGAGGAACTCGAGCGATTCGTCGAGGAACTCGACGGGGGTGAAGAGCGCGTCGGCGAAGCCGAGCTCGTAGGCGTCGGCGCCGGTCAGCATCTTGTTCTGCCGCATCGCGTTCACGACGACGAACTTGACGGCCGTCTTCGCGCCGACGAGGCGCGGGATGAGCTGGGTGCCGCCCCAGCCCGGGACGATCCCGAGGAAGCACTCGGGACAGGCGAAGTGGCGGACGCCCGACGAGATCGTCCGGAGGTCGCAGTGGAGCCCGATCTCGACGCCGCCGCCGAGCGCGGCGCCGTTCCAGGCCGCGAGCGTGGGGTACGGCAGCGCGGCGATGCGCGCGAACGCGTCGTGGCCGGCCTTCGAGCCTTCGCGCGCGAGCTCCGGCGAGACGGCCTTCGGGAACTCGGTGATGTCCGCGCCGGCCGCGAAGACGAACGGCTTGCCGGTCAGCAGCATCCCCGCCCACTCCTCCGACTCGAGGCGCTCGAGCGCGCGCCACAGCGACTCGAAGGCGGCGCGCCCGAAGGTCGTCGGCTTCGTCCAGTCCTCGCCGTTGTCGATCGTGACGAGCGCGACGCGGCCGACACGCGTCTCGGCCGGCTGCACGTGGAACTGCGTCGGCGCGCTCACTGCAGGTTCTCCCAGAGGATCGCGGCGCCCATGCCCATGCCGATGCAGAGGGCTGTCAGGCCGTAGCGGCCGTTGCGCTCACGGAGGCCGTAGGCGAGCTGCGCGACGAGCCGGACGCCGGTCGCCGCGAGCGGGTGGCCGCACGCGATCGCCCCGCCGTACGGGTTCAGCCGCGGGTCCTCCGGCTCGACCCCGACGGCGTCGCACCAGGTGAGCACCTGCACCGCGAACGGCTCGTTCAGCTCGAAGAGGTCGACGTCGTCGATCGTCAGCCCGGCCTGCTCGAGCACGCGCTGCGTCGCCGGGATCGGGCCGATGCCCATCAGCTCCGGCTCGACCCCGGCGTAGGCGTACCCGACGAGGCGGAGCTTCGGCTCGAGTCCGAGGTCGGCGGCCGCCCGCTCCGAAGCGAGCAGCCCTGCGGTGGCGCCGTCGGTGAGGCCCGCGGAGTTGCCGGCGGTGACGCGGCCGGCGACGCGGAACGGCGTCTTCAGGTCGGCGAGGCCGTCGAGCGTCGTGTCCGGGCGCAGGAACTCGTCGCGGTCGGCGAGCCGCCACCCTTCGTCGGAGAAGACCGTCATCGGGACGACGGTCTCGCGCATGACGCCGTTCCGCCAGGCGGCCGCCGCGCGCTGCTGCGAGCGGACGGCGAATGCATCTGCGGCGTCCTTCGTGAGGTGCGGGAACCGGTCGTGGAGGTTCTCCGCCGTGGCGCCCATCGTCGCCGCGCTCTCGTCGATGACCCGCTCGGACACGAAGCGCGGGTTGAAGTCGACCTCGGCGCCCATCGGGTGGCGGCCCATGTGCTCGACGCCGCCGGCGACGACGACGTCGGCCGCGCCCATCGCGATCTCGCCCGCGCCCGCCGTGAGCGCCGTGAGCGCGCCGGCGCACATCCTGTCGACCGCGAACCCCGGCACCGTCTGCGGGATCCCCGCGAGGAGCGCGACCTCGCGGCCGAGCGTCAGGCCCTGGTCGCCGACCTGTGCGGTCGCAGCGAGGACGACGTCGCCGATCCGCTCCGGCGGGAGGTCCGGGTTGCGGCGCAGGAGCTCGCGTACCACCTTCACCGCCATGTCGTCCGCGCGCGTCCGCCAGAAGAGACCTTTCGGACCCGCCTTGCCGAAGGCGGTGCGCACGCCGTCGACGAAGACGACCTCCTGCAGCTCGCGCGGCATCGCCGGAGTCTAGCGTCGCTTTTGAACCGTCAGTCAACCGCGTCTCCGCGCACCGCGGCGTCACCGCGCCCATACTCCCCGCGTGGACTGGGCCGAGGCGATCGAGCGCGCGACGGCGCGGTACGAGGACGGGGCGACGCGGCTCCCCGACGAGGCCGACGCACGGCAGCGGCAGCTGACGCGGATGGGGAACGCCGCCTACGCCGCGGGGCTGTGCGCGCTGATGGCCGGCCGCGACGGCGACGCGCGGGAGTGGCTGGCGCGCGCGGCGGCGCGCTACCGGGAGAGCTGGGAGGACGCGCCGCCCGGGAGCTGGGGGCGGCCCGTCGCGATCCTGAAGTCGCGCGTGCTGGCGGGCGACGAGCGGGAGCTGCGCGAGGCGGCGCTCTGGACGTTGCAGCAGGACGCGGCGGCCGGCGAGAGCCCGATCGCGAAGTACGCGGCCGCGCTCTCGCTGCTCGTGCTCGAGGACTGGGAGCACGCGCGGCTGCACGCCGACGACCTGCGCACGCACGACGGGTTCCCTGCAGCCGTGGGGGACGCGCTCGCGTACATCGCCGCCGAGGACGTCCTCGGCTACATCGACGCGGTCGAGACGGTGCTCGAGAGCTTCGAGGCGCGCGACGAGTACCTGGAGGACGTGCCGGTGGCGGACACGGTGCTCGTGCTGCAGGCGCTCGCGGCGCGTCGAGACATGGCCGCGCACGACCTCTCGTCGCCGCTCCTCCCGCGCTAGGCGCTTACCGACGACTCCGCGCGGGAACGCGGCCCTCGTGCAGCCGTCCTACTGGGTCGCGTCCACTCCGGACACCTCCTACGCGCCGCTCGAGCCCGGCGTCGACGTCGACGTCGCCGTGATCGGCGGCGGGATCACCGGGATCACGACGGCGCTCCTCCTCCAGGAGGAGGGGCTGTCGGTCGCGCTCGTCGAGATGAAGCGGCTCGCGCGAGGGGTGAGCGGCTACACGACCGCCAAGGTCACGTCCGGGCACGGGCTGATCTACGACACGCTGCGCTCGAAGCACGGCGCCGACGCCGCGCGCGTCTATGCCGAGTCTAACGAGGCGGCGCTCAGGTGGATCGCGGAGACGGTCGCCGGCCGCGGGATCGACTGCGACTGGGAACCCGCCGAGAACATCGTCTACAGCGAGGACGCAGGCGACGTCGAGTCGCTGCGGGCGGAAGCCGAGGCCGCGCGCGAGGCGGGGCTCCCCGCCTCTTTCACCACCGACGTCCCGCTCCCGTTCACCGTCGCCGGCGCCGTCCGC
>DATMJW010000008.1:0-5843 GCA_035553355.1 Gaiellaceae bacterium | reverse complement strand
TGCGCTACCGCGACGAGCCGGTCTCGTGGAGCGTGATCGCCGACGGCGACCACGTCCTCACCGTGATCGTCGGCGGCCGCGTCGTCGCGTACGCCGAGATCCCCGGCATGAGCTAGGCCCTGAGGGCCCCGTCTCCCGACGCGGGGGGCGGGGCCGTCGGCCACTCGAGGTTCGCGTCCGGGATCGGGTCGCCGTGCGGGTCGTGCGTCGGGAACCCGAGTGCCTTGTCGATGCGCGCCTCGAGTTCCTCCGAGAGCGCGTGCTCGAGCCGGTCCGCCTCCGCGTGCACGTCGTCGACGTGGATCCCGAGCGTCTCTGCGAGGTACAGCTCGAGCAGCCGGTGGTGGCGGATCACCTCCAGCGCCACCTGCTCGCCGGCGTGCGTGAGCGTGACGCCGCGGTACGGCGTGTGTTCCGCGAGCCCCAGCGCGGCGAGCTTCTTCACCATCGCGCTCGCCGAGGCCGCCGACACGCGCTGCCGCCGTGCGAGCGCAGAGGTCGAGACGCGCTCGCCGCCGGTCGCGAGCTTGTAGATCTCCTTCAGGTAGTCCTGGATCGCGTCGCTCAGGTCGCCGGGCACGAGGGCAGTGTAGGGCCGTTGGTAGCCTCGCCCGGTGACGATTCGGCTCGGTCACAGCCCGGATCCCGACGACGCATTCATGTTCTGGGCGCTCGCGGCCGGCGCCGTCGACACGCGCGGCTTCACGTTCGAGCACGTCCACGCGGACATCCAGACGCTGAACGAGTGGGCGCTCGAGGGCCGGCTCGAGGTCACCGCGATGTCGCTCGCGGCGTATCCGTTCGCGCAGGATCGCTACCGGCTGCTCCCGCACGGTGCGTCCTTCGGCTCCGGCTACGGCCCGGTCGTCGTCGCGCGCGAGGAGCTTCCGCTCGACGCGCTCCGGGAGGTCGAGCTCGTCGTGCCGGGCCGACTGACGACGGCGTTCCTCGCGACGCGGCTCGCGCTCGGCGACGTCCGCCACCGGCACATCCCCTTCGACCGCATCCTCGACGAGGTGCGGGAGGGGCGCGCCGAGGCGGGGGTCGTCATCCACGAGGGCCAGCTCACGTACGGCGGCGCCGGGCTCGTGAAGGTGCTCGACCTCGGCGAGTGGTGGCACGCGGAGACGGGTCTGCCGTTGCCGCTCGGCGTCAACACGCTGCGGCGGGACGTCGAGCGGGCGGAGGAGCTCTCCGCGGTCCTGCTCGAGTCGATTCGTGCCGGGCTCGCGAACCGCGAGGCTGCGATGGAGTACGCGCTCGGGTTCGGGCGTGGGATCGACGTGGCGGTCGCGGACCGGTTCGTGGGGATGTACGTGAACGACCTGACGACCGACGTGGGCGACGAGGGGCGCCGTGCCGTGGCCGAGCTGCTGCGGCGCGCCGAGGCCGCGGGCGCCGTCGACGGCCCCGTTCGCCTCGACTTCGCCGTGTAGCGTTCGCGGCCGTGGCTCGGGCGGTCGTCATCGCGGCGGTGCGAACTCCCGTCGGCCGCTACGGCGGTGGCCTCTCGGGCGTGCGACCGGACGACCTCGCAGCAGTCGCCGTGCGCGCTGCCGTCGAGCGGTCGGGGGTCGACCCGACCGACATCGAGGACGTCTACCTCGGCTGCGCGAACCAAGCGGGCGAGGACAACCGGAACGTCGCGCGGATGGCGGCGCTCCTCGCCGGGCTCCCCGAATCGGTCGCGGGCGTGACGGTCAACCGGCTCTGCGCGTCGGGACTCTCGGCGATCGTCGGCGCGTGCCATGCGATCGCCGCCGGCGATGGCGACCTCTTCGTCGCGGGCGGCGTCGAGTCGATGAGCCGTGCGCCGCTCGTCACGGCGAAGCCGGACGCCGCGTTCCCGCGCGGTGACCGGACGATGTACGACACCACCCTCGGCTGGCGCTTCCCGAACCCGCGGCTCGAGGAGATGTTCCCGCTCGAGACGATGGGCGAGACGGGCGAGAACGTCGCCGAGCGCTACGGCGTGACCCGGGAGGAGCAGGACGCGTTCGCGCTCCGGTCGCAGCAGCGGTGGGCCGCGGCCGACTTCGCGGAGGAGCTCGTCGCGGCGGGCGACCTCGAGCGCGACGAGCACCCGCGACCGGAGACGACGGCCGAGAAGCTCGCGTCGCTGAAGCCGGCGTTCCGCCCCGGAGGCACGGTGACGGCAGGCAACTCGAGCGGCCTCAACGACGGCGCTGCCGCGCTCGTGATCGCGTCCGACGCGAAGGCGCGCGAACTCGGCGCGGAGCCGCTCGGCAGCTTCGTCGCGAGCGCCGTCGCCGGCGTCGCCCCGCAGGTGATGGGGATCGGGCCGGTCCCGGCGGTCCGGAAGCTCCTCGCGCGCACCGGGCTCACGGTGGACGACCTCGACGTCGTCGAGCTGAACGAGGCCTTCGCGTCGCAGGTGCTCGCCGTGATCCGGGAGCTCGGGCTCGACGAGGAGAAGGTCAATCCGAACGGCGGCTCGATCGCGATCGGTCACCCGCTCGGGATGAGCGGGGCGCGGCTCGTCGTCACGCTCCTGCACGACCTGCGCCGCCGCGGCGGCCGCTACGGGCTCGCCACGATGTGCGTCGGCGTGGGGCAGGGGCAGGCGGCGCTCTTCGAGCGGACGAGCGGTTAGCATCCGCGGCGCGATGGCTGTGGCGACGGGACGGGAGTTCGGCCTGCACATCGACGGGGAGACCGTCGAGGGGTCGGAGACGCGCGAGCTGGTCGAGCCGGCCACCGGCGACCCGTTCGCGGTCGCGCAGCTCGCCGGCGAGGCGGACGTCGACCGAGCCGTCGCGGCGGCTCGCGCCGCCCTCGACGGCGCCTGGGGCAAGACCGGCCCGACGGAGCGCTCGCGCCTCCTGCACGCGCTGGCCGACGCGATCGCTGCGAACCGGAAGGAGCTGATCGAGCTCGAGGCGCGCAACGTCGGCAAGGCGAGCTCGTCCGTGAAGGCGGAGCTCTTCGCGGCCGTCGAGATCTACCGCTTCTACGCCTCCGTTCTCGGCACGATCGGCGGCCGCTCGAATCCCATCGGCGGCTCGATCCTCACCTACACGCTGAAGGAGCCGGTCGGCGTGGCGGGGCAGATCGTGCCGTGGAACTACCCGCTCCTGATGGCGACGTGGAAGCTCGCGCCCGCGCTCGCCGCCGGCTGCCCCGTCGTGCTGAAGCCCGACCCGCAGACCCCTGCGACCGCCCTCAGGCTCGCCGAGCTCGCGGCCGAGGTCGGCTTCCCGGCCGGCGCGGTCAACGTGATCCCCGGCGACGGGCCGACGACCGGCGCCTACCTCGTCCGCCATCCCGGCATCGACAAGGTCGCGTTCACGGGCTCCACGAAGACCGGCGGCGAGATCATGCGGCTCTGCTCGGATCCGATCAAGCGGCTGACGCTCGAGCTCGGCGGCAAGAGCCCGAACCTCGTCTTCGCCGACGCGGACCTCGGCTCCGCGATCCCGAGCGCGGTGTGGTCGATCTACTACGCCGCCGGCCAGAGCTGCGAGGCGCGCTCGCGCCTCCTCGTCGAGAAGACGATCTACGACGACGTCGTCTCGGCGTTCACGGAGAAGGCGAAGCAGGTGAAGACGGGCGATCCGCTCGACCCGGAGACACAGATGGGCTCGCTGATCTCGCAGGCGCACCGCGAGAAGGTGCACGGGTTCGTCGAGACGGCGCGCGAGGAGGGGGCCGAGGTCGTGACGGGCGGCGAGCCGGGCGACGCGGCGTTCTACCCGCCGACCGTGATCGCAGGCGTCGACAACCGCATGCTCGTCGCGCAGGAGGAGATCTTCGGCCCGGTCGTGACGGTCATCCCGTTCGAGGACGAGGCCGATGCCGTCCGGATCGCGAACGACGTCAAGTACGGGCTGATGGCGACGGTCTGGACGAGCGACCCCGCGAAGGGACACCGCATCGCCAGTCGCGTCAAGTCGGGGACGGTCGGCATCAACCTGCCGTACACGGCGTTCCCGGGCCTCCCGTTCGGCGGCTACAAGCAGTCGGGCTTCGGGCGTGAGCTCGGGATCGAGAGCCTCGAGCTCTACCTCGAGACGAAGAGCGTGCTCGTGAACACGGGCACCCGCCCGATCAACCCGTTCGGCCTGTAGAGCGCTCGCGCTACCGCTGGGCCGTCCTCGCCGCGGGGACGTTCGCGCAGGCGGGTTTCTCGGCGATCGGGATCGGCCTGCCGGCGATCGCGCCCGCGCTGCGGGAGCACTACGAGCTCTCGCTCGCCCAGGTCGGGGTCGTGCTCGCGGCGGAGTGGCTCGGGTCACTCCTGACGCTGCTGCCGTGGGGGCTCCTCGCGGACCGGATCGGCGAGCGTCGCGTGCTCGCGGTCGGGCTCGTCCTCTGTGGCTGCTTCCTCGTCGCCGCCGGACGGGCCGACTCGTTCGGCGCGCTCTTCGTCCTCCTCTTCCTCGCGGGTGCGGCGGGTGCGAGCGTGAACGCGGCGAGCGGGCGCGCCGTCATGGGCTGGTTCGGCGCGCAGGAGCGCGGGTTCGCGCTCGGGATCCGGCAGACCGCGATCCCGGTCGGCGGGGTCTTCGGGGCGCTCGCGCTGCCCGCGCTGTCGGTGGAAGGGGCGTTCGCCGCGCTCGGCGGGTTCTGCCTCGTCGGTGCGCTCCTCGGTGCGCTGCTCGTCCGCGAGGCGCCCGCGGCGCCGCACCTGGGCGAGGCGGAGGCGGCATGGACGCTCCGCGACCGACGGCTGTGGCGGCTCTGCGGCGCGAGCGGCCTCTACCTCACCGCGCAGATCGCGGTGATGAGCTTCGTCGTCCTCTATCTCCACGACGAGCGCGGTCTCTCGAAGCAGGAGGCAGCGGCCGTGCTGGCCGGGGTGCAGCTCGGCGCAGGCGTCCTGCGGATCGCGGCGGGGAGGTGGTCGGACGTCCTGCGTTCGCGGGTGGTGCCGCTGCGCCGGATCGGGCTCGCGGTGACAGCGGCGCTCGCACTCGCGACGGTGCTGCTCGACGGCCCGCTCGAGGTGCTCGTGCCGACCTTCGTCGTCGCCGGGGCGCTGTCGATGGCGTGGAACGGCCTCTCCTTCACCGCTGCGGCGGAGCTCGCCGGGCGCGCCCGAAGTGGCGCAGCGATCGGGTTCCAGCAGAGCACGCTGTCGGCGTTCGGGGTCGCGATCCCGATCGCATTCGCCGCGGTCGCGGAGACGTCGTGGCACCTGGCGTACGCGCTCGCGACGCTCGGCCCGCTCGTGGGCTGGGCGCTCCTGCGGCCGCTCCGCGACCGCTAGGGAACGGGCCGGCGCGGGTAAGGCCGGCGCATGCGCCTGTACCCGGACGTGCCGCAGAGGCGGTGGGGGCTCGTCCTGCGCGACCTCGCGCTCGTGCTCGCGCTCGTCCTCTTCGCGAAGCTCGGCCTGAGCGTCCACGACGCCGTCGACCGGCTCGCAGTGCTCGGTGAGGGGGTCGAGACCGCGGGGACCTCGGTGCAGCGAGGGTTCGACTCGGCGGCCGACGCCGTGGACGACGCCCCGCTCGTCGGCGGCGGAATCGGCGACGCGCTGCGCGGCGCCGGCGAGGGGACGGGCGGCGAGGCGGCCGAACTCGGCCGCGGCGGTGCCGAGGCGGCGCACGACCTCGCCGACCTGCTGGGGCTCGTCGTCTTCCTCGTCCCGTCGGCGCTCCTCCTCCTCTGGCGGCTGCCGCCGCGGATCGACGAGGTGCGTCGGCTGAACGCGGCGGCGCGGGTGCTCCGCGACCCGAGCGACCCGGAGCGGATGCGCCTGCTCGCGTCGCGGGCCGCGTTCTCGCTTCCGTACGGGACGCTCCTCGGCTACACGGACGATCCGCTCGGCGACCTGGCGGCGGAGCGCTACGAGGCGCTCGTGCGGGCGGAGCTGGAGA
>DATMJW010000007.1:0-30520 GCA_035553355.1 Gaiellaceae bacterium | reverse complement strand
ACGAGCAGCGGCAGCAGGATCGTCGTCAGGCTCGTCCCCGCCACCTTCCAGCTCGTCAGGAGCGCGAGGCACGCGAGCACGAAGCCGAGCACCTGGCTCCCCGAGTCGCCCATGAAGACCGCCGCCGACCGCCGCGGACGGAGGTTGAAGGGGAGGAACCCGGCGCACGCGAGGCCGAGCGCGAGCGCCGTCACGAGCACCGCGCGGTCGGGGTTCTGCGTCACCGCCTCGACCGCGAAGTACGCGCACGCGATCGCGGCCAGCGAGGCTGCGAGGCCGTCCATGTTGTCGAGCAGGTTGAACGCGTTCGTGATCCCGACGAGCCAGACGAGCCCGAGCGCGAACGCGAGGAGGTCGTTGCCGACGATCTCGACCGAGAGGCCCGACGCGAGGACGACGCCGGCGGCGGCGAACTGCGCCGCGAGCTTCGCGAGCGGGCGCAAGGTGTACACGTCGTCGACGAGGCCCGCGACGAAGAGGATCGCGCAGCCGGCGAGGATGCCGGCGAGCTCGGCGTCTGCGTCGGCGGCGCCGACGGCGACCGCCGCCAGGAGCCCTGCCGCGAGGCCGGCGAAGATCCCGACGCCGCCGAAGCTCGGCGTCTCGCGCTCGTGCCAGCGCTCACCCGAGGGCGCGGCGACGAGGCGGCCGCCGAGGCGGCCGTGGGCGTGCAGCCGCAGCAGCGCGGCGAGGACGAGGGCCGTCACGGGAAGCGCGGCGGCCGCGACGAGCGCGTTCACGGGAAGACAGCGTAGAGCAGAGGTGTTAGGCGGACGTGTGGCCGCACGGGCCTAGACTAGAGAGGGCGCGTGACGATCTACGCAGACCTCTTCCGCTACCGCGAGCTCTTCGGCAGCCTCTTCCGGCGCGACCTCCGCGCGAAGTACAAGGGCTCCGTCCTCGGCGTCGCGTGGTCGCTCGCCCACCCGGTGCTGCTGATGCTCGTCTACCTCGTCGTCTTCTCGCTCCTGCTCGAGGTGCAGGCGGTCGACTACCGCCACTACTGGCTGTTCCTGCTGGCGGGCCTGCCCGCGTGGGTCTTCTTCGCGACGTCGTTGCAGGCGTCGTCGCGAAGCCTCGTCGAGAACGCGAACCTGATCCGCAAGGTCAGGTTCCCGCGCCAGCTCGTCCCGTTGTCGATGGTGGCGACGCAGCTCGTTTCGTTCGCGGTGATGCTCGCGATCGTGATCGCGTTCAGCCTCGTCTACGTCCCGGAGGCGCGCGAGGAGGTGTGGCTCGCAGTCCCCGTCGCCGCGCTCGTCGTCTGTCTCGTCGCGGGAGTCTCGCTCGCGGTCGCGTCGCTGAACGCGCTCTACCGCGACGTCGAGCACGTCGTCGCCGCGCTGCTCCTGCCGTGGTTCTTCCTCACACCCGTCCTCTACTCGCTCGAGGACGTGCCCGGATCGGACAACGCGCTTCTCGTCTGGCTGATCCACTGGGCGAACTTCGTCACGCCGGCCGTCGAGAGCCTGCGCGACCCGCTCTTCTTCGGCGAGGCGCCCGCGAGGGGCGACCTCCTCTACCTCGCGGTCGCGGCGGCCGTCTCGCTCGCGCTCGGCGCGTTCGTCTTCAGGCGCGTCGACGACCGCGTGGCAGTCGAAGTCTGATCCGGCCGTCGTAGAGCCAGTCGTCCCCCGCCGGGAGGTGTGCGGGAAGGCCGAGGTGCTCGCGCGGCTCGATCCCGTCGAGGAGCGACGGCAGGAGGAGCGGGTGCGCGAAGACCGGGTTCCGGCCGCCGCCGGGGCGCCACGGGCGCAGGTCGCGGTCGCGCGTCTCGATCGACCCGCCGACGGCGGCATACCCCTCCTCGTGCGCGTCGAGGATGCGCCGCGACCAGTCCGGGGCCGGAACCGCGCCGGCGACGAGGTGCGCCGTTGCCGCTGCGGCCTCCGCCACGACCGGCTCCTCCTGCGCAGCGAGAGCCGCCGCGGTCGCCGGGTCGTCGCCGCCGTGGACGACGACGGCGAGACGCCGCTCCTCGATCCGCGGCCGCACCTCGACGTCGAGGTCGAGCGTGTGCGACCCGATCTCCGCGAACCAGTACCGCTGCTCCTCCACGAGGTCGAGCGCGAGGCGGTAGCGCCCCGGCGGCCGCGGCGACGCGACGGTGAGCGTGAGCTCCACCGCCTCGCCCGGCTCGACGACCCGCTCGAAGGGATGGCGGATGCCGTCCCACACGATCGCGTTCCCGAGCGGGTCGAGCCAGTGGTAACACGCCTGCACGCCGGCGGTCGTGCCGCGGGAGCGCCAGCGGGCCGACCCCTCGTTGCGCAAGCGCACGCGCAGCGTCGAGGTCGTCCCGGCCCGGAACACCGGAAGCTCGATACCGAGCCAGCGCACGGCGTACGGGCCGACGGGGACGGGATGCTCGCCGACGGGCTCCATGCGCGCGGGTAGCCTACTTCCGTGACCGCACCGCTCCTCGTTCGCGCCGCGCGCCTCGAGCCGACGGAGCGCACTCCTGTGTGGTTCATGCGGCAGGCCGGCCGGTCGCTGCCGGAGTACCGCGAGATTCGGAAGACGCACACGCTCTTCGAGGTCTGCCGCGAGCCGGAGCTCTGCGCGGAGGTGACGCTGCAGCCGGTCCGCCGGCACGACGTCGACGCCGCGGTGATGTTCGCCGACATCATGCTCCCCGTCCTCGGGATGGGTGTCGACGTCGAGCTCGTCGAGAACGTCGGCCCGGTGATCGCCGAGCCGATCAGGACGCGGGCGCAGGTGGAGGCGCTGCGGACACCCGAGCCCGAGGAGTCGGTGCCGTTCATCCTCGACGCAGTCCGGATCGTGCGCCGCGACCTGCGCGCCGACCAGGCCGTGATCGGCTTCTGCGGCGGCCCCTTCACGGTCGCCGGGTATGTGATCGAGGGGAAGCCGAGCCGCGAGTTCCTCGAGGTGAAGCGGATGATGTACGGCGAGCCCGCCCTGTGGCACGCGCTGATGGAGAAGCTGACCGAGGCGTTCGCCGTCTACGTCCGCGGGAAGGTCGCCGCGGGCGCCGACGTGATCCAGCTCTTCGACTCGTGGGTCGGGGCACTCTCGCCGCAGGACTACGCGGAGTTCGTGCAGCCGTACTCGGCCCGGATCCTCGCGGCGGTCGACTGCCCGACGATCCACTTCGGCACCGGCACGGCGACGCTGCTCGAGCTGATGCGCGAGGCGGGCGGCGACGTGATCGGGCTTGACTGGCGAATCCCGCTGGACAGGGGCTGGGAGATCGTCGGCGACGACCGCGGCGTCCAGGGGAACCTCGACGGCGCCGTTCTGCTCGGGCCGTGGGAGCGCGTCGAGCGCGGGGCCCTCGACGTCCTCGCGCGCGCGGGCGGGCGCCCCGGCCACATCTTCAACCTCGGCCACGGCGTCATGCCCCAGACGGACCCGGCCCTTCTCGGGCGCCTGCGCGAGCTCGTCCACGAGCACACCGCGCGCACGTTCGCATGAGCCCCGACTGCGCCGTCGTCCTGATGGCGTACGGCTCGCCGGACCGCATCGAGGACGTGCCGGCGTACTACGCCGACATCCGTGGGGGGAGGCCGATCAGGCCGGAGCTGCTGCAGGATCTCGTCGAGCGCTACCGCGCGCTCGGGATCGGCGAGCAGCCCGTCTCGCCCCTGAACGCGGTGACGGAGGAGACGCGCGCCGCCCTCGAGCGCGCGGCCGCCGTACCGGTCTTCACGGGGATGCGCCACTGGGAGCCGCGGATCGCCGAGGCGGTGGAGCGGGCGCTCGCGACGGGCGCGTCGCTCCTCGTCGGCCTCGTGCTCGCACCGCACTTCTCGACGCTCTCGATCGCGAAGTACCGGCGGCTCTTCGAGGACGCCGTCGCCGGGCGGGCCGAGACGCGGTTCGTCGAGCGCTGGGGCGACGACCCCGGGTTCGTGGACGTGCTCGCCGAACGCGTCGCGCGCGTGCGCGAGCGGGGCTCGCACGTCGTCTTCACCGCGCACTCGCTGCCGGCGCGGATCCTCGACGAGGGCGACCCGTACCGCGACGAGCTGCTCGCGACCGCCTCGGCCGTCGCGGAGCGAGCGGGGATCGACGCGTGGTCGTTCTCCTTCCAGAGCGAGTCCGCGACCGGCGAGCCGTGGCTCGGGCCGGACATCCTCGACCACCTCGACGCGCTCGCGGGCGACGGTGTCGAGGACGTCGTCGTCTGCCCCGTCGGCTTCGTCTCGGACCACCTCGAGATCCGCTGGGACATCGACGTGGAGGCCGTGGGCCGCGCACGCGAGCTCGGGATCGCGCTGCGGCGGATCGAGATGCCGAACGCGGATCCCGCGTTCGTGGAGGTGCTCGCAGGGCTCGTGCGTCGCGCGGCCGCTGTACCGTCCGCGTCGTGAAGACCGGAGAGATCCGCGTCGACGGCGCTTCGCGGCGGTTCCGCGTGCACGCGCGGCAGGCGCGGACGCTGAAGGAGCTCTTCGTCCTCGGCGGGCGCACCGAGGCGAGCGACGTCCTCGCACTCGACGACGTCTCCCTGCACGTCGCTCCGGGCGACGCGGTGGGGCTCGTCGGCCGCAACGGCTCCGGAAAGTCGACGCTGCTGCGGCTGATCGCAGGGATCATCAAGCCGACCAGCGGGCGCGTCGCGGTCGGCGGCCGCGTCGGGTCGCTGCTCGAGCTCGGTGCGGGCTTTCACCCCGACTTCAGCGGGCGCGAGAACGTGTTCCTGAACGGCGCCATCTACGGCTTGCGCCGCGCGCAGATCCGCGAGCGCTTCGACGAGATCGTTGCGTTCGCCGAGCTCGAGCACGCGATCGACCGGCCCGTCCGGACCTACTCGTCGGGGATGTACATGCGGCTCGGCTTCGCCGTCGCGGCGCACCTCGACGCCGACGTGCTCCTACTCGACGAGGTCTTCGCGGTCGGCGACGAGGCCTTCCAGCGGAAGTGCTTCGGGAAGATCTTCGAGTTCAAGCAGCGCGGCGGCACGATCGTGTTCGTCTCGCACGACGCGACGCAGGTGGAGCGCCTGTGCGAGCGGGCGGTGCTGCTCCGCGGCGGCCGCAAGGAGTACGAGGGCCCGGTGCACGAGGCACTCGTGCGCTACCGGCGCGTCCTCGCGGACGAGGCCGACCCAGCCGAGCGTGCGGCCGGTCTTCGCGAATGGGGAACGGGCGAGGCGACGATCGCCGAGGCGAGGCTGACGGGCGCCGAGGGCGCCGACCGGCAGCAGTTCCTCGCCGGGGAGCCGCTCTCGCTCCAGGTCCGCGTCGACGTGACGGCCGAAGTGCGGCCGCCGCGGCTGCAGCTCGAGCTGCGCGACGACGCCGGCCTGCTCGTCGCCGGTGCCGCCGTCGACACCGCCGACCTCGGCTGGGGCGGCGGCCGCGGCGAGCGGCTGCTCCGCTACGAGGTCGAGCGGCTGCCGCTCACCGAGGGGCGGTTCCATCTCAGGCTCGGCCTCCTCGACGACGAGACGGGGCGGCCGCTCCACTGGCTCGACGACGCGTTCGTCTTCGTCGTCGTCCCGGCCGGTGAGGAACACGGGATCGTGCGTCTGGAAGGGAGCTGGTTGCTGGAGCAGAAGAGCGAGGTGACGTGAGCACGCGCACCTGTCCCGACTGGCCGCTCCTGATGGAGCTCGCGCCGGATCTCCAGTTCAAGCACTACAGCGTCGCCGAGGCGCAGCTTCCGGTCGACGTGCTGACGCAGATCAGCCACGCCTCGCTCGGCGACGTCTCCATCTGCTGCGACCTCGAGAGCCACGTCTTCTTCGCCGACCACACCGAGCCCGAGGTCGCGGAGGCGCTCCGGACGACGCACTGGTTCGAGGTGCGCGAGTACGCCGAGCGCGGGCCCGGCGGCGCCGCCTGACGGGCGTCAGCGGGTGGCGAGGTCGCGCAGTGGCCTCGTGTTGAGGACGTCGCCGCGGCGAGCCCCCGCCCGGCGCGCGGTGGCGACGGAAAGCGCCATGTTGCCGAGGCCGCGAACGGAGTGCGCGTCGGTCGAGCAGACGAGCGGGACGCCTGCCGCGATCGCCGCGCGCGCATGCTCCGCGGAGAGGTCGAGGCGGTCGGGGAGCCCGTTGATCTCGAGCGCGAAGCCGAGCTCCCGCGCCGCGTCGAACACCTCGTCGAGGTCGAGCGCGTTCTCCGGCCGGTGGTTGAGGATCCGACCCTTCGGGTGCGAGAGGCACACGCGCCCCGGGAGGAGCGCCGTCGCCCTCCGCAGCGCCTCGAGCACGCGCGCCGTCAGCGCCTCGCGCGACGCACGCTGACCCGCGTGCAGGCTCACCTGGACCCAGTCGAGACCGGCCACGACGTCGTCCGGGAGGTCGAGCGACCCGTCGGGAAGGATGTCGCACTCGCTGCCGCGGAGGATGCGGAACGGCGCCAGCCGCTCGTTCGCGGCGGCGATCTCCTCCGCCTGCCGGCGGATGCCGTCGGCGCCGAGCCCGGGCACGACGCGCACCGCCTCGGTGTGGTCGCAGATCGCCAGGTACGCGTAGCCGCGCTCGCGCGCGGCCTCGGCCATCTCGAGCACCGTCGCCTTCCCGTCGGAGGCCGTCGAGTGCACGTGGAGGTCGCCGCGAACGTCCTCGACGCGGACGAGGTCCGGCGGGGCGTCCGGCACGTCCCGCTCCCGGAGCTCGGGCGGGCGGAACGGGAGCCCGAGCGCGGCGTACACCTCCTCCTCGGTCGCGGCCGCCGGCAGCGGCCCGAGCGCCGCGACGTACTCCGGCGACCCCGTCGCACGGAGGAGCTCCGTCCCGAAGCGCTCGCGCGGCGCCGTGACGAGCTCGACCGGATGGCCCTCGACCGTCACGACGACGGCGCGCCGCTCGTCGCGCTCCAGCACCGAGACGACGCCCGGCAGGCGCTCGAGGTCGTCGAGCCCCCGATCCGCCGGCAGCACGACGGCGAAGCGCGTCGAGAGGTCGCGCCAGCGCCGCGGGTCACCGGCGGCGACGCCGCCGGCCGCGGCGGCGATCTCCTCCGTCAGCGCCCGGGCGCGGTTCAGGAGCATCCCGCGGCGCGGCCGCGCCGCGGCGTCGGCGAGGCCGTCGCGGATCCGCTCCGCCGTCTTCGGGCCGACTCCGGGCACCTCCGTGAGCCGCCCCGCATCCACCGCCTCGCGGAGCTCGGCGAGCGTCCGCACGCCGAGCGCGTGGCCGACCTCGCGCATCCGCTGCGGCGAGACGCCGAGCAGCCGCGCGATGCCGACGAGCTCCGGCAGCGCCTGCTCTTCGAGCTCGCGCAGCTCCGCCAGCTCGCCCGTCTCGACGAGCTCCCGCAGCCGCGCCTCGATGCCGGGGCCGATGCCCGCGAGCTCGCGCGCGCGCCCTGCGCGGACGAGCGTGGACACATCGGCCGGCGTCGAGCGGATCAGCTCGGCCGCGCGTCGGTACGCGCGGACGCCGTACGGGCTCGACCCGGCGAGGTCGAGCAGCGCGGCGAAGGCGTCCAGCCGCTCGGCGAGGAACGCGTTGTCCACGCGGGTATCGTCTCTCGGCAGCAGTGACCGCAATCGTCGTCCCCTTCCGTGGCGAGCAGGGCAAGCAGCGCCTCGAGACGACGCGAGAGGATCGCATCCGCCTCTCGCTCGCGATGCTCGGCGACGTCGTGACCGCCTGCGTCGCGACCGCGCCGACCTTCGTCGTGACCGCCGACACCGCGGCCGTGGAGCTCGCGCGGGAGCTCGGTGCAGAGGCCGTCTCCGATCCGGGCGGCGGTCAGTCAGGAGCCGTCGAGGCCGCGCTCGCGGCCGTTCTCGACGGCTGCGTGCTCGTCGTGAACGCGGACGTCCCCTGCGTCGTGCCGCACGACCTGCGCACGCTCGCAGGTGCGGCCGAGCTCGGCGCCCTCGGCTTCGTGGAGGCGAGCGACGGCACCACGAACGCGCTCGCCCTGCCGTCGCCGCGCGCGTTCGCGCCGCTGTACGGGCCCGGCAGCGCTGCCCGGTTTCGCGCACACGCGGCGGCCACGGGTCTCGACGCCGTTCCCGCTGCGATCCCGAATCTCGTCGACGACGTCGACACGCTCGCGGATCTCGACGCGATCTCGTTCCGGGCCGGCCCGCGCACGCAGGCGGCCGCAGCGGGGATCGAGCGCTGGTGAAGGTCGCCGTCCTCTCCGGCGGCGTCGGCGGCGCGCGCTTCGTGCGCGGCGTCGTGGAGGCGCTCCCGCCGGAGGATGTCACCGTCGTCGTCAACGTCGGCGACGACGTCGAGGTGCTCGGGCTCCACGTCTCGCCGGACGTCGACAGCGTCCTCTACGCGCTCGCCGGGGTGAACGACGAGGAGCGCGGCTGGGGGCGGGCGGACGAGACGTGGCACGCGCTCGAGACGGTCGCGCTCCTCGGCGGCGAGAGCTGGTTCCGGCTCGGCGACCGCGACCTCGGGCTGCACCTCGTCCGCACGCAGGCGCTTCGGCGCGGCGCGGCGCTCTCGGCCGTCACCCGCAGTGCGGCCGGTGCGCTCGGGATCGCCGCGACCGTGCTCCCGGCGACCGACGACGAGCTCCGGACGTGGCTCGATACGCCGGCCGGGAGCTTCCCGTTCCAGGAGTGGTTCGTCGCGCGCGGGCACCGCGACGAGGTCGACGGCGTCAGGTTCGTCGGCGCCGCCACTGCCGCGCCGGGCGTCCTCGAGGCGCTCCGCGACGCCGACGCGATCCTGCTCGCGCCGAGCAACCCGTACGTCAGCGTCTGGCCGATCCTCGCCGTCGGCGGCGTGCGCGACGCGATCGCCGCGCGGCGCGTGCCGTGCGTCGCCGTCAGCCCGCTCGTCGGCGGCAAGGCCGTGAAGGGGCCGGCGGACCGTATGCTCGCGCGCATGGCGGGAGGAACGACACCGGCCCACGTCGCCTCGTGCTACCCCGGTCTGATCGACACGCTCGTCGTGGACGAGTCGGATCCGACCGCGGAGCTCGCCGTCCGGCGGGTGGTGACGCGGACGCTGATGACAGACCTCGCGGCGTCGCGCAGGCTCGCCGAGACGGTGTTGGAGGCAGCCGCGTGAAGGTCGCGGTCGTGGGCGGGACCGGCAGCTTCGGCCAGGCGGTCGCGCGGCGGCTCGTGGACGCGGGCGTCGAGGTCGTGATCGGCTCGCGCGACGCAGCGCGTGCGCGCGAGGCCGCCGCCCCTCTCGGCGCAGAGGGAGCCGCGAACGCCGATGCGGTCGGCGACGTCGACCTCGTCGTCCTCGCGGTGAAGGCGGAGGCCGCCGTCGAGACGGCACGCGAGCTGCGCGAGGCGATCGGGGGCACGCCCGTTCTCTCCGTCGCCGCCGAGCTCCGCTTCGGATCCGGGGGTGTCAAGCCGACGGAGGAGGCGACGTCGATCGCGCAGCGCATCCAGGACGAGCTCGACGCGCCCGTCGTCGCGGGGCTGCACTCGCTCGCGGCGTCGAACCTGACCGAGGCTCCCCCCGACGAGGACGCGCTGGTCTGCGGCGACGACGCCGATGCGAAGGCGGTCGCGCTCGACCTGGCTGCGCGGCTCGTCTCCGGACGGGCTGTCGACGCGGGGCCGCTCGCGAGTGCGCGCGCGCTCGAGGGGCTGACGGCGGTGATCGTGAACGTGAACAAGCGCTACAAGGCGCACGCGGGCGTCCGCGTCACCGGCCTCGGCTGAGGCGTCGGTGCCGCGGGAGCTCCGCGTCTTCGCGCTCGAGGGCATGCCCGAGATCGAGGCGGGCGACGACCTTGCGGCGCTCGTCGCGGACGCCGCTGCACGCACGGGTGGGCTCGAGGACGGCGACGTCGTCGTCGTCGCGCAGAAGGCGGTCTCGAAGGCGGAGGGCCGCGTCGTCCGGCTCGACGACGTCGAGGCGACGGAGCGGGCGGTCGAGCTCGCGGGCGGCGAGCGCGACCCTCGCCACGTCCAGGTGATCCTCGACGAGTCGGCCGCGGTCGTCCGCTCCCGGCCGCCGCTCGTGATCGCGGAGACGCGGCACGGCTTCGTCTGCGCCTCGGCGGGCGTCGACGCCTCGAACGCGAAGGGCGCGGGGACGCTCGTTCTCCTGCCTCTCGACCCGGACGCCTCCGCGGCTCGGCTGCGGGACGGGCTGCGCGTGCGCACCGGCCGCGACGTCGGGGTGGTCGTGAGCGACTCGTTCGGCCGCGCCTGGCGCCAGGGGACGACCGACGTCGCCCTCGGGGTGGCGGGTGTGACCGCGCTTCTCGATCTGACCGGCACCCGCGACGAGCGCGGCTACGAGCTCCACGCCACACAGATCGCCGTCGCGGACGAGATCGCAGGCGCCGCCGAGCTCGTGCTCGGAAAGACGAACGCGACGCCTGCCGCGGTCGTGCGGGGGCTCGACGTGCGCGGCGACGGGCGCGGGAGCGACCTCGTGATGCCCCGGGAGCGCGACCTCTTCCGCTGACGTTTCCGTGGGGCCGCCGCGGGAACGACACCGGCCGATGCGACGCCTCCTCGTCCTCGCGACTGCGCTCTCCTTCGCGCTCGCCGGCTGCGGGGGCGGCGGCGACGACGGCGCGGGCGGCGGCGCGACCGACACGCGCCCGCCGGAGGTCGAGCCGCTGACGACGAACGCCGAGACGTCCGGCTCCGGCTAGGCGCCGCACGCGCCGCCGGCGGCGGCAGGCGGCGAAGGTAGTGTCCAGAGGGTGGTGGAGCGGCCGAACACGATCGAGGTCGAGGGCCTCGTGCGCGAGTTCAAGAAGGGGCCGCGCGCCGTCGACGCGATCGACCTGCACGTCGACGCGGGCGAGATCTACGGGTTCCTCGGCCCGAACGGCGCCGGCAAGTCGACGACGGTCCTGATGCTGACGACGCTGCTCCCGCCGACTGCCGGGACCGCACGCGTCGGCGGCTACGACGTCGTCGCCGAGGGCCCGAGGGTCCGCGCGTCGATCGGCGCGGCGCTCCAGGAGGCGGCGCTCGACCCGCTGCTCACCGGCCGCGACCACCTGCGCCTCCAGGCGACGCTGCAGGGGATCCCACGTGCGGAGCGGAAGCGGCGCGCCGACGATCTGCTCGAGCGCGTCGGCCTCAACGAGGCCGCCGACCGGAAGATTCGCGGCTACTCGGGCGGCATGAAGCGCCGCCTCGACCTCGCGCTCGCGCTCGTGCACCGCCCGCGGCTCCTCTTCCTCGACGAGCCGACGACGGGGCTCGACCCGCAGAGCCGCACCGCGCTCTGGGACGAGGTCGCGCGGCTCGCGCGGGAGGAGGGCGTCACGGTCTTCCTGACGACGCAGTACCTCGAGGAGGCCGACGTGCTCGCGAACCGGGTCGGCATCATCGACCACGGCAAGATCGTCGCGGAGGGGACGCCGGAGGCGCTGAAGGCCGAGATCGGGCGTCCGAGTGTCCACGCGCTGCCGTCCGACGACGCCGACCGTGGACGCCTCGCCGAGGTACTCGCGCAGTTCGGCGACCCGCTCACCGAGGTGACGAAGGACGTCGCGGTGCGGCTGCGCGAGGGGGTGGCCGGCCTTCCGGCCGTCGTCCGCGCCGTCGACGCCGCCGGCCTCAGCCTCGCGACCCTCGAGATCCAGGCTCCGACGCTCGACGACGTCTTCCTCGCGAAGACCGGGCGGACGCTCGAGGGCGCAGGCGAGAACGGCGCCTCCGCGGCGGCCGCGTGACCACCGTCGCGGCGCAGGTCGGCGCGCTCGCCGCGCGCTCGGTGACGCGCACGGCGCGGCAGCCGGCACACGCGATCCCGCCGCTCCTCTTCCCGGTGATGCTGATGCTCGTGAACGCCGCGGGCCTCGACCCGTCGACGCGGCTGCCGGGCTTTCCGACGGACTCGTTCCTCGCGTTCGCGCTCGCCGTCCCGTTCATCCAGGGCGCGCTGTTCTCGACGATGAACGCGGGGACGGATCTCGCCCGCGACATCCAGACGGGGTTCCTGAACCGGCTCTCGCTCACGTCGATGCGCGGGTCGGCGCTGATCGCGGGCCAGCTCGGCGGGATCGTCGTGCTCGGCGTGATCCAGGCGATCTTCTACGTCCTCGTCGGCTTCGCGGCCGGCGTCGACTACGCGTCGGGGCCGCTCGGGATCGCCGTCCTGCTCGTGTTCGCCGCCTTCGTCTCGGTCGGCTTCGGGGCGCTCGGCGTCTTCCTCGCGCTCCGCACCGGGTCGGGCGAGGCGATCCAGGGCCTCTTCCCGCTCCTCTTCGTCTTCCTCTTCCTCTCGTCGATGAACGCTCCGCGCTCGCTGATGGAGATCGAGTGGTTCCGGTTCGTGGCGACGGTGAATCCCGTCTCGTACCTGATCGAGGCGGTGCGCAGCCTGATCATCACCGGATGGGACGCGCAGGCGCTCGCGCTCGGGTTCGGGCTCACGCTCGCGATCGCGGTCGTCGCCCTCGCGCTCGCGTCGTGGGCGCTCGTCGAGCGGCTGACGAGGACGTGAGGAGGGCGACGTGAGGCTGTGGCCGGTCGCGGAGGGCGTCGCATGGCGCGTCCTCAAGAACGTGTTCTCGAACCCGTCGATCTTCTTCCCCTCGATCGCGTTCCCGCTCTTCTTCTTCACCGCCTTCGCCGGCGGGTTGTCCCAGGTGGCGCGCGTGCCGGGGTTCGACTTCGAGCCGGGATACACGTCGTTCCAGTTCTGCTTCGTCCTCGTCCAGGCGGCCGCGTTCGGCGGCGTCTTCACCGGGTTCGGAATCGCGCGCGACTTCGAGAACGGGTTCGCGCGGCGGCTGCTGCTCGCGGCGCCGAACCGGAGCGGGATCGTGCTCGGCTACGCGCTCGCGGCGCTCGTCCGCTGGCTCGTCACCGCGGCGATCCTGACGGTCGCGGGGATCGCGGTCGGGATGAACGTCTTCGGCGGCCCGGTCGACGTGTTCGGGATGTACCTGCTCGCGCTGCTGATCAACGCGGCCGGGATCCTGTGGGCGAGCGGCGTCGCGATGCGCCTCCGGACGATGCAGGCAGGGCCGGTGATGCAGATGCCGGTCTTCCTGACGCTCTTCTTCGCGCCCGTGTACGTCCCGCTCGACCTCCTCACGGGCTGGATCGAGACGCTCGCGACGCTGAACCCGCTGACGTACGTCCTCGAGACGGTCCGCGGGTTCATGGCGGGAGACGAGGTGCACGTGGCGCTCGCCTTCGGGCTCGCGCTCGCCCTGATCGCGCTCTTCGGCGCGTGGTCGCTGCGCGGGCTGCGAAAGGCCGAAGCCGCGGGCTGAGTGGCGTCGGGAGCGCCCTCGGACGGAGGACGGCCCCGACGGCTCTCGAGGTGTAGCTCCACCCTCGACGGGTACGTTCGCGCCATGTCCTCGACCCACCGCCAGATCGGACAACACGCGCTCGGCGCGACCGTCCTCGACGACGGGCTGACGGCGTTCCGGGTGTGGGCGCCGCACGCGGCGTCGGTCGCGGTCGCGGCAGGCCGCGGGACGCACGACCTGCGCGAGGTGGGCGACGGCTTCTGGGAGGGCGAGGCGCCCGTCGAGGCGGGGGACGACTACCGGCTCGCGATCGACGGCGGCGACGCCTGGCCCGATCCGTGCAGCCGCTTCCAGCCCGAGGGCGTGCGCGGCCCGTCCCGCGTCGTCGATACCGCCGACTTCGAGATCGCGGCCGGCCCAGGGCTGACGCTCGAAGACCTCGTGGTCTACGAGCTGCACGTCGGGACGTTCACGCGCGAAGGAACGTTCGACGCGATCGTGCCCCGGCTCGCCGCCCTGCGGGAGCTCGGCGTCACGGCGATCGAGGTGATGCCCGTCGCGACCTTCCCCGGCAACCGCGGCTGGGGCTACGACGGGCTCTACACCTACGCTCCGCACCCGGCCTACGGCGGGCCGGACGCGCTTGCGCGGCTCGTCGACGCCGCGCACCGCGAGGGGCTCGGCGTGATCCTCGACGTGGTCTACAACCACGTCGGCCCCGGGAACGAGGCGCTCACGGCGTTCGGGCCGTACTTCACCGACCGGTGGGGCCAGACGCCGTGGGGCGACGCCCTCGACTACGCGCAAGCCGGCGTGCGCGAGTGGGCGCTCCAGAACGCCGAGCTGTGGGTGCGCGACTACCGCATCGACGGCCTGCGGCTCGACGCCGTCCACGCGGTCTACGACGACTCGCCGCGCCACGTGCTCGCCGAGCTCGCCGACCGCGTGCGCGCGATCGACGAGCGGGTGCTCGTGATCAGCGAGATGGGGCCCGACGACTTCCGCCCGCTGCGCGAGTGGGGCCACGACGCCATGTGGCTCGACAACCTGCACCACACGATCCACGTCGCGCTCACGGGCGAGCAGGAGGGGTACTACGAGGAGTTCGACGGCTCGGTCGAGTCGATCGCCGGCGAGCTCCGCCGCCCCGAGGGCCCGCAACTCGTCGTCTGCGCGCAGAACCACGACCAGGTCGGGAATCGCGCCGTGGGCGACAGGCTGCCGCCCGAGCAGCTCCGGGTCGCGCAGGCGATCGTCCTCTTCGCGCCGTTCACGCCGCTCCTCTTCATGGGGGAGGAGCACGCCGAGCGCAACCCGTTCCAGTTCTTCACCGACCACATCGACCCGTTCATCGCGGACGCCACCCGCGAGGGGCGAAAGCGCGAGTTCGAGGCGTTCACGTCGTTCGGCGAGGAGGTGCCGGACCCGCAGGCGGAGGAGACGTTCGCCGCGTCGCGCATCGAGCCGGAGCACGGTGACGCGGCGCATCGCGACTTCGTGGCGGAGCTGCTGCGGCTCCGGCGGGAGCTCCCGCGCGAGCTCGACGTGGCGGTGGACGAGGCCGGCCGGACGCTCACGCTCCGCCGCGGCGGAGCGACGCTCCGCGTCGACTTCGCCGCTCTGACCGTGCACCTCGAACGATGAGGCTCTGGCCGGGGCGCCCGTTCCCACTCGGGCCGTGGTGGGACGGTCAGGGAACGAACTTCTCGCTCTTCTCGGAGCACGCCGAGAAGGTCGAGCTGTGCCTCTTCGACGCGGAAGACCGCGAGACGCGGCTCGAGCTGAGGGAGCGGACGGCGTTCAACTGGCACGGCTACGTGCCCGGCGTGGGGCCGGGGCAGCGGTACGCCTACCGTGTCTACGGGCCGTGGGCGCCGGAGCAGGGGCACCGCTTCAACCCGACGAAGCTCCTGATCGACCCGTACGCCAAGGCGATCGAGGGCCCGATCCTGTGGGACCGCGGCAACACGCTCCCGTACGTGCCGGGCGAGGAGGACGCGGACCTCGAGCCCGACGACGAGGACGACGCCGCCGCGATCCCGAAGGGGATCGTGATCGACGAGTCGTTCGAGTGGGAGGGCGACCGCCAGCTCCGCATCCCGTGGCACGACACCGTCATCTACGAGGTGCACGTGAAGGGGTTCACGAAGCTGATGCCCGGCGTCCGCGAGGACCTGCGCGGCACCTACGCCGGCCTCGCGTCGGAGCCTGCGATCGAGTACCTGAGCTCGCTCGGCGTGACGGCGGTCGAGCTCCTCCCGGTGCACCACATCGCGGACGAGCAGGCCCTCGCGGACAAGGGCCTCACGAACTACTGGGGCTACAGCTCGATCGGCTATCTCGCGCCGCACGCCGGCTACAGCGCAACCGGCTCCACCGGCGACCAGGTGCGTGAGTTCAAGGGCATGGTGAAGGCGCTCCACCGCGCCGGCATCGAGGTGATCCTCGACGTCGTCTACAACCACACCGCGGAGGGGAACCACCTGGGGCCGATGCTGTCCTTCAAGGGCATCGACAACCTCTCGTACTACCGCACCGTCCCCGACAACCCGCGTTACTACATGGACTACACGGGGACCGGGAACTCGCTCAACCCGGTGCATCCCGCCGTGCTGCGGCTGATCATGGACTCGCTGCGGTACTTCGTGCTCGAGTGCCACGTCGACGGGTTCCGCTTCGACCTCGCCTCGGCGCTCGCCCGCGAGTTCCACGAGGTCGACCGCCTCTCGGCGTTCTTCGACATCATCCACCAGGATCCGGTCCTCTCCCAGGTCAAGCTGATCGCGGAGCCGTGGGACGTCGGGGAGGGCGGCTACCAGGTCGGCAACTTCCCCGTCCTCTGGACCGAGTGGAACGGGCTCTACCGCGACACGATGCGCGACTTCTGGCGTGGCGACGAGGGCGTAGCGACGTTCGCGCAGCGCTTCACGGGATCGAGCGACCTGTACCAGAACGACGGCCGGCGGCCGTTCGCGTCGATCAACTTCATCACCGCCCACGACGGCTTCACGCTCCGCGACCTCGTCTCCTACAACGAGAAGCACAACGAGGCGAACCTGGAGAACAATCAGGACGGCGAGAGCCACAACCGCAGCTGGAACCACGGGGTCGAGGGCGAGACGGACGATCCCGAGGTGAACGCGCTGCGCGAGCGCCAGATGCGGAACTTCCTGACGACGCTCTTCCTGTCCCAGGGGGTGCCGATGCTGCTCGGCGGTGACGAGATCGCGCGGACGCAGCGCGGCAACAACAACGGCTACTGCCAGGACAACGAGATCTCCTGGTTCAGCTGGGACCTCGACGAGCGCCAGGAGCGCCTGCTCGCGTTCACGAAGAGGCTGATCGCGTTCCGGCGGCAGCACCCGGTGTTCCGGCGGGCGGAGTTCCTGACGGGGGAGGAGCGCCTCGGGTCGGGGTCGCCGGACATCTGGTGGTTCCGCCCGGACGGCCGCAAGATGACGCAGCGCAACTGGCAGCGCGGCGACAACCACACGCTCGGCGTGTTCCTGAACGGCGCCGAGATCCCGTCCGCGAGCGCCACCGGCGCGCCGGTCATCGACGACACGTTCCTGATCCTCTTCAACGCGTTCCACGAGGCGGTCGTCTTCACCCTGCCGGCGGTCTCCTTCGGCCGGCGGTGGGTCCAGGAGCTCTCGACCGCCGATCCCGCGATGGAGGAGGTGGGTGAGGTGTTCCCTGCGCGCGGCGTCGTCCCGGTCGAGGGCCGCTCGCTCGTCGTCCTGCGCCGCATCGCCTGATGAAGGAGTTCCGCTGCACCTACCGGCTCCAGCTCGGGCCGGGGCTCGGTTTCCGCGAGGCGCGCGAGCTCGTCCCGTACCTGAAGGAGCTCGGCGTCTCGCATCTCTACCTCTCGCCGTCGCTCCAGGCGCGCGCCGGGTCGACCCACGGCTACGACGTCGTCGACCCCACGCGGATCTCGGACGAGCTCGGCGGCGAGGAGGAGTTCCGTGCCCTCTGCGAGGCCGGGCTCGGCGTCGTCCTCGACATCGTCCCGAACCACATGGCGACCGATGAGGAGGCGAACCCGTTCTGGCGCGACCCGCTCTGGCGCGCGCGCTTCTTCGACATCGACTGGCGCACGGGCGCGCACCGCCGCTTCTTCGACGTCGGCGAGCTCGCCGGGGTACGGATGGAGGACCCGGAGGTGTGGGAGGCGACGCACGCGAAGGTGGTCGAGCTCGCGCAGGCCGCGCTCATCGACGGCGTGCGTATCGACCATCCCGACGGGCTCGCGAACCCGCGCCGGTACCTCGAGCGGCTGCGCGAGGCGGGCATCGAGCACGTCTGGGTCGAGAAGATCCTCGAGCCGGGCGAGCACCTGCGCCCCGAGTGGCAGGTCGAGGGCACGGTCGGCTACGAGTTCCTGAACGACGTGAACGCGCTCTTCGTCGAGCCGTCGGCGGAGGAGACGCTCAGCCGCTTCTACGCCGACTTCACCGGTGACCGGCGCTCGTTCGAGGAGCACGCGAAGGCGGGCAAGCTCGAGCAGGCGCGCACGACGTTCGAAGCGGAGGTCGAGGCGCTGCGGGCGCGCCTCCCGGACGAGCTCCAGGGGCTCGACCTCGCGCAGGCGCTCGCGTCCTTCCACGTCTACCGGACGTACGTCGAGCCCGACGCGGGGATCGTCTCCGACGAGGACCGCGAGCGGGTCGCCGAGGCGGGTATTCCCGACGAGCTCGCGCGGATCCTCCTGCTCGAGGAGCGCGGGCACGACGCGTTCGTGCTGCGCTTCCAGCAGACGACGCCGCCGGTGATGGCGAAGGGGGTCGAGGACACCGCGTTCTACCGCTGGAACCGCCTCGTCGCGCTGAACGAGGTCGGCGGGAACCCGGCGCGCTTCTCGCTCCCGATCGAGGAGTTCCACCGGGCGAACCTCGAGCGCGCCGAGCGCTTCCCGCTGCACCTGCTCTCGACGATGACGCACGACGCGAAGCGGAGCGCCGACACCCGCGCGCGCATCGCGGCGATCTCGCGCTTCGCGGACGAGTGGGTCGACCTCGTCGCGCGCTGGCACGCGGACACCGGGGGTCTCGACGACCCGAACGAGGAGTACCTCGTCCTCCAGACGCTCGTCGGCGTCTGGGACCCTGCCGACCCGTCGGTCGCCGAACGGCTCGAGCGCTACCTCGAGAAGGCACTGCGCGAGGCGAAGACGAACACGAACTGGATCGACCAGAACCACGAGCACGAGGGGAAGGTCAAGTCGTTCGCGACGGGCCTCCTGCGCGACGAGCGGTTCCGGGAGTCGTTCGAGCCTTTCGTGCGGCGCGTCGTCGAGGAGGCGCAGCGCGCGACCCTCGGGATGGTGCTCCTCAAGCTCACGTGCCCCGGCGTCCCCGACGTGTACCAGGGCGACGAGCTGCCCTTCCTCGCACTCGTCGACCCGGACAACCGGCGCGAGGTCGACTGGCGGTTGCGGCGGCGGCTCCTGGGGTCGGCCGACGAGCCCGAGAAGCTGCGCCTGATCCGGACGACGCTGGCGCTGCGGGAGCGGCGGCCGTCGGCGTTCGCCGCCGGGTACGAGCCGCTCGACGCCGGGCCGGACGTCTGCGCGTTCCTGCGGGGCGCCGAGGTCAAGGTCGCCGTCGCCGTGCGCGGGGAGGTCGTGGATCCCGAGGCGCCCGGCGACTGGCGCGACGTCCTCCGGACACCGACGCTCCTCCTCGCCGAACGCGTCTAGTCCAGAAGAGCCACCTTGCGGCCGCGCGCCCGCATCGTCACCGTGGGCGCGTGAGCGACCCGCTGATCGAGCGCGACGAAGTCGTGGGGCTACTCTTCAACGTCAGCGACATCAGCGTGACCCTGCTCGAGATCGAGCGGCTGCTTCGAGAGGACGACGGTGAAGCGGAAGAGGATGACTGACGAGGATCGAGAGCGCCGCGCACGCGCCCTCGAGAACGCGCGGCGGCTCCGCGAGCTCGCGGAGAAGGCGCAAGCGGATCTCGCGCGTCGCAAGCAGCAGCGCGAGTCGGCCTAGAGTCGTCCCGCGTCGTCGCGTTCCCGCGGGCGCGCGTTCCCGCGGGCGCGCGCGGCCGCGGGCTGCTCAGGCCGGCGGGGCTTCGAGCAGGCGCAGGCAGACGTCGACGACCCGCGGGTCGAACTGCGTCCCCTTCGCCTCCTCGAGCCGCCGCAGCGCCTCTGCCGCAGCGAGGCGGCGGCGGTACGGGCGGTCCGTCGTCATCGCGTGGAAGGCGTCGCAGGCGAAGATGATGCGCGCCTCGAGCGGGATCTCGTCGCCGCTCTTGCCGTCGGGGTAGCCGCGGCCGTCCCAGCGCTCGTGGCACGAGCGCACGATCGTGCAGACGTCGCCCAGCTGGTCGATCGGCGCGAGGATCTTCTCGCCGAGTTCCGGGTGCGTCTCGATGAGGGCGCGCTCCTCGTCCGTCAGCGGCCCTGGCTTGAGGAGGACCGAGTTCGGGATCCCGATCTTGCCGATGTCGTGGAAGAGCGCACCGAGCTCCAGCCGCTTGAGAGCGTCGCCGTCGAGCCCGAGCTCGCGCCCGACGCGGAGCGCGGTGTCGGTGATCCAGCGCGCGTGCGACGACGTGTACTCGTCGCGCGCCTCGAGCGCGTTCGCGAGCGCCTCGACCGTCGACAGGAACGTCCGCTCGAGCGACTCGAAGCTCGACGCGTTCGCGATCGCGAGCTTCGCGCCGTGCGCGAGGCCGCCGAGGAGATCGAGCTCCCGCTCCGCGAGCTCGCGCGACTCCGGCGCGGCGACCGCGATCGCTCCCCAGCGACCGTCCACCGTGAACGGCGCGATCGCGTAGGCGCCGCTGCCGCCGGCGGGGACGCTGGCGAGATGCGCGTACGCCTCGGGGCCGAGGACGTAGGGCTCGCGCGCGTCGAGGAACGGTGCGACCGCGGCGGCGGGGAAGCGGCGGCCTTCGACGCGCCGGTCGTCGTAGCCGACGGCGGCGCAGCCGACGAGATCGCCGCCCGGGGCCTCCTGGAGCCAGAGCGACGCGTGCGGCGCCTCGAGGATGCGGGTGGCTCCGGCGACGACGCGCGCGAAGACCTCGTCGAGCGTCTCGGCGGTCGCCAGGTCGCGGCTGAAGTCGAGCAGCGCGTGCGCGCCCTCCGCCTCCCGCCGCTGCGCCTCGTACAGGCGCGCGTTCTCGAGCGCCACCGCGGCGTGCCCGGCGAGCACCTCGAGCAGCCGCAGATCGTCCTCGTCGAACTGCGCCACGCCGAGCTTCGAGATGACGATCGCGCCGATCGTGCGCGCGCCGTAGTTGAGCGGCACGGCGATCACCGACTCCTCGATCTCGTCCGTGCCGGCGATCGGCACCGAGAACTCGCACTTCGCGGCGTCCGGCAGGAGCAGCGGCTGGCCCGTCGCGACGACGTGGCCCGTGAACCCCTCGCCGACGCGCGTCTCGAGCACCTTCATCGCCGACTGCGTCCCGTGCGTGAGCTGGCCCTGGAACGCGACGGGAACGACACTGTCGCCGTCGCGCAGGAAGACGCGGCAGTTGTGGTAGTCGATCAGCAGCCGGAGCTCGTTCGCGATCGTCGTCCCGATCTCGCCCACGTCGGTGAGCCGATTGAGCTTCCCGCCGAGCGACTGCAGCATCTTGAGGTGCGCGATGGAGCGCAGCTCCTCGCGGCGAGCGTCGCGCGCCTCCGGCCGCTCCGTCGACTCGGCGTCGTCGAAGAGGACGAGCTGGTTCTTCCCGCGCGCCTTCGCAGCCATCATCGCCGCCTCCGCGCACGCGACGAGCTCGCGCGGGTTCGCCGCGTGCTCGGGTCCGTGCGCGACGCCGATCGACACCGACATGCGCCCTGCGAGCTCGAGCTCCGCCGCCTCGAGCCGTGCGGCGAGACGCGTCGCGAGCGCGACCGCCTCCCGCTCCCCGCCGGCCGGGACGATGACGGCGAACTCCTCGCCGCCGATCCGGCACACGACGTCCGACGGGCGCACCTCCGCGCGGAGGTGATCCGCGAGCTGCGACAGCACCTCGTCGCCGACGCCGTGCCCGTAGACGTCGTTCACCTTCTTGAAGTCGTCGATGTCGAGCATCACGAGCGCGACCGACTCGTGCGCCGCCGAGGCGCGCGTCAGCTCCTGGCGCAGCCGCTCGTGGAAGTAGCGGTGGTTGTAGAGGCCGGTGAGCGCGTCGGTCTGCGCCTCGCGCTCGAGGCGCGCGCGCACGTGCGCGTTGTCGAGGGCGAGCGCGGCGGCGTCGCCGAACCGCTTCGCGAGCTCGAACTCCTGCTCGCTGAAGCAGGCGTCCTCCCCGATCCGGTAGACGTTGAGCGTCCCCTTCAGCGAGCCGCGCGCGATCAGCGGGACGCAGATCAGCGCTTCGGGCTCGACGGGTGTGCCCGGCACGAAGGCGACGCGGGGATCGAGGTGCGCCCGGTTCGACAGGACCGGCTCGCGGTGCTCCACGGCCCACCCCGTGATGCCGACGCCGAAGGGGAAGATGTCCTCGAGCACCTCGTTCGCCCACTCGCTGCGGACGAGCTGCGGGACGAACTGCTGCCGCGCCTCGTCGGCCTCGTAGATGTGGAGCGCCTCGTACGGGACGAGCTCCGCCAGCGTGTCGGCGATGAGGACGAGGAGCGAGTCGAGGCTCTGCTCCGAGAGCACGTCGTGGAAGACGTCGGCGAGCCGCCGGTAGGAGTCGAGGGCGGCGTCGCTCGCCGGCGCGTCCGCGACGGGTTCGACGACGCGCAGCCTCTGGGCGCGGGTGTCGAGCGTGGAGACGGCGGGATCGTCCATGGGGGGAGGGCGACGCCCACGACCGCGGCCGCAGGCGTGGCTCCTCCCAGCATCGCGGTTTTCGGGTGAGCCGCTCTCCCTCGGATGGGGGACGTTTCACGCCGTGTCGAGCGGGGACCTCAGAAGCACACGTCCCGGGCCGGATCGCAGCCCACAAGCGGAAAAGGAGCTTCGTGGCAGGCATCGAGGCCGGTTTCGACATCGTCTGTCTCTCGCACCTTCGCTGGGGGTTCGTGTTCCAGCGACCGCAGCACCTGCTCTCGCGCTGGGCCCGCACCCACCGCGTCTTCCTCTTCGAGGAGCCCGTCGAGGCGGACGAGCTCGGGTTGAAGGTGCACTCGACGCCCGAGGGCGTGACGGTCGTCGTCCCGCAGCTCCCGCCGGGGCTCGACGTCGCGGAGGCCGACGCCGTGCAGCAGACGCTGCTCGACGAGGCGTTCGTCCAGCACGACATCGACCGCTACGTGCTCTGGGTCTACACGCCGATGGCCGCGTGCTTCGCCGAGCACCTGCGGCCGCTCGCGACCGTCTACGACTGCATGGACGAGCTCTCGGGGTTCGCCGGCGCGCCGGCCGAGCTGGCCGATCGCGAGGCGCGCCTGTTGAAGCGCGCGGATCTCGTGTTCACCGGCGGCAACAGCCTCTACCGCGCGAAGCGCGCGCTCCACCCCGACGTGCACGCGTTCCCGAGCAGCGTCGAGGCGGAGCACTTCCGCGCGGCGCGCGCGCCGCAGCCGGAGCCCGAAGACCTGGCGCCGATCCCGCGCCCGCGACTGGGCTTCTACGGCGTCGTCGACGAGCGGCTCGACCTCGACCTGCTCGCCGGCATCGCCGACGCGCGGCCGGAGTGGCAGCTGACGATCGTCGGCCCCGTCGCCAAGATCGACCCCGACGCGCTGCCGCAGCGGCCGAACATCCACTACCTCGGGCTCAAGGACTACGCGGAGCTCCCGGCGTACGCGGCCGGCTGGGACGTCGCGCTGATGCCGTTCGCGCTCAACGCCGCGACGAAGTTCATCAGCCCGACGAAGACGCTCGAGTACCTCGCAAGTGGGCTCCCCGTCGTCTCGACGCCGATCGCGGACGTGGTCGATCCGTACGGCAACGACGGGCTCGTCGCGATCGCAGAGGACGTCGAGGGGTTCGTCGACGCGATCGAGGCGGCCCTCGAGCGCGGGTTCGCACCGATCTCGCAGCGTGTGGACGAGGTGCTCGAGCGGACGTCGTGGGATGCGACCTTCGCGCGGATGCGGGCACACGTGGAGCGCGTCCTCGCGCCGCCGCCCCCGCCGCGCCCGCGCCCGCAGCCGTTCGACTACCTCGTCGTCGGCGCCGGTTTCGCGGGATCCGTCCTCGCCGAGCGACTCGCCTCGCAGGCGGGGAAGCGCGTCCTCGTCGTCGACCGCCGGCCGCACATCGGCGGCAACGCCTACGACCACTACGACGATGCCGGCATCCTCGTCCACCGGTACGGGCCGCACATCTTCCACACGAACTCGCGCGAGGTCTTCGACTACCTCTCGCAGTTCACGGAGTGGCGGCCGTACGAGCACCGCGTGCGTGCGAGCGTCGACGGACGGCTCGTGCCGATGCCGATCAACCTCGACACGATCAACGAGCTCTACGGACTCAGCCTCTCGTCGAGCGAGCTCGACGAGTTCTTCGCGTCCGTCGCCGAGCCGGTGGAGCGGATCCGCACCTCGGAGGACGTCGTCGTCTCGAAGGTCGGTCGCGAGCTCTACGTCAAGTTCTTCCGCAACTACACGCGCAAGCAGTGGGATCTCGACCCGTCGGAGCTCGACGCGTCGGTGGCCGCGCGCGTCCCCGTCCGGACGAACCGCGACGACCGCTACTTCACGGACACCTACCAGGCCATGCCGCGGCACGGGTACACGCGGATGTTCGAGCGGATGCTCGACCATCCCAACGTGAAGGTGCTGCTGAACACCGACTACCGCGAGCTCGAGGGGATCGTCCCGCACGGCGAGATCGTCTACAGCGGGCCCGTCGACGAGTTCTTCGACTTCCGCTACGGGAAGCTGCCGTACCGCTCGCTCGAGTTCCGCTTCGAGACCCGCGACGTCGAGGTCGCGCAGCCGGCGGCCGTGATCAACCACCCGAACGAGCACCTGTACACGCGCGTCACGGAGTTCAAGTACCTCACGGGGCAGGAGCACCCGAAGACGACGCTCGTCTACGAGATCCCGCAGGCGGAGGGCGACCCGTACTACCCGGTGCCGAAGCCGGAGAACGCCGAGCTCTACAAGGCGTACAAGGAGCTCGCCGACGCGACGAGCGGCGTCCACTTCGTCGGCCGCCTCGCGACGTACCGCTACTACAACATGGATCAGGTCGTCGCGCAGGCACTCGCGGTCTTCAAGCGCATCACGGCCACCGCGCCGCCGGTCTCGACGCCGGGAAGAACCGCCGCTCGACGCTCCTGATGGAGCTGTGGGGCGGCATCGAGTGCACGTACAACCGCGTCGGCGACAGGTGGTTCGACCAGCTCGAGCTGAACGGCCACCGGCACCGCCTCGACGACCTCGACCTCTTCGCAGAGCTGGGGCTCCGGACCATCCGCTACCCCGTGCTCTGGGAGCGCGCGCCGGACTGGGGGTGGGTGGACGAGCGCCTCGGGCGGCTGCGCGAGCTCGGCATCCGCCCGATCGTCGGGCTCTGTCATCACGGGAGCGGCCCCGCGCACACGAACCTGCTCGACTACGGGTTCGCGGCGGGCCTCGCCGAGCACGCGGCGGAGGTCGCAGAGCGGTACCCGTGGCTCGAGCTCTGGACGCCGGTCAACGAGCCGAATACGACGGCGCGCTTCTCCGCCCTGTACGGCCACTGGTACCCGCACGCGCGCGACGATCGCTCGTACGCGCGCGCCGTCACCGTCCAGTGCCGCGCGACCGTGCTCGCCATGGAGGCGGTCCGCCGCGTGAACCCCGACGCACAGCTCGTCCAGACCGAGGACCTGGGGCGGATGCACGCGACGCCGCCGCTTCGCTACCAGGCCGACTTGGAGAACGAGCGCCGCTGGCTCTCGTTCGACCTCTTGACCGGGACGCTCGACCTCGACGGCGCGGTCGCGACCCGCTTCGCCGACGAGGGATTCGACCTGGACGAGTTCGAATGGCTTCTCGACCGCCCCTGCCCGCCGGACATGCTCGGCATCAACCACTACCTGAGCGGCGAGCGGATCCTCGACCACCGGCTCGACCGGTACGACGCCTGCTGGCACGGCGGCAACGGCCTCCACGCCTACGCCGACGACGTCGCGCCGGCCGAGCTGCGGGAGGGGCCGGCGCCGATCCTGCGCGCGGCGTGGGAGCGGTACCGGCTCCCGCTCGCCGTCACCGAGGTCCACAACGGGCTCTACCGCGAGGAGCAGCTGCGCTGGCTCGTGGAGGTGTGGCGTGCGGCGGAGGAGGCGCGCGCCGAGGGGGCCGACGTCCGCGCGGTGACCGTGTGGTCGTTCCTCGGCACCTACGACTGGGATCGGCTCTGCACCGGGCCCCGGGGGTTCTACGAGGCGGGCGTCCACGACGTGCGTGGGCCGCGGCCGCGGCCGACGGCGCTCGCGGCGGCCGCGGCGGCTCTCGCAGGCGGCGTCGAGCCGGCGCATCCCGTGCTCGAGGATCGCGGCTGGTGGCGCGCGGACCGTCTTCCGCTCCGCGGTCGGCCGGTCGTCTTCACGGGGGCGACGGGTACGCTCGGTCAGGCGTTCGCCGCCGCGGGCGCGGAGCGGAACCTCTCGCACCGCCTGCTGCGCCGCGCCGAGCTCGACATCGCCGACGAGGCGTCCGTCGTGGCCGCGCTCGACGAGCTGCGGCCGTGGGCGGTCGTGAACACCGCGGGTTACGTCCGGGTGGACGACGCCGAAGCCGACGCGGCGAGATGCATGCGCGAGAACGCCGTGGGACCCGAGATCCTGGCGCGTGCCTGCGCCGCGCGCGGGATCGGGCTCGTGACGTTCTCCTCCGACCTCGTCTTCGACGGTCTGGCGCGACGCCCGTACGTCGAGTCGGACGCCGTCGCACCGCTCAACGTCTACGGCGCCTCGAAGGCCGCGGCCGAGGAGCTCGTGCTCGCGGCTCACGACGGCGCTCTCGTCGTCCGCACGAGCGCGTTCTTCGGCCCGACCGACGCCTACAACTTCGTGACGCGGATCCTGGAGGAGCTCGCCGGCTCGGGAAGCGCCACCGCCGACGCGCTCAGCGTCGTATCGCCGACCTACGTCCCCGACCTCGTGCACGCGGTGCTCGACCTGCTCGTGGACGGCGAGAGCGGGATCTGGCATCTCGCGAGTCGCGGGGCCGTCACGTGGCACGAGCTCGCAGCGCGGGCGGCCGCGGCCGCGGGCCTCGACCCCGAGGCGATCGAGGCGTCGCCGCCGCCGGTGTTTCCGGCACGGAGACCGCTCTTCAGCGCGCTCGGGAGCGAGCGCGGCGAGCTGCTGCCGACGCTCGACGACGCGCTCGAGCGCTACACGCTCGCCCGCGCGCGGCGGCCGAACGCCGTCGCCGTCGCGAGCTCCTGATCCGCCCACCAGAAGACGTCGTGCTCGTGGATCCGCGCCGCCATTCTCTGCATGCGCGCGGCGTTCTCGTCCGGCGGTAGCTCGAGCGCCAGCTCGATCGCGCCCGCGAGGCCTTCGACGTCGTAGGGATTGCACGGCAGTGCCTCCCGCAGCTCCTCGGCGGCGCCCGTGAACTCGCTCAGGACGAGCACGCCGTCACAGGCGGCGGCGGCCTGCACGGTGACGAACTCCTTGGCGACGAGGTTCATCCCGTCCTGGAGCGGCGTGACGAGGCAGACGTCCGCCGCGCGGTAGTACGCGAGCAGGCGGTCGGGCGTGACGCCGCGGTAGAGGTAGTGGATCGGCACGTCCATGCCGGGCTCGGTGAAGCGTCCGTTGATCCGCCCGACGAGCTCCTCGACCGACGCGCGCAGCTCGCGGTACTCGCGGATCTCGCCGCGGCTCGGCACCGCCACCTGGACGAACGCGATCTCGCCCCGCAGCTCCGCGCGCTGCTCGAGCAGGAGCTCGATCGCGCGCAACCGCTCGATGATCCCCTTCGTGTAGTCCAGTCGGTCGACGCCCAGCAGGAGCCGCCGCCCCTCGAACTGCCGCTTCAGGCCCGCGAGGCAGCGCACGACCGACGGCCGGCGGGCCCGCCGCGCGAAGTCGTCGGCGTCGATCGAGATCGGGTGCGCGACCGCCTCGACGAGCCGGTCGCCCACGTCGAGCGTCGTCCCCGAGACGACGACGTCGTCGCGCAGGCGCAGGCACGTGCGCAGGAAGTTGTCGCGGTACTCGGCGGTGTGGAACGAGACGACGTCGGCGCCGAGCAGCCCGTCCAGGATGCGGGCGCGCCACGGCAGCCGCGCGAAGATCTCGGGCGCGGGGAACGGGATGTGGAGGAAGAACGCGATCGGGCCGTCGGCGCCGCGGCTCCGGAGCAGCTCCGGCAGCAGCATCAGGTGGTAGTCGTGCACCCACCGAACCGCCTCCCCCTCGACGTCGCCTTCGGTCGCGAAGCGCTCGTTGACGCCGCGGTACGCCGCCCACCATGCGCGGTCGAAGACGGGCTGCTCGACGAGCCCGTGGAGGAGAGGCCAGAGCGTCCGGTTCGCGAACCCGTGGTAGTAGTCGTCCACCTCGCGCTTTCCGAGCGACACCGGCTTCAGCGCGATGTCGAGCCCCTCGACGCCTCGGGGAACGTCGCCGGAGCCTCCGTCCCAGCCGACCCACGCACCGCCACGTGCCTCGAGCGCCGGCTTCAGCGCCGTCACGAGGCCACCCGCCGACAGCCGCCAGCCCGCGCGCGTCTTCGAGACGGGGAGCCGGTTCGCGTACGCGACGAGGGGGAGGTCCACGGGCGGTAGCTCTACCGCGTTCGCTGCGGCGGAAACATCGGCCGGCGGCGGCCCGGCGCGACCTTGACTTTCGCCGGAGGGTGCCCTTTATTGACGGGCGTGACCGGGGGAGTTGCAGCGCACGACCGTGCGCTCGCAGACGCGGGCTCCGAGGTCGTGCGGCTCGAGGCGGTGCGGAAGAGCTTCGGCGACAACCTCGTCCTCGACGGCATCGACCTCGAGGTGAGCCGGGGCGAGGTGCTCGTGATCGTCGGCCCGAGCGGGAGCGGCAAGAGCACGCTCCTGCGCTGCGTGAACCTGCTCGAGCCACTCGACTCGGGCCGCATCTTCCTCGACGGCGAGGAGATCACGCGCAAGGGCGTCGATGTGAGCGCGGTGCGGCAGCGGATCGGAATGGTGTTCCAGCAGTTCAACCTCTTCCCGCACCTGAAGGTGATCGACAACCTGACGCTCGCGGCGCGCCGGATCCGGAAGCAGCCGCGGGCGCAGGCCGAGGCACGGGCGCTCGAGCTGCTCGACCGCGTCGGCCTCCACGAGAAGGCCCACCAGCACCCACACCAGCTCTCCGGTGGTCAGCAGCAGCGCGTCGCGATCGCGCGTGCGCTGATGATCGACCCGCACGTGATGCTCTTCGACGAGGTCACGTCGGCCCTCGACCCGGAGCTCGTCGGCGAGGTGCTCGCGGTGATGCGCGACCTCGCGCGCGACGGCATGACGATGCTGGTCGTCACGCACGAGATGCAATTCGCGCGAGAGGTGGGTGACCGCCTCGTCTTCATGGACGACGGCCGCATCGTCGAGCACGGCGCGCCGCGTGAGGTGCTCGACCACCCGCGCGAGGAGCGCACACGGAGATTCCTGCGGCGGACGACCGGTCTGGCGTCGTCGCTGGAAGAGCTGGAATCCAACGAGAGAGAAGGAGTGGCTGAATGAAGCTGAAGGTCATCTTGGCCACGCTGGGGGTCATGCTCGTCGCGTCCGTCCTCGCGACGGTCGCACCCGCCCAGCGTACGGCCGCAATCGGCCCGGCCTCGCCGGTCGCCGCGGAGGCGACGAAGCCGCTGCCGAAGCTGCCGGCGAACATCAAGGCACGGAACCGCTTCGTCGTCGGCGTCAAGTGCGACGCGCCGCCGTTCGGCTACATCGACGTCCGCGGCAAGCACGCCGGCTTCGACGTCGAGATCGCCCGGTGGTTCGCCCGCTACGCGTTCGGCCGCTCGCAGCGGGTGACGTTCGTGTGCGCGCCGACCCCGGCGCGTGAGCCGCTGCTGACGAACGACCGCGTCGACCTCGTCATCTCGACGTTCACGTACACCGCCGACCGCGACACCCGCATCGACTTCTCGCGGGCGTACTACAAGGCGACGGGCCGGCTCCTCGTGCGGAACGACTCGCCGATCAGCTCGCTGAACGACATCCGCGGGCGCCGGGTCGCCACCACGAGCGGCTCGATCTACGACCGGTGGATGAAGCGGTGCTTCGCGAACACCGACGTCGTCGTCACGGACAGCTTCGCCAACGCCCTGCTCGCGTTCAACCAGGGCCGTGCGGACGCGCTGATGTGGGACGACACGGTGCTCGTCGGCGTCGCCGCCGCAGACCGCAACGCGAAGCTGATCGAGGACACGTTCCTCGCCCTCCCGTACGGGATCGGGATCAAGCAGGGGAACGTCGCGCTCAAGCGGTGGGTCGACTCGCGCCTCGAGCTCATGCGCAAGAAGGACCAGTTCATGGGCATCCTCCGGAACAACGTGCCGGCGCGGTTCGTGCCGGGCTTCTCGCGCAACATCCTGCGGCCGAACAACACGTTCGGGTATGCCCCGCCCGGCTCCCCGAGCGCGGACACCGTTTGCCCCTAGCGGAAGACGCAGGACCGAAGGACGGGAGCGGCCGCGCACGCGCGGCCGCTCCCGTGCCTGACCTCGCATGCCGGTGATCCTCGCCAGCTACGACCTCTGGGCGTTCGTCGCGGAGAACCACGCCGAGCTCGTCGACGGGCTCGTGAACACCCTGAAGGTGTCGGCGCTCGCGATCCTCGGCTCCTTCGTGATCGGCGCCGTCCTCGGCGCCGCGCGCGCACACCGGATCCCGGTCGTGAGCCAGCTGACGATCGTCTACCTCGAGATCGTCCGCAACACCCCGATCCTCGTCCAGATCTTCATGATCTTCTACGCGTTGCCGCAGTTCGGGATCCTGCTCGACGCGTTCACGGTCGCGTGGGTCTCCGTGATGATCTGGGGCGGCGCGTTCAACAGCGAGAACTTCCGCGCCGGCTTCGAGGCGGTCCCGTACCGCACCCGTGAGGCGGCGCACGCGCTCGGCTTCGGCAAGCTCGGCACGTTCCTGAACGTGACGCTGCCGATCGGCGGGCGGATCGCGCTGCCGTCCTCGATCAACACCTACGTCTCGGTCCTCAAGAACACGTCGCTGATGTACGTGATCGGGTACGCAGAGCTGACGACGACGGCGATCAACATCTCGAACCTGACGCTCGAGACGATGGAGGCGCTGACGGTGCTCGCCGGCACGTACCTCGCGCTCGTCTGGTCGCTGTCCGCGCTCGTGCGGCTGCTCGAGCGGCGCCTCGCTGTGCCGGGGAGGGCCTGAGTTGCCCGACTGGTACGGCCCCGTCGTCCGCTACATCCTCGAGGAGGGCCTCCCCGGGACGCTGCGCGTCGCGGCGATCGCGGTCACCGGCAGCGTCCTGATCGGCATCCTGCTCGGGACGCTGATCACGATCCGGTTCAAGCCGCTCCAGTGGCTGATCCGCCTCTACATCGAGATCTTCCGCGGCCTCCCGATC
>DATMJW010000006.1:0-3909 GCA_035553355.1 Gaiellaceae bacterium | reverse complement strand
AAGGTGATCAAGCTCTCGCCCGAGGCGGAGCCCGAGATCTACCGCACGACCCGCAGCTTCGGGACGATCCTCGAGAACGTCGTCGTCGACGACTCCGGCATCGTCGACCTCGACAGCGCGGCGAAGACGGAGAACACGCGCGCCGCCTACAAGCTCGAGCAGATCGCGAACCACCTGCCGGCGAAGCGCGCGGGGCACCCGTCGACGGTGATCTTCCTCACGGCCGACGCGTTCGGGATCCTGCCGCCGATCGCGCGCCTCACCCGCGACCAGGCGATGTACTGGTTCCTCTCCGGCTTCACGGCGAAGCTCGCGGGCACGGAGATCGGGGTCAAGGAGCCGCAGCCGACGTTCTCCGCCTGCTTCGGCGCGCCGTTCCTGCCGCAGCCGCCCGTGATCTACACGCGCCTCCTCGCGAAGAAGCTCGACACGCACGGCTCGCGTGTCTTCCTCGTCAACACCGGCTGGACGGGCGGGCCGTACGGCGAAGGGCTGCGGATGCCGATCTCGGCGACGCGCGCGCTCCTCCACGCCGCGCTCTCCGGCCAGCTCGACGAGGTCGAGACGCGCACCGATCCCACGTTCGGCGTCGAGGTTCCGATCGCCGTCCCCGGCGTCGACCCTCGCCTGCTCGACCCGCGCGCGACGTGGGCCGACCCGGACGCGTACGACCGGAAGGCGCGGGAGCTCGCGGCGATGTTCCGCCAGAACTTCTCGAAGTTCCGCGCCGACGACAACATCCTCCAGGCCGGCCCCCGGATCTAGCTCCGCCGGTTGCCGATGCGGTACGGCGACCCGTTCCGATAGCTTCCGTCGAGGTGGACGCGAAGCACGACGTTCTCGTCATCGGGGCGGGCTGCGCAGGCATGCGCGCCGCGATCGAGGCTCACGACGCCGGCGCGGACGTCGCGATCGTCTCGAAGCTCCACCCGACCCGCAGCCACTCCGGCGCGGCCGAGGGCGGGATCAACGCGGCGCTCGGGAACACGGCGGAGGACGACCCCGAGACCCACGCGTTCGACACCGTCAAGGGGTCGGACTACCTCGGCGACCAGGACTCGATCGAGGTCTTCACGCGCGAGGCGCCGCTCGACATCTACCAGCTCGAGCACTGGGGCGCGGTCTTCACGCGGAACGACGACGGGAAGCTCGCCCAGCGCCCGTTCGGCGCCGCCGGCTCGCCGCGCACCGTCTTCGCCGCCGACATCACCGGCCACGTCCTCATCCAGGTGCTCTACGAGCAGCTCGTGAAGCGCGACATCAAGGTCTACGAGGAGTACTTCGCCTGGCAGCTCGTCGTGCACCAAGACCGCTGCCAGGGCGTGATCGCCTGGGACCTCCTGCACGGCGGCCTGAAGGCGCTCGGCGGCAAGACCGTGATCCTCGCGACGGGCGGCGCCGGCCGCCTCTACCGCGCGACGACCAACGCCTACGCCTGCACCGGCGACGGGATGGCGATGGCGCTGCGCGCGGGGCTGCCCCTGAAGGACATGGAGTTCATGCAGTTCCACCCGACGACGATGTACCCGAGCGGGATCCTGATCACCGAGGGCTGCCGCGGCGAGGGCGGCATCCTTCGGAACTCGCTCGGCGAGCGCTTCATGGAGCGGTACGCGCCGACGGCCAAGGACCTCGCGTCGCGAGACGTCGTCTCGCGCTCGGAGCAGACGGAGATCGACGAGGGGCGCGGCGTCAACGGCTCCGTCCTCCTCGACCTCACGCACCTCGGCGCCGAGAAGATCCTCACGCGCCTGCCGGGGTCGCGCGAGCTCGCGATGGTGTACGCGGGGGTCGACCCGATCCACGAGCCGATCCCCGTGCGGCCGGGCGCCCACTACCACATGGGGGGCGTCGAGACGGACACGGACGGCCTCACGGAGCTCACGGGCCTCTACGCCGCCGGCGAGGTCGCGTGCGTCTCCGTCCACGGCGCGAACCGCCTCGGCGGGAACTCGCTGATGGAGACGATCACCTTCGGCCGGCGCGCCGGCCGCGCCGCTGCCGAGTGGGCGCTCTCGCACACGACCGTCGAGGTGCCGACCTCCGCGACGGCCGACGCTGAGCGCGAGCTGAAGACGCTGCTCGACCGCAGCGAGGGCGAGCGGCCGTGGATGGTCCGCGACGAGCTCGGGCAGACGATGCTCGAGAACTTCGGCGTCTTCCGGCGCGAGGAGCAGATGCAGAAGCAGGTCGGGATCATCGAGGGGCTGCGCGAGCGGTACGAGCGCGTCGTCGTCGAGGACAAGGGGCACGTCTTCAACAGCGACCTCACGCAGGCGATCGAGGTCGGCTACATGCTCGACCTCGCCGCCTGCATGCTGCAGGCGGGGATCGCGCGCAGGGAGAGCCGCGGCGCCCACTCGCGCCCGCACGACTACCCGAACCGCGACGACGAGAACTTCCTCAAGCACTCGATCACCCGCTGGGTCGACGGCGGCCCGGAGCTCTCGTACAAGGACGTGCGCATGACCAAGTGGACGCCGACGGAGAGGAAGTACTAGGGATGCAGGTTGGCCTCAAGATCTGGCGCTACGACTCGTCCACCGGCGAGCGCGCGCTGCGCGAGTACGAGATCGACGCGCCCGAGGAGGCGACGCTCCTCGACTGCCTCGACATCGTCAAGGACCGCTACGACGGCAGCCTCGCCTACCGGAAGAGCTGCCGCATGATGATCTGCGGCTCCTGCGGGATGCGGATGGACGGCGCCGCCGTCCTCGCCTGCAAGACGCGCATGTACGACATCGCGCAGCGCGGCCACGTGCCGGTCGTGAGCGCGATGGGGAACCTCCCGATCGTCAAGGACCTCGTCGTCGACATGGATCCGTTCTGGGCGAAGTTCAAGGCGATGAAGCCGTACCTGCAGCCGGGCTACGACGTCCCCGAGCCGAACCAGGAGCACGTCATCTCGCAGGAGCGGATGAACGTGATCCACAAGGAGTCGCTCTGCATCAACTGCGGCTGCTGCGTCTCCGAGTGCAACTCGATGGAGTCCGACCCCGAGTTCCTCGGGCCGCAGGCGCTCGCGAAGGGGATGCGCTTCGTCGGCGACCCGCGCGACGGCGCCCGTGTCGAGCGCCTTCAGGACTACAGCTCCGAGCACGGGATCTGGGAGTGCACCCGCTGCTACTTCTGCAACGAGCGGTGCCCGAAGGGCGTCGACCCGCGCGACGCGATCGCGAAGCTGGGGGCCGAGGCGATGAAGGAGGGCATCGACGACGACATGGGGGCGAAGCATGCGCGGTGGTTCGTCGTCTCCGCGAAGACGACGGGCTGGCTGCGCGAGACGGAGCTCGTCCCGAAGACGCAGGGCGTCGTCTCGTCGATCAAGCAGATGAAGTTCGCGATGGGCCTCGCCGTCAAGGGGAAGGTGCCGCCGCCGTTCCCGCCGCACGTCGCGGAGGGCGTGAAGGAGGCGCGCGCGCTCCACGACATCGTGCAGTCGCAGGACCGGCGCGGCGCGCTCGGGCACGTGCAGGGCGAGCGCGCCCTCTCGCGGCTCGAGCACGCGCACGGGAACGTCTCGGAGGGCGGCGGCAGCGTTTCGGGCCACGGCAGCCGCGACCACGCCGACATCACACCGGGCGAGCAGCCGACGAAGAAGTACTCGGCGGATCGCCCGAACGAGGAGAGGACGGAGGAGACCCGTTGAAGAAGGTCGCGTACTACAAGGGCTGTCTCGCGTCGCTCTCGGCCAAGGAGCTCGACATCTCGACGCAGGCGCTGTCGCCGAAGGTCGGGCTCGAGCTCGTGGAGCTCGAAACCGTCACGTGCTGCGGCGCCGGCGACATCCACGAGGCGGACCCCGACTACTACCTGCACCTGAACGCGCGCATCCTCGCCTACGCGGAGGCGACGGGGTGCGACACGCTGATGACGGTCTGCAACGTCTGCACGCTCAACCTGCGGCAG
>DATMJW010000005.1:0-3983 GCA_035553355.1 Gaiellaceae bacterium | reverse complement strand
GCCGCCGAGCACGTGGTAGAGGCCGCGGAACTCGTGCGTCCGCTCGAGCGAGATCACGTCCACCGGCTGCTCGACGACGCAGACGACGCTGCGATCCCGGCGCGCGTCGGTGCAGATCGCGCAGAGCTCCTCCTCGGTGAGGTTGCCGCACTCGCGGCAGAAGCGGACGCGCTCCTTCACGTCACCGATCGCCTCGGCGAGCGCGAGCGCCTCCTCCTTGCGCGCCGAGAGGATGTGGAAGGCGAGCCGCTGCGCCGTTCGCGTCCCGATTCCGGGGAGCCGCGTCAGCTGCGCGACGAGGTTGTCGACCGACGGGCTCAGCACTCCACCAGCGTAACCGTCTCCTCCGGACGTGCCGGCCGCGCGACGTGTCAGCGCCTGACGGTTTCTTTACACGCGCTTCATCGTATTCGGCCTGGACTTTTCGAGGTTTGGGGAAGAAACTGTGCGCGAAGGACGTTCTGGAGAGTGCGGCCGCCGGATGCCCTGCCCACGCCTGGGCGCGGCGCGCGGCCCGTCCCACTCAGACGGAGGAACATGCTGAAGAACCCCAGCCTGGGCCACGACGGCCTGAATGTGAACGAGAGCCTGACCACCTTCCTCGCCGAGGCGGAGGAGCGCGGGAGCGTGCGTGCGGACGAGCTCGAGGCGCTCGTCGCCGAGCACGAGCTCGACGACGACGCCGTCGAGTCGCTGCGCGAGTCGCTCGCCGCGGCGGAGGTCGAGATCGAGCCGGCCGAGGAGGCCCCGGAGCTCGACCTGACGCCGTCCGCCGGCGGGACGACCGACAGCCTGCAGCTCTTCCTGAACGAGATCGGCAAGCACGACCTGCTGACGGCGGCCGACGAGGTCGCGCTCGCGAAGCGCGTCGAGCGCGGCGACCTCGCAGCGAAGGAGCGGATGGTCAATTCCAACCTGCGCCTCGTCGTCTCGATCGCGAAGCGCTACCAGGGTCACGGCCTGCCGCTGCTCGACCTGATCCAGGAGGGCACGATCGGCCTCAACCGCGCGGTCGAGAAGTTCGACTACCGGAAGGGCTTCAAGTTCTCGACCTACGCGACCTGGTGGATCCGGCAGTCCTGCCAGCGCGCGGTCGCGAACCAGTCCGACACGATCCGCATCCCGGTGCACGTGCAGGAGCGGCGGCTCAAGCTGCGCCGCACCAAGCAGGCGCTCGAGGTGAAGCTCGGCCGCGAGCCGACGCTGGAGGAGCTCGCCGAGGCGGCGCAGCTCCCGCTCAACCACGCCGAGGAGGCGCTCGAGGCCGTCGAGGCGTCGGTATCGCTGAACCAGGCGGTGGGCGACGGCGACGGCGAGCTCGGCGACCTCTTCGGGGACACGTCCGCGGACGACCCGGTGGAGCTCGCGGGGCTGTCGCTCGAGCAGCAGCGCGTCCGCGAGGCGGTCGCCCAGCTGCCGGAGCGCGAGCGCGAGGTGCTCGAGCGGCGGTTCGGCCTCGCGGGCCACGGCGAGGGCGCGAGCCTCGAGCAGATCGGCAAGGACCTCGGGCTCACGCGCGAGCGGATCCGTCAGCTCGAGACGACCGCGCTGCGGCTCCTCGGCGAGCGCCTGCGCGACCTCGCAGACGCCGCCTAGAGCCGCGCCGCCCTAGCAGGTCGGGGTCAGAATCCCGGGAGGCCGAGCCCGCCGAGGCCTCCCGGGAGCATCCCCTGCATCTTCGACTCCATCAGGGCCTGCCCCGAGCGGAGCGCCTCGTTGACCGCGGCCATGACGAGGTCGGCGAGCATCTCCGGGTCGTCCGGGTCGATCGCCTTCGGGTCGATCGTGATGCCGACGATCTCGCCCCCGCCCGTCGCCTTCACCGTCACCATCCCGCCGCCGGCAGAGGCCTCTACGACCTCGTTCGCGGCCTCCTCCTGCAGCTGCTGCATCTGCTCCTGCATCTGTTGGGCCTGCTGCATCAGCTTGTTCATGTCGAAGTTCATGCGTGCGGCTCCTCCACTTCGTGGGCGTCGAAGGTGTCCTTGATGATCGAGATCAGCGCGTCCTCGTCGAGCGGCGCGTCGTCGTCGCCCGCGGCGGCGGGGGCCTCGGGCGCTTCGCCGAGCGCGAGCACGACGCCGAGCTTCCGCCCCGTGACCTCGTAGAGGGCGTCGCGGATCACGGCGAGGTTCTTCGGCTCCTCGGCCTGGCGGCGGTGGAAGTCCGCGGTCGGGGCGAACTCGACCGTCAGCACGTCGCCCGCGAGCGTCGCCGGCCGCGCCTCGCCGAGGAGCGACGCGACGGGGATCGAGCGCGCCTGCACCGCCGGGAGGACGGCGCGCTGCCACGCGTCCTGGAGCTGCGCGAGCTCGAGCGGCGGCGCGGGCGCCGCGGGCGCGACCTCGGCGGCGGGCTCGGGCGCGGGCGCGGGCGCGACCTCGCCCGCGGCGGGCTGCGGCGCCGCGGCCGTCGCGCGCTCGGGGGCCGGCGCCGCGACCGGCGGTGCCGGAGCGGGAGCGCCGCCGCCGCCGAGCCGCTGCTCGAGCTGCTCGAGCCGGAAGGCGAGCGACTCGCGGGAGAGGTCGGCGCCGGGGCGCGTCACCTTCACGAGCGCGAGCTCGAGCGGCAGCCGCGGGTCGCCGCCCTGCCGGTGGTCGTCGACCGCGAGCGCGAGCAGGTCGCACAGGCGCAGCACCGTCGGCTCCGGCAGCTGGTTCGCCTGCTCGCGCAGCCGCTCGCGCGTCTCCTCGGTCACAGGGAGTGAGTCGGGCACGTGACCCATGTGCTGCACGAGCAGCAGGTGGCGGAGGTGCTCGAGCAGGTCCGTGACGAGGCGGCCGAGATCCTGGCCCTGCTCGGCGAGCTCCTCGACGAACGTGAGCGCGCCGGCCGTGTCGCGGTCGACGATCGCGTCGCAGAGACGGAAGAGCGCGTCCTCCTCGACGGCGCCGAGGAGCTGGAGCACCGACTGGACGTCGATCCGGTTGCCCGTCGCCGAGGCGAGCTGGTCGAGCGTCGACTCCGCGTCCCGGAACGACCCGCGCGCGCCGCGCGCGATCAGCGCGAGCGCGGCGTCGGGCGCCTCGATTCCCTCTGCGTCGCAGACGCGGCGCAGCACGCGCACGAGCTCGGGCAGGCGCGGGCGCGCGAACACGAACGTCTGGCAGCGGGACCGCACCGTCGCCATCACCTTCGCGAGCTCGGTCGTGCAGAAGACGAAGACGAGGTGCGGCGGCGGCTCCTCGATCAGCTTCAGGAGCGCGTTCCACGCAGCGTCCGTGAGCTGGTGCGCCTCGTCGAGGATGTAGACCTTGTAGCGGCCCTCCGCCGGCTGGAGCACCACGCGGTCGCGGATCTCGCGGATGTCGTCGATCCCCCGCTGCGACGCGGCGTCCATCTCGACGACGTCGAGCGAGGTGCCGTTCGCGATCGCGACGCACGCGTGGCAGACCTTGTCCGGGTTCGGCGTCGGTCCGTGCTCGCAGTTGAGCGCCTTGGCGAGGATGCGCGCCATCGACGTCTTGCCGGTCCCGCGCGGCCCGGCGAAGAGGTAGGCCTGCCGCACCTGGCCGAGCTCGATCGCGTTGCGCAGCGTCCGCACGACCGCCTCCTGCCCGACGACGTCGTCGAAGTCCTGCGGGCGGTACTTCCGGTAGAGCGCGGTCACCGGCCCATCCTAGACCGCCGCGATTCGGTTGCAGCCCGCCCGGGTGGGGAAGACGGCGATCGTGACCGACAGCTTCCGCCTCGGCCGCATCCGCGGCATCGACATCGGCTTCAACTGGAGCCTGCTCGTGATCGCGGCGCTGATCACGTGGTCGCTCGCCGCAGCCGTCTTCCCGAACCAGAACCCGGGCCTCGCGGACGGCACGTACCTCGCGATGGCGCTCGTCGCCGCCGTCCTCTTCTTCGTCTCGCTCCTGCTGCACGAGCTCGGGCACGCGCTCCAGGCGCGGCGGGAGGGCGTCGAGATCGAGGGCATCACGCTCTGGCTCTTCGGCGGCGTGGCGAAGCTGCGCGGGCGGCTGCCGTCGGCGGGA
>DATMJW010000004.1:0-6167 GCA_035553355.1 Gaiellaceae bacterium | reverse complement strand
CGCCCTGCTGCCTGCACCGTCGACGAACGACGCTGCATAGGCGACCTCTCGCGGCTCGCCGGCCGCCAGAGCGGCGGCGAGCGGCGCGCCCGATTCCGGCTCGACGGCGTGGACGTCGACGTGTGGCGCCGTCTGCGCGAGGGCGCTCGCGATCCCGGTGGTGAGGCCGCCGCCGCCCCACGGCACGACGACCGCGTCGGCGTCGGCCGCGTCCTCCGCGACCTCGAGCCCGATGGTGCCGTTCCCGGCCATCACGGCGTCGTCCTGCACCGGGTGGACGAACACGCCCGGCACGTCGTCGTAGCGTCCGTCGACGAGCGCCTGCCACCAGCGCTCGTGCGGCACGGGGACGACGGTGGCGCCGAGGCGTGCGATCGCCGCGAGCTTCGTCTGCGGCGCGTTCTCGGGCACGACGATCGTCGCGCGGGTCCCGAGCTCGCGCGCCACCCAGGCGACGCCCTGCGCCATGTTGCCCGCGCTCGCGGTGACGACGCCGCCGGCGACGGCCTCGCGGCCGGCGGCGCGGATCGCGTTCGCGGCACCGCGCAGCTTGAACGAGCCGATCGGTTGCAGGTTCTCGAGCTTGAGCCAGATCTCCGCGGGCGCGTCGACCTCGAGCCGCACGAGGGGCGTCCTGATCGCGGCGCCGGCGATGCGCTCGCGTGCCGCCTCGATCTCCGCGAGCGGGATCAGAAGGCGACCTCGGTGCCGACCCCCTGCTCCCGCGCCTTGCGCACGACGAGCTCGGCGGCGGCGAGGTCCTCGACCGCGAGCCCGAGCGACTCGAACACCGTCAGCTCGGCGTCGCTCGTCCGGCCTGGGTGGGCGCCGACGAGCACCTCGCCGAGCTCGGCGCGGATGTGGTCGGGCCCGATCGCGCCCTCGCCGGCGGCGAGGAGGTAGTCGCCCGACTCGTTGAGCGTGGACTCGCGGCGGTCGACGAAGAGCGCCGCTGCGGCCATCGTCTCCGTGTCGAGCTCTCGCGCGGACGGCACGCTCGACCCGACCGCGTTCACGTGCGCCCCCGGCGCGAGCCACTCCCTCCGCAGCACCGGCTCGCGTGAGCTCGTGCACGTGCAGACGACGTCCGCGTCCCGCACGGCTTCTTCCGCCGTGCCGCCGCTCGAGCGGCTCCAGATGCGGATCTCCGCGTCGCCGAGAACGCTGCGGAGCGCGCGCGCGTGCGCCTGCCCCTGCACGCCCGCGCCGAGGATCGCGACGGTGCGCGCGTCCGCGCGCGCGAGCGCGCGCGTCGCCACGGCCGAGACGGCGGCCGTCCGGATCGCGGTGATCGGCGACGCGTTCAGGAGCGCCCGCAACTCGCCGGTCTCGCCGTCGTGGAGGAGGACCGCGCCCTGGTGCGCGTCGAGGCCGCGCCGGGGGTTCCCCGGCGACACGACGATCTCCTTCAGCGAGAAGAGGGCGTCGTCGCCGCCGCGGTGCGCCGGCATCAGGCCCATCAGCCCCGGTGCCTCGCTCGGCCGGACGACGGACCGGAGCGGCTGGAAGAGCTCTCCGCGTGCGAGCGCGGCGAGGACGTCGGCCATCGCGTCGATGCACTCCTCCATCGTGAGGAGCTCCTCGACCTCGCGCTCCGAGAGGACGAGGAGGCTCACGCGAAGAGCGCGCTGATCGTCTCGCGCTCCACCGGCGACAGCTCGAGCTCGATCGCGTCGAGCGCCGGCCGCAGCTGCTCCGGGCGGCGCGGCCCGATCACGACTGCCGTCACGTGCGGGTGCGCGAGCACCCACGCGATCGCGAGTGCTGCGGGCGTCGTGCCGCGGTCGTGCGCGAGCCGCTCGAAGGCCTCGAGCGCGTCGAATGTGCGGTCGTTGCGCAGGTGCTCGTACGGCTCCGGCCGCAGCGTCATCCGCGATCCAGGCGGCGGCTCCTCGCCGCGGCGGTACTTCCCGGTGAGCCAGCCGCCCGCGAGCGGGCTGAACGGCGTGTACCCGAGGCCCTCTCGGGCGCAGATCGTGAGCACGCCGGGCTCGTCGGTCCGCTCGAGGAGCGAGTAGGAGTTCTGGACGCACTGCGGCCGCCCGTGCCGCAATGCCTGCTCGAGCCACGCCGCGTCGACGTTGCTCCCGCCGTACGCGCGGATCTTCCCCTCCTCAACGAGCTCCTCGAACGCCGCCACCGTCTCCTCGACGGGTGTGTCGGGGTCCATCGCGTGCGGGAGGTAGAGATCGACGGTGTCGAGGCCGAGCCGGGCGAGGCTGCTCTCGATCTGCCGGCGGATGCGGTCGCGGCCGAGCCCGCGGTCGGCGCCGTCGCTCATCGGGTTGAGCGTCTTCGTCGTGACGACGATCCGGTCGCGGACGTCGCTTCCCTTCGAGCGGAGCCAGTTGCCGATGTAGGTCTCGCTGCGGCCGCCGCCGTAGGCGTCCGCCGTGTCGAGCGTCGTGATGCCAGCCGCCCAGGCCGCGTCGAGCAGCTCGTGCGCCTCGCCCTCCGTCTCGCCGGAGCCGAAGAACGCGGGCGCCGAGCCGATCCCGCCGAAGTTCCCGCAGCCGAGAATGATCCGCGAGACCTCGACGCCGCTGCGCCCGAGTGACCTGACCTGCATCGCGTGATCCTAGGTCGCGTCAGCTCGGCGCGTGCGCCTGCTGGCGCGCCTCGAGCGCGCGCTTGAGGAGCTGCAGCGCGTCGTCGCCGCGCCCCTGCGCCTCGAACAGCCGCCCCAGCGCCTCGTACACCTCCGCGACGTACGGGTTCGACGTGTTCTCGAGCAGCTCCGCGGCGAGCTCGTACAGCTCCACGGCCCGCTCGATCTCGCCGAGGTCGGCGTAGACGCGCGCGAGAACGGCGTACGAGCGGGCAGCGTCGTGCGGGTCGGCGTCCGCGAGCAGCCCGGCGACGGCGGCGGCCTCGGCTGCGGCCTCCTCGCGCTCGCCGAGAGCGGCGAGCGCCCGCGCCTCCTCGAGCCGGAACTGCGCGACGAGGATCGGGTCCGCCGCGTCGCCGAGGCTTGCGCGGCCGCTGCGCAGCACCTCGAGCGCCGCAGCGGGGTTCCCGCGTTCGAGCTCGATGAAGCCGAGCAGCTGCTGCGCGCGCGCGAGGTAGTGCGTGTCCTCCGTCAGCTCGAGCAGCTCGAGCGTCCGGCGGGCATAGCGGGCCGCGGCGTCGTGGTTCCCCTTCAGCGTGTGGAGGCGCGACTGCGACCAGTAGAGGCGCGCCCGTGCGGCCGGATCCGCCTCGGCGCCGAGGTCGGCGACCGCGCCTCCGAGCAGCTCTTCGGCGCGGCCGAAGCGGCCGTTGTCGATCAGCGCATTCGCGAGCAGGATCGAGAACTTCGCCGCAGCAGGGGCGTCCTCGCGCTCGCGCGCGTGCGCGAGCGCGCGCTCGAAGGCGCCGATCGCGCACTCGAGCTCGCCGATCGTCGCGTACGCGCGCCCGAGCGTCTCCATCGCGGTCGGTGAGGCGAGCGTGGCCGCCGCGTCGACGTCGAGCGCCTCCTCGAGCGACGCGACCGCGGCGCGCGGGTCGCCCCTGCGGTAGGCGACGCGGCCGAGACCGGCGAGCGCCTCGGCTCGGGCCTCGGCGGCGGGCGCCGTCTTGAGGACTCGGTCGTAGAGCGCGTCGGCGCGGTCGACGTCGTCGAGCCGCAGCGCGATCTCCGCCTCGACGAGCTCGTTCGGCCGCTCCCGCGGGCCCGCGACCCCGGTCGCGAGGTAGTTCTCGTCCGCACCGAGCTTCACCGCGAGCTTGCGCAGGAGCTGGAGCGAAGGGACGCGGTCCCCGGCCTCGAGACGCGAGATGTAGGCGGCGGAACAGCCCGGGAAGGCGAGTTGCCGCTGGCTCAGCCCTGCCGCCACGCGCGCAGCGCGCAGGCGCTCGCCGACCGCCCTCGGGTCGTCGACGTGCGAGTGGTAGTGGGGAGCAGCCATGGCAGGGCGCCCGCCGCTGTAAGGCGCCGTACGCGCAGACGCGACCTCCGCGCACCCGACCCGTGAAGGGAGGTGTGCCATGCGGCCTCGTCTGCTCGTCGTCGTCTGGGCGGTCGCGATCCTCCTGGCGTCTGTCGCCGGGAGCGGCCCCGTCTGGCCCGGACCCGGCTAGCCGGAAAGTCTACGGCGGCAGCGTGTGACATGACAAGCGAAGTGCCGTCGAATCCCTCGCCGGAGGGGATCGGCGGCAGCTCGCCGCCGCAGCCCGCGCAGATCCGGAACGACGTGAGGGCCCTCCCGGGCCCTCACGTCGTCACACGGCGTGGCGTCGGATCAGCTGCAGCCGGTGTTCGTCCCGCAGTCGCGGCACGTGTAGCAGGAGCCCGTCCGCACCATCCGTCCGCCGCAGCGGGCGCACTCGACCGCGTCCTCCCAGGCGTTGAAGAGGGCGGTCTGACCCGGAGGCGGTGCATCGACCGCGACGGCCTCGGAGCCGGCCGGCGTCGTGTACTGCGCCGCGAGGCGGGCCTTCACGTCCGGCGAGAGGATCCCGACCTCCTCCTGCTGCTCCGGCGTCAGGAACTTCTTCCCGAACCAGCGGAAGATGTAGTCGACGATCGACTTCGCCATCCGGATGTCGGCGTCGTTCGTCATCCCCGACGGCTCGAAGCGCAGGTGCGAGAGCTTCGACACGTAGACCTCCGGCGGGACGCCGTACTGGAGACCCATCGAGACGGCGATCATCAGCGAGTTCATCAGGCCGGCCATCGTGGTGCCGTCCTTCGCGATGTCGACGAAGATGTCGCCGGGGGTGCCGTCCTCGTAGAGGCCGACGTGGATGTAGCCCTCGTACTCGCCGACGCGGAACTTCCGGCCGACCTCGACGCGGTCCTCCGGCAGCCGCCGCCGCTGCGGCTTCGCTCCCGCGAGTGCCGCCGGTGCGAGCGCCGCGATCGTCGTCGCCGCGTCCTTGTCCTTCGAGCCGGACAGCGGCTGCGCGACCTTGCAGTTGTCGCGGTAGATCGCGATCGCCTTCACCCCGAGCTGCCACGCCTCGACGATCAGCTGCGAGACGTCCTCGACCGTCGCCTGCTCCGGCAGGTTGACGGTCTTCGAGATCGCGCCGGAGATGAACGGCTGGACGGCGCCCATCATCTTCACGTGACCCATGTAGTGGATCGCGCGCTCGCCGATCGCGCAGTCGAAGACGGGGTAGTGCTCCGTCTTCACGTACGGAGCGCCGACGATCGTGTTCCGCTCGTCGATGTACGCCACCGTCTCGCTCGCCTCGTTCGGCGAGTACCCGAGCTTCTCGAGTGCCATCGGCACCGTCTTGTTCACGATCGTGATCTCGCCGCCGCCGACGAGCTTCTTCGACTTCACGAGTGAGAAGTCGGGCTCGACGCCCGTCGTGTCGCAGTCCATCATGAAGCTGATCGTCCCGGTCGGCGCGAGCACCGTGGCCTGCGCGTTCCGGAAGCCGTGCACCTCACCGAGGTCGAGCGCGTCGTCCCACGCCTTCCGGGCCGCCGAGAGGAGCTCGTCCGGCACCGACTCCGTGTGCTGGATGTTCCCGACGGCCGCGCGGTGCTTCGCGATCACGCCGATCATCGCGGCCGCGTTCTTCCCGTAGCCGGCGAACGACCCCATGCGGTGCGCGATCTGCGACGACTTGCGGTACGCGCGCCCCGTCATCAGCGCCGTGATCGCGGCCGCGTACGAGCGTCCCTCGTCGGAGTCGTACGGGAGGCCGCGCGCCATCAGCAGCGCCCCGAGGTTCGCGTAGCCGAGGCCGAGCTGGCGGTACGCCTTGGCGTTCCGCTCGATCTCCGGCGTCGGGTACGACGAATAGCCGACGCAGATCTCCTGCGCGAGGAAGACGACGTCGACCGCGTGCTCGAATGCCTCGACGTCGAACTCGCCGTCCTCGCGGCGGAACTTCATCAGGTTCAGCGAGGCGAGGTTGCACGCCGAGTCGTCGATCGACATGTACTCGGAGCACGGGTTCGAGGCGTTGATGCGGCCGGTGTTCGGGAGCGTGTGCCACGCGTTGATCGTGGTGTCGTACTGGACGCCCGGATCGGCGCACTGCCAGGCTGCCTCGGCGATCTGGCGGAGCAGGTTCCGCGCGTCGACGGTGTCGACCACGGACCCGTCGGTGCGGGCGGTGAGGTTCCACTCCTTGCCCTCGACGACGGCCTCCATGAAGGCGTCGCTGACGCGCACCGAGTTGTTCGCGTTCTGGTACTGGATCGAGCCCCAGTCGGGCGAGTCGAG
>DATMJW010000003.1:0-24653 GCA_035553355.1 Gaiellaceae bacterium | reverse complement strand
TCACCGACCCCACCTCGACGTGGATCGAGCCGACCGTGGAGCTGGAGCCGGACACGACGGTGCACCCGTTCACGGTGCTCCGCGGTGCGACACGCGTCGCCGCAGGCGCCGAGATCGGCCCGCACGTCGATCTACGTCTTCCGCGCAGAGCTCCTCTGGCCGGCACTCGACCGGCTCGAGCCGAAGAACGCGCAGGGCGAGCTCTACCTCACCGATGCCGTGCGCGACCTCGTCGCTGCCGGCCATCGTGTCGCGGCGCACGTCGCCGCCGATCCGCTCGAGACGGAGGGCGTGAACACGCGTGTCGAGCTCGCTGCGGCCGCCGCCGCGCTCCGCGACCGGATCAACCGCGAGCACATGCTCGCCGGCGTCGCGATCACCGACCCCACCTCGACGTGGATCGAGCCGACCGTGGAGCTGGAGCCGGACACGACGGTGCACCCGTTCACGGTGCTCCGCGGTGCGACACGCGTCGCCGCAGGCGCCGAGATCGGCCCGCACGTCGTCGCCGTCGACGCCGTCGTCGGGCCGGGTGCGGTCGTGGGCCCCTTCTGTTACCTTCGGCCGGGAACGGAGCTCGGGGAGCGGACGAAGGCGGGGACCTTCGTCGAGATCAAGAACACGCGGGTGGGTGCCCGCTCGAAGATCCCGCACCTGTCGTACATGGGCGACGCCGACATCGGCGAGGACACCAACATCGCTGCGAGCAACGTCACGGTGAACTTCCCGCACAAGCCCGGCCTCCCGAAGGGGCGCACCACGATCGGCAGCAACGTCAGGACCGGTGTCGACAATGCGTTCGTCGCCCCTGTCACGATCGGAGACGATGCGTGGATCGCAGCCGGCTCGGTGATCACGAAGGACGTTCCGCCGAATACCCTCGCGATCGCGCGCGCGCGCCAGGAGAACAAGGAAGGGCGCGGTGGAAAGCGGGACGATTGAGCAGCCGCTCCCCGGCCTCGCCGCGCCGCCGGTGCAGCCGATGAGCACGAGCCACGCGCTCCCGCTCGCACCGCAGAAGCGCCTGATGCTCTTCGCGGGCCGCTCGCATCCCGACCTCGCGCGCCGGATGGCGGAGAGCCTGAACGTCCAGCTCGGCGAGGTCGAGCTCGCGACGTTCTCGAACGGCGAGACGTATTGCCGCTTCCACGAGTCGATTCGCGGCGCCGACGTTTTCCTCGTGCAGACGGGGTGCGACCCCGTCGACCGCAACCTGATGGAGCTGCTCCTGATGATCCAGGCGGCGAAGCTCGCCTCGGCGAAGCGGATCACAGCGGTCGTCCCCTGGTTCCCGTACTCGCGTCAGGACCGCAAGGCGAAGCCGCGCGAGCCGATCTCGGCGCGCCTCGTCGCGGACATGCTCCAGCTCGCCGGGGTCGACCGCGTGCTGACGATGGATCTCCACGCAGGGCAGATCCAGGGCTTCTTCACGATCCCCGTCGACCACATGACGGCGCAGCAGCTCTTCGCGCGGCACTTCCGCGACCTCGGGCTGCACGGCGAGGGCGTCGTCTCGGTCGCGCCGGACGCCGGCCGCGCGAAGATCGCGGTGCGGTTCGCCGAGATGCTCGAGGCGGACTTCGCCGTGATGCACAAGACGCGCCCGACGCGCGACGAGGTCGCCGTCACGGAGGTGACCGGCCGCGTCCGCGACAAGATCTGCATCGTCGGCGACGACGTCACGACGACGGGCAGCACCCTCATCCAGGGCGCTCGCGCGCTGAAGGAGCACGGGGCGCGCGAGGTGTGGCTCTCCGTGACGCACGCCCTCCTCTCGGACGAGGGGCTGCAGCGGCTCGCTGCGGCCGACGTCGCGGGCATCGTCGTCACGGACACCGTCCCGATCGACCCGGTGAAGAAGCCGGAGAACGTGACGGTGCTGACGGTGGCGCCGCTCCTCGCCGAGACGATCATGAACGTCTTCGCCGACGACTCCGTCTCGGCGCTCTTCGGCGGCGAGAACCAGCTCTTCTAGCGGCCGGCGTCGCGATCGGCGTCGCGTAGCGCGTGTAGGGAGAAAGAGGCGTGGCGTCCGTCGTCGCCGGGAAAGGCAGGGCCGTGTTCCTCTTTCCGCGCAAGCTGCTCTACGTCGTCTGGATCGTGATCGGCGTCGTCGTCGCGTCGCAGCGGAACTACCTCGACGACCTCGAGACGATCCGGCGGATCGTCTCCGCGGTCCTCGCCGTGCTGCTGTGGCCGCTCCTGCTGCTCGGGATCGACCTCCGCCTCGACTGACGTACGTGCCGACTTTGTGTTTCTGAAACACAAGCGTCGACGCGCGTCCGCTATCATCCGCCGCCGTGTCCGGGGACAGATTCCGCCTCGAGGTGAAGGAGCGCGACCGGCTCGGCTCGGCCGAGACGCGGCGCCTGCGCAAGCAGGGGCTCATCCCCGGCGTCCTCTACGGCAAGGGAACCGCGAAGCCGTTCCTCGTCGCGGAGCGGACGCTGCGCGCGGCTCTCGCCACGGGCTCCGGCCTGCACGCGGTGCTGGACGTGGTCGTCGAGGGGAGCTCGAAGCCTCATCCGTCGATCCTGAAGGAGTACCAGCGCGACCCGATCCGCGGCCTCGTGTCGCACATCGACCTGCAAGAGGTGCCGCTCGACCAGCCCATGCACGCGACGGTGAACGTCCACCTCGCCGGCGGCGACGACGCGCCGGGAGTCCGTGAAGGCGGGGTGCTCTCGCAGCCGACGCTGACGCTGAACGTCGAGGCGCTCCCGATGGAGGTGCCGGAGTCGATCGAGGTCGACGTCTCCGGGCTCGAGATGAACGGGACGCTCCGGCTCGCGGAGATCCCTGCGCACGACGGCGTGACGTTCTTGGACGACCCGGACGAGACGGTGATCGCGACGATCACGGCGCCGACCCGCGAGGTCGACCCCGACGAGACGCCCGAGGACGCCGCGGAGGCAGAGGGCGGCGATTCGCTCCTCGAGCAGGCGCCGGAGGGCGGCGCCGATGCTCCTGCCGGTGGCGATGCCGCCGGCGACCCCGGCACCGTCGAGGGGTAGTCCTTGAAGCTCTTCCGTCGGGGCGAGACGGCCTCGACGATCGACCTGCTCGTCGTCGGCCTCGGGAACCCCGGCCGCGAGCACGCCCGCGACCGGCACAACGTCGGCTGGATGGTCGTCGACGAGCTCGCGCGCCGTCACGGCGGCTCGTTCCGGTCGAAGTTCTCCGGGCAGCTCGGCGACGTGCGGCTCGACGACGGCAGCAAGCTCGCGCTGCTGAAGCCCGAGACGTACATGAACCTCTCGGGGCAGTCGCTCGCCGCCGCGGCTCGGTTCTACAAGGCCGAGCCGGAGGCGATCGTGGTCGTGCACGACGACGTCGACCTCGACGCGGGGCGCCTGCAGGTGCGGCTCGGCGGGGGTCTCGCGGGACACAACGGGCTCCGCTCCGTGAAGTCCGCGCTCGGCACCGCCGACTTCCTGCGCGTCCGCGTGGGGGTGGGGCGACCGGAGCGGGGTGACCAGAGGCCGGTCGCCGACTACGTCCTCTCGTCGTTCGAGCCGCACGAGGACGCGGAGGCGTGGGTCGCCGCCGCCGCCGACGCGCTCGAGACGCTCGCGCGCGACGGGCTCGACGCCGCGCAGCGCGCCTTCAACTAGCCGCACCGGCCGCGTCCCGCGCGGCCGCGTCCGGCCGTCAACACCACGTCCGGGGACTGTCCCCGTGCGTTGCGTTGACGGCGGGACGGGGCCGAAGGGAACAGGTGTCTGCCGTACACTGGGCGGCCGCGGAACCGGCCGGTTCCGCCACTCGTCATGGACCGTCCGCCGCTCCACGTCTTCGTCCGCGAGCTGCTCGAGCACGAGCGGCTGCAGGCGTTCGCAGCCGCGCTTCCGGCGCGCGCCCGCGTGTCCGAGCCGATCTTCCCACTCCTCCTCGCGGCGCTCCACGAGGAGCTCGGCCGGCCGCTCGTGTGTCTCGTCCCGGAGGACGCGGACGCGCGCGACGCGGCCGAAGCTGCAGGCTGGTTCGTCGGCACCGACCGCGTCGCGCTCCTGCCGGGACGCGGCGTCCGCTGGGACTCGGGCCTCGAGCCGCCGCCGCACCTCGTCGGCGAGCGCGCCCGCGCGCTCGACGTCCTCGCCGGCGGCGGCCTCGTCTTCGCGTCGGCGACCGCGCTTGCGGAAGGGGTGCCCCCGGCAGCGGCGCGCCCGGAGCCGGTGCGGCTCGAGGTCGGAGCGGAGCCGGGGATCGACGGCCTCGCGCAAGCGCTCGCGCTCGCCGGGTACGAGCGCGTCGACCGTGCCGAGGAGCGCGGCCAGTTCGCCGTCCGTGGCGGCATCCTCGACGTGTTCCCGACGACAGGGCGCGAGCCGCTGCGGGTCGAGCTCTTCGGCGACGAGATCGAGGGCGTCCGCGCGTTCTCGCCGTTCACGCAGCGCGCGCTCCACCCGGTCGCGAACGCCGTCGTCTACCCCGCGGCGGAGCGCCGCCCGGATCTCGCCGAGCCGACGCTCCCGGAGGACGACTGGGGGGAGACGCCGCCGGCGCCGGCCGTCCCGGACGACCTCGTCCCCGTCCTCGAGCGCGCTCCCGAGCTCGTGTGGCAACCGGACGAGGTCCGGCGCGTGTGGGAGGAGGAGAACCTGCCGCCCGTCGACCTCGCCGCCGCCTCCGAGCTCGACCCGTTCCCGCAGGGGCAGCCGTTCGCGTTCGAGGCGCAGCGGCCGGCGATCGCGGCGCGCGGCCTCGCCGAGGCCGAGAACGAGCTCGGCGGCTTCGTCCGCGGCGGGAACCGCGTCGTCGTCGCGTTCCCGCACAAGGGCGAGGCGCTGCGCACCCAGAACCTCCTCCGGAGGATCGAGGCGGAGACGCTCGAGGGGGAGCGGCTCCCCGACGAGCCGCGGCTCCTCTTCTCCGTCGCACCTGCGCGCCGCGGCTTCGTCTGGCGCGAGCTCGGGCTCGTGCTGCTCCCGGACACGCAGGTCTTCCGCAAGCGCCCGCCGCGCGCGGATCAGCGGCTCGGGCGTGCGCTCGCGTCGTTCGCCGACCTCCGCACCGGCGACTACGTCGTCCACGAGGACCACGGCGTCGGGAAGCTGATCGGCTTCGAGACGAAGGAGGTCGGCGGCGTCACGCGCGACTACCTCTTCCTCGCCTTCCGCGGCGAGGACCGCCTCTACATCCCGCACGAGCAGCTCGGGAAGGTGTCGAAGTACATCGGCGCCGACGCGAGCGCACCGACCCTCTCGAAGCTCGGCGGCAAGGCGTGGCAGAACCTGAAGGCGCGGGCGCGCGAGAGCGTGCAGGAGCTCGCGACGGAGCTGATCGCCCTCTACGCGCAGCGCCAGCAGGCGCCCGGCGCCGCCTACGACCTCGCGAACGACTGGCTCGAGCGGCTCGAGAGCGAGTTCCCGTACCGCGAGACCGAGGACCAGGCGCGAGCGATCGAGGCCGTGAAGCAGGACCTGGAGGCGCCGCGCCCGATGGACCGCCTCGTCTGCGGCGACGTCGGCTTCGGCAAGACGGAGGTCGCCGTCCGTGCGGCCTTCGCCGTCGCCGTCAACGGGAAGCAGGTGCTCTTCCTCTGCCCGACGACGATCCTGGCGGAGCAGCACCTGAACACCTTCCGCAACCGCTTCCGTGACTTCCCGGTGCGGGTCGAGATGGTCTCGCGCTTCCGGACCGCCGCCGAGACGAAGCAGGTGCTGAAGGACTTCGCCGACGGCAAGGTCGACGTGCTCATCGGGACGCACCGCGTCCTCAGCCGGGACGTGATCCCGAAGGATCTGGGGCTCGTGATCCTCGACGAGGAGCAGCGCTTCGGCGTCGCGCAGAAGGAGCTCCTGCGCTCGCTCCGGCTCGAGGTGGACGTGCTCGCGCTCTCGGCGACGCCGATCCCGCGGACGCTGCACATGTCGCTCTCGGGGCTCCGCGACATCTCGATCATCGAGACACCGCCCGAGGGCCGCCGGCCGATCCGGACGACGGTCGGCGAGTACGACGAGGAGCTCGTGAAGACCGCGATCGAGCGCGAGCTCGAGCGCGGGGGGCAGGCGTTCTACCTCCACAACCGCGTCGAGACGATCGAGGAAGCCGCTCGGAAGCTGCAGCAGCTCTGCCCCGACGTCCGCGTCCTCGTCGCGCACGGGCAGATGCGCGAGAAGGAGCTCGAGGAGAAGATGCACGCCTTCCTGCGCGGCGACGCGGACGTCCTCGTCTCGACCACGATCATCGAGTCCGGGATCGACATCCCGCAGGCGAACACGCTTATCGTCGAGCGCGCGGACACGCTCGGGCTGAGCCAGCTCTACCAGATCCGCGGGCGCGTCGGCCGCTCGGACGTGACCGCGCACGCGTACCTCTTCTACCCGGACGCGTCCGAGCTGACGGCCGAGGCGCGGGCGCGCCTCTCGACGCTCGCAGACCACACGGAGCTCGGCGCAGGATTCCAGATCGCGATGCGCGACCTCGAGATCCGGGGCGCCGGCGACCTCCTCGGCGCGGAGCAGTCGGGGCACGTGGCGGCGCTCGGCTTCGAGCTGTACGTGGAGATGCTGAACGAGGCGGTCGCAGAGCTCCAGGGGCAGCGGCGCGTCGCGGCGCGTCCGGTGCGCGTGGACGCCCGCGTCGACGCCTTCGTGCCGGCCTCGTACGTCGCCTCCGAGGCGCTCAAGATCGACATCCACCGTCGCCTCGCGCTCGCGGAGAGCGACGACGAGCTGCGCGAGCTCCGCGCCGCGCTCGAGGACCGCTACGGCCCGATCCCGGACCCGGTCGAGAACCTCTTCGCGATCCAGGAGGCGAAGCTGCAGCTCGCGCGGCTCGGCGCCGACTACCTCGTCTTCCGCGGCGGACGCGCGACCGTCGGTCCCGTCGCCCTCGGCTCCAACGAGCTGCGTGCGCTCCGCGACACCGTCGACACCGCCGTCTACACGACGGCGAAACGTGAAGTTTCGCTAAGAACCGAGGCGCTCGAGGGGGCGATCGCGTTGGTCGGTGCTATCGTGGATGCGCGCCGGGCGGCCTAGAGACGCCGCCGCGAACCGCTTTCTCCCCGGCTACGACACTGGAGCTTCCTCGCCCATGAAGATCTTTCGCCTCGCCCTTCTGCCTGCCCTGCTCCTCGCGCTCCTCGCCGCCGGTTGCGGCGGTGGCGGCAGCGACGACGTCCCCGCCGACGCGGTCGCATCCGTCGACGGCGAGCCGATCAAGAAGCAGGAGTTCGACCAGATCGTCTCGCAGGCGCGCAAGAGCTACGAGAACCAGAAGCGCGAGTTCCCGAAGGCCGGCACGCAGGAGTACCAGACCCTCAAGAACCAGGTCGTCCAGTTCCTCGTCCAGCGCCGCCAGTACGAGCAGGAGGCGGAGGACATGGGGATCGAGATCACCGATCAGCAGGTCGAGGACCGGCTCGCCCAGATCAAGAAGCAGTACTTCGGCGGCGACCAGAAGAAGTACGAGGCGCAGCTGAAGGAGCAGGGGCTGAGCGACCGGCAGGTGCGGAACGACATCCGCGCGCAGCTCGTCTCGGAGAAGATCTTCGCGGAGGTCACGAAGGACGTGAAGGTGACCGACGAAGAGGTGCGCGCGCACTACGCGAAGAACAAGGCGAACTACACGCAGCCGGCGAGCCGCGAGGTGCGCCACATCCTCGTCAAGTCGAAGGCGAAGGCCGACGAGCTGCACGAGCAGGTGACGGCGCAGGACGGCGCGAACTTCGCGGCCCTCGCCAAGGCGAACTCCGAGGACACCGGCTCCAAGGAGAACGGCGGCAAGCTCACGATCTCGAAGGGCCAGACGGTCGCACCGTTCGACAAGGTCGCGTTCGAGCTCGACGAGAACGAGATCTCGGACCCGGTCAAGACCGAGTTCGGCTACCACATCATCCAGGCGCTCACCCCCGTCAAGAAGGCGCAGACGACGCCGCTCAAGGACGTTCAGGCCTCGATCCGCCAGCAGCTCCTGCAGACGAAGAAGAACGAGGCGATGACGAAGTGGGTCGACGGGCTGAAGAAGGAGTACGAGGACAAGGTCGCGTACGCCGTCGGCTTCAACCCGCCCGCACCGCCGACCACCACCAACGAACAGGAGTAGCTTGAGCCTCGGCGAGGCCCTCGTCGAGCTGCACGAGCTCACCCGCCGGCTGCGGCGCGACTGCCCCTGGGACCGCGAGCAGACGGCGCGGACGATCGTCCCGCACACCGTCGAGGAGGCGTACGAGGTCGCCGACGCGGCGGTTGCCGGCGTCCCGGAGAAGCTGCTCGACGAGCTCGGCGACCTCCTCTTCCAGGTCTACTTCCTCGCGCTGCTGCTCGAGGAGGACGGTCACGGCGACCTCGAGCAGGTGGCGCTCGCCGTGCACGCGAAGCTCGTCCGGCGGCACCCGCACGTCTTCGGCGAGGTCGAGGCGCGGACGGCCGAGCGCGTGCGGGAGCGGTGGGAGCAGGTCAAGGTCGACCAGGAGGGGCGCGAGGGGGTCTTCCACGACCTCCCGGCGTCGCTCCCCGCTCTGCTCCACGCGCGGAAGGCGCAGAAGCGCGCAGCGGCGGTCGGCTTCGATTGGCCGGACATCGAGGCGCCGCTCGCGAAGGTGCGCGAGGAACTCGACGAGCTCTCTGCGGAGCTCGCGCGGCTGGGAGAGCCCGAGGCGGAGACCGAGCCCGACGCGCGGCTCGTGGACGAGGTGGGCGACCTGCTCTTCACCGTCGTGAACGTCGCGCGCAAGCTGAACGTCGACCCCGAGCTCGCGCTCCGCGGGACGACACGCAAGTTCGTGACGCGAGTGGAGCGGGCAGGGGAGCTGGCGGCCGCGGGTGGCGAGCGCTGGAGCGAGCTCGACCTGGACGGCCAGGATCTGTACTACGAAAGGGCGAAGGAGGAGCTTCGGTGAGCAAGATCGAGCGCGTCGTCGGCCGGCAGGTACTCGATTCCCGGGGGAATCCGACGGTCGAGGTGGACGTCGTGCTCGAGTCGGGTGCGACGGGGCGCGCGGCCGTCCCGTCGGGCGCGTCGACCGGCGTGCACGAGGCGGTGGAGCTCCGTGACGGCGGCGACCTCTACGGCGGCAAGGCGGTGACGCGCGCCGTCGCGAACGTCGGCGGCGAGATCGCGGCGACAGTGCGCGGGCTCGACCCGTCGGACCAGCGCGCGCTCGACGAGCGCCTGCTCGAGCTCGACGGGACACCGAACAAGGGGCGCCTCGGTGCCAACGCGATCCTCGGCACCTCGCTCGCAGCCGCGAAGGCGGCGGCAGCCGAGGCGGGGCAGCCGCTCTGGCGCTACCTCGGCGGCGACGGCGCGGCGACGCTGCCCGTGCCGCTGATGAACGTCATCAACGGCGGCGCGCACGCCGACAACTCGATCGACCTGCAGGAGTTCATGGTCGTCCCCGTCGGCGCCTCGACGTTCGCCGAGGCGCTCGAGGTCGGGACGCGCGTCTACCACGCGCTGAAGGCGCTCCTGCACGAGCGCGGCCTCGCCACCGCCGTCGGCGACGAGGGAGGCTTCGCGCCGGACCTCGCCGGCAGCGAGGAGGCGATCGAGGCGATCCTGGAGGCGGCGGAGCGCGCGGGCGTCCGCGACCGCGTCGCGATCGCGCTCGACCCCGCGATGAGCGAGGTCTACCGCGACGGCGTCTACCGCTTCGAGGGCCGCGAGGCCTCGCCGGAGGAGACCGTCGGGTACTTCGCGGGGCTCGTCGACCGCTTCCCGCTCGTCTCGATCGAGGACGGGCTCGCCGAGGACGACTGGGAGACGTGGCACGTGCTGACGCAGCGCCTCGGCCGGCGGGTGCAGCTCGTCGGCGACGACCTCTTCGTGACGAATCCCGAGCGCCTCCGGCGCGGCATCGACGCCGGTGTCGGCAACTCGATCCTCGTCAAGGTGAACCAGATCGGCACGCTCACCGAGACGCTCGACGCCGTCGCGCTCGCGCGCGAGAACGGCTACACCGCCGTCATGTCGCATCGTTCGGGCGAGACGGAGGACACGACGATCGCCGACCTCGCCGTCGCGACGGGCTGCGGGCAGATCAAGACGGGCGCGCCGGCGCGGAGCGACCGCGTCGCCAAGTACAACCAGCTGCTCCGGATCGAGCAGGAGCTCGGCGATCGCGCCGTCTACCCCGGCTGGGGTGCCTTCCCGCGGAGCGCTCAGTGACGGTCGCGGCGACGCGGCGAATCGGTCGCCGGAGCTCGGCGAGCGCGTCGTCTACCCCGGCTGGGGTGCGTTCCCGCGCAGCGCCGCACGTTAGCCTGTAGGGCGTATGGCAACGATTCCACGCCGGACGAAGATCGTCGCTACGCTCGGGCCCGCGAGCACGACGCCGGAGCGGCTGCCGCAGATCGCGGAGCTGATCGACGGCGCGCGGCTCAACTTCTCCCACGGCACGCACGACGACCACGCCGAGACGGCGCGGCTCGTGAAGGAGATGCGCGGGCAGTTCGCCCGCCCGATCGCGTTGATCGCGGACCTCCAGGGCCCGAAGCTGCGCCTCGGCGACCTCGACGGCGGCCGCGTCTCCCTCGACCGGGGTCAGAAGGTGACGATCGCCGGCGAGGACTCGGCGCGCGGCGACGACCTTCCGATCGCACCCGCCGTGCTCGGGTCCGTGCTCCAGACGGGGCACGACGTGCTGATCGACGACGGGGCGGTGCGGCTCCGCGTCGAGCGCGTCGAGCGCGGCCGGGCCGTCTGCGAGGTGATCGTCGGCGGCGTCGTCTCCTCGAACAAGGGCGTGAACCTCCCCGGCGTCCCGCTCCCGATCCCGTCGCTGACGAAGAAGGACATCGACGACCTCCAGCTCGCGCTCGAGCTCGAGTGCGACTACGTCGCGCTCTCGTTCGTACGCTCCGCCTCCGACGTGCAGGCGCTGAAGACGCTGATCGAGGCCTCCTCCTCGACGGCGCACGTGATCGCGAAGATCGAGAAGGCGGAGGCCGTGGCCGTCCTCGACGACATCCTCCGCTACGCCGACGCGGTCATGGTCGCGCGCGGAGACCTCGGCGTCGAGATCGGCGCGGCCGAGGTCCCGCTGCTGCAGAAGCGCATCATCCTCCGGGCGCTCGAGCGCGGGAAGCCGGTGATCACGGCGACGCAGATGCTCGAGTCCATGATCCACGGCCCGGAGCCGACGCGCGCCGAGGCTTCGGACGTCGCGAACGCGATCCTCGACGGCACCTCCGCGATCATGCTCTCCGGCGAGACCGCCGTCGGCGAGTACCCGGTCGAGGCCGTCGCGTACATGGATCGGATCGCGCGCGCCGTCGAGCCGAGCCTCGGCTACCGGCACGAGATCCCGGGCGCGGACGACGAGCCGACCATCGGTCAGGCGATGTCGAACGCGGCGTGCGACATCGCCGAGGCGCTCGCGGCGACGGCGCTGCTCGTCCCGACGTTCACGGGGAAGACCGCGTCGGCGGTCGCGCGCCTGCGCCCTCGGCGGCCGATCCTGGGGCTCACGCACCACCTTCACTCGCTCCATCACATGGCGCTCGAGTGGGGTGTCACGCCGCTCCACATCCCCGAGTGCGCCGACGTGGAGGAGCTCTGGCAGACGTCGATCGACGCCGCCTGCGCGAGCGGCCTCGTCGATCGCGGCGACCGCGTCGTCCTCACCGCCGGGACCGCCGTCAACATCCCCGGCTCGACCAACGTGATCAAGGTCGAGATCGCGTAGGAAGGACCCCGCCGCGCGCCGCTGAAAGGGTGCGCGTGGCGAAGCGAGGTCGAAGGGAGGTGGCGCCTGCGGGCGCGGCGCGGCGGAAGACGAGGCGGAAGCCACGTCCGCTCCGGACGACGGTGCTGCTGCGTTGGTGCTTCCTCGGCGTCGTCGTCCTGGTCGGGTTCCTCTACTACCGGCCGCTGACGACGTACTTCGAGACACGCGCGGCGGTGCAGGCGCGCGCGGCCGAGGTGCAGGAGCTCGCCGCCGAGAACCGCAAGCTGCAGGCCCGGCTCGCGCGGTCGTCGACGCTCGAGGCGCTCCAGCGGGAGGCGCGCCGCAGCAGCCTCGTCCGGCCCGGCGAGCGCCTCTTCATCGTCAAGGGCATCGCCGAGTGGCGGAAGGCGCAGCGTACGATGCGCCGCGATGGATGATCGCGCGGCCGTCGAGCGCCAGCTGGGCCGTCCGCCGCGCGCGTTCCACCGCGTAGCCGCGCGCTGCCCGTGGGGGCGGCCGGCGGTGACGGAGCAGCTTCCGTACTCACCCGCGGGCGAGCCGTTCCCGACCACCTACTACCTCACGTGCCCGCACCTCGTGGCGGCGGTGTCGCGGCTGGAGGCGGCCGGCGGCGTCGAACGCTGGAGCGCTCGCGTGGCGGCGGACGAGGAGCTGGCGGCGGACCTCGCGCGGGCGACGGACGAACAGCGACGCGTCCGCCTGGAGCTCGCCGCGGGGCTCACCGGCGACGACGGCGGCGCGTCGCTCGACCTCGGGATCGGCGGGAGCCACAATCCGGCTCGGCTCAAGTGCCTGCACGCGCACGCGGCGTTCGCCCTCGCGCGCGGCGGTCATCGCGTGGGGGAGGGCGTCCTCGGCGAGCTCGAGCCGCTGTGGCCGGAGACGTGCTGCACCGCCGACTAGGGTCCGCGCGATGTCGCAGGCAGAGGTCGAGAGCGCGCGGCGCGAGTGGGAGGACGGGCATCGCCGGCTCCTCGACGAGACGCGCGACCGCCTGGCGCGGGAGCGGCTGCACCGGCAGGTCGAGGTCGTCCTCGACGAGCTGCGGCGGCGCGTGGGCGGCACGTTCACGCTCGCGGAGCTCGCGCGGGAGTACGCGGGGGCCGAGACGTGGACGCGCGCCGCGGTCTCGGAGCACGCGCCGGCCCCGGGGTGGCCGAGGACGCTCTCGACGGTCGAGGCCGCTGCCTTTCATCTCTACGCCCGCGGCGCGGTCGACTACGAGCCGTGACAGACATCCACCTCAGCTCGCGGCGGCGCCCGCGCCGCCGCCGCCACCGGCGGCTCGCGCGGATCCTCGCCGGTCTCGCCGCTGCGCTGCTGCTCCTCCTCGTCGGCATCTCGATCGGCCGCGCGCTCGGCGACGGCCCGTCGCCCGGCGGCGTGCGCACGCAGGTACGGACGCTCGACCCGCGCCCGCTCCCGCCGGCGCCGCGAACCGTCACCGTCACGGTGACGAGCGGCTGAAGCCAGGTTTCAGGTAGCTGCAAGTTTGGGTAGGTTCCCAGCGCGATGGCGTTCAGGGAGACGAGGACGGGACGGAGGGGCGGGTCGGAGCCCGAGTGGCTCACGCTCGGCCAGGCCGCGCGCTACCTCGGCGTCGCCCAGAGCACGATGCGGAAGTGGTCGGACGTCGGCCGCGTCTCCGCCTTCTACACGCCGGGCGGCCACCGCCGCTACAAGCGCGCCGACCTCGACCAGTTCCTCGACCGCTCCGGCCGGACGGGCGGCGGCGGCGGCGTCGTGGACGGGCCGCTCGTGCTGATCGTCGACGACGACGACCGCATCCGCGAGTACGTGCGCGTGAACCTCGAGGCCGAGGGCTACATCGTGCGCGAGGCGGCGAACGCCGAGGAGGGGCTCGCGGCGCTCGACGAGGAGCCGCCGGACCTCATCCTGCTCGACGTGATGATGCCGCGCGTGGACGGCTGGGAGATGCTGCGGCGCGTCCAGGAGCGGCACGGCGTCGGCTCCATCCCCGTGATCATGTTCAGCGGCAAGGTCGACGACCGCTCCGCCGACGAGGCGACGGCACGCGGCGCGCAGGGCTTCATCGGCAAGCCGTTCGACCCGCGCGCGCTGATCGACTCGACGAAGCAGCTCCTCCCGGTCTAGCGCGCCGCCACGGACGCCGAGCTGCAGCGGTGGGTGGTCGAGCACCGCGTCGAGTTGCTCGACCCGCTCTTCCAGGCGCTCACGTACATCGGCTCGTTCGGGCTCGTCTGGCTCCTGCTCGCCCTCGTCGTCGCGAAGGTCCCGTGGCGCCGCCCGTGGCTCCCGGCCCGCGTCGCCGCGACGGTTCTCGTCGCCGAGGCCGTGCAGGGGTCGCTGAAGCTGCTCGTCGGACGCGACCGGCCACCGCTCGTCGACCCCGACCCCGAGCCGCTCGTCGCGCTGCCACACACGAACTCGTTCCCGTCCGGCCACGCGCTCGTCGCCTTTGCGTGCGCGACGGTGATCGCGGCCGCCGTGCCGCGCTTCCGCTGGCCGCTCTACGCCCTTGCAGCAGCGATCGCCGCGTCGCGCGTCTACGTCGGCGTCCACTACCCGCTCGACGTGCTCGCGGGCGCGCTCCTCGGCGTCCTGCTCGGGGTCGCGATCGAGGTCGTGCGCCGGCGGCTTCGCGCGTGGGCGCGCAGCGGCGGGACTACAGCTCTTCCGAGACCTCGAGCAGCCCGGCCACGATCACCGCAAGAGCGGCGGCGAGGCTGATCCAGAGTCCGATCCCGCGCCCGGCGAAGAAGAACTCGTCCGGGATCGAGATCGCGCGCACGAGCGCGCAGACGAACGCCGCGCTCCCGAGGAGGATGACGAGGAGGCTCTCGGGGACGGCGGCGGGGAGCGTGATCCCGAACCGCCGTGCGAGTGCGAGCGCGATCACGGCGAGCCCCAGGAAGAGGACGAGCTTGCCGAGCAGGCCGGTGTTCCAGGCGATCACGCTCACGGTGACGCCCTCGCCCGTGCCGCTGTACCAGCCGGTGAACGCAGAGAGCGCGAGCGCGAGACCGGCGATCCAGGCGATCCGCTCGCCGAGGCCGCCGAACGGCACGAGCGGCCGTCGCGGCGCCGGCGCGACCGGCTCCTCGTCGTCGAACAGCAGCGGCTCGGGCGTTTGCACGACGCGAAGTATGGGCACATCGACGGCTGGAAGTCACGCGGAACCGCACCACCTGGGGGTCACGCTTGGCGATCGACGAGAGCCGCACCGACCGCGGTGCCACGGACCGGGCGCCGTTGCTACACGTTGCCGGCACTCTGCGTACGTCCTACTTCTGCTCGGGTTGCGGCTACGGGATCGCCGTGCGCGGTCACCTGCCGACCTGCCCGATGTGCGGTGGCGACGCCTGGCAGCCGGAGACGCCGACGCGGTCCGCGGCGCGGCGCTGGAACCGCAACGACTAGCGCCGCGGGAACGCCGCTCGGGGTGGCGCACCAGCGCTCCCGGATTACACTTCGGCGCATGGCCGAGCCTGCGAGGCGCCCAGCGGCGGGCGGCGAGGCGCCGCCTGCCTTCGATCCTGCTGCCGTCGACCGCGCGTACCTCCAGGAGCGCGCGCGCCGGCGCGCGCGGATCGAGCGCGAGCGTGCGCAACGGCGCGCCAGCCTCCGGTTCTGGCTCGTGCTCCTCGCGCTCCTCGTCGTCAGCATCGCGCTGTCGCTGACGGTGTGGCGCGAGATCGAGCGCCTCTTCGGCCTCTAGCCGTGGCCGACGCAGTCACAGTTCGCGACGCGCGCGTGTCGGCGCTCGGGGCGATCGCCGAAGCCGCGCGCGCCGTCGCCGACGGCACCGAGCTCCAGCCGATGCTCGACGCGGTCACGGACGCGGCGCGCGTCGCCGCCGGCGCCGACGTCGCCGCGATCTGGCTGCGGGAGCGCGACGCGCTCGTCGCGACGTCCGTCGCCGCCGAGTCGTCCGCGCTCGCCGCGGAGCTGGAGGGGCTGCGCACACCCCTCGGAACGCGGACGGCCGACCTGCTGCGGGAGCGTGTCACGGACGACGACGACGTCGCGACGATCGCGCTGCCGCTGTCGGTCGGGGCGCAGACGGGCTCGCTGGAGCTGCTCCGCGCGGGCTCTCCGTTCGACGCGGGCGGCGAGCGGCTGGCCGCGCTCGCGGCCGACCTCGCGTCGGCGGCACTCCGGCTCTCGGCCGGTGGAGCGACCGGCGCCGAAGCCGTGCTGCTCGACGTGGGCGGCGACGCGCTCGCGGCGGTCTCGGAGGCCGAGCACGCGGCGACGCGGATCGCCCGCCTCGCGACACGGGTGAGCGGCGCCGAAGGCGCGCTCGTCTGGACGGTGCGGGACGGCGACGTAGCGCTCTCCGGGATCGACGGCGTCCTCGGCGCCACGCCGGACCTGGAGCAGGCGGTTCGCGCGGTGATCGGCAACCACCACGCCGCGGAGGTGGCGGACGACCCGCGGCGCGGGACGCTCGTCACGCTGCAGCTCGGGCAGCCGCCGCTCGGCGCGCTCCAGCTCGTGTTCGCACCGGGCAACGTCGGACGCGAACCGGAGCTCGACCGCCTGACGACGTTCGCCGTCCGTGCGGCGCACGCGCTGCGTGCGACGGTCCGTGCAGAGCAGCTCGCGCACGAGCTCGAGCGCAGCCGCGCGCTCCTGACGGTCGTCGGTGAGGCGACGGCGCGGCTGTCGCTCGCGCACACGCTCGACATCGCGCTCGACCGGCTCGGAGACCTCTTCGGCACCGCGCGCCTCGCCGTCTACCTCGACAGCGACAGCGCGCTCGCGACGGCCGCGGAGCGTGGCCTCGAGGGGCCTCACGAGCAGGTGGCGCGGGCACTGCTCGACGCCGTCCTCGGCCCGCGGCGCGGCCGCGACGTGCTCGAGATCGCGGACGTCACCGACGACGCCGCGCTCGCGCCTGCGGCCGAAGGCGCCCGCGCCGCCGGGATCGGTGCGGTGATCGCGGTCCCGCTCGTCGTCGAGGAGCAGCCGATCGGCCTGCTCGCGCTGTACCCGGTCGCGCCGCGGACGCTGACGGCGCACGAGGCGGCCCTCCTCGTGGCGCTGGCGGCACAGCTCGGCGTCGCCGTCCAGAACGCCCGCCTGCACGAGGAGGCGACGGCGCTCGGACGTGAGCTGGAGACCGTGCTCGAGTCGGAGCGCGAGGCGGCGCGGCGGCTGCAGACGCTCTACGACATCTCGCGCTCGTTCGCCCAGAGCCTCTCGCTCGAGACGACCCTCGACGTCCTCGCCGAGTCGATCGTGACGCTCCTCGAGGTCGACGCCGCGATCATCCGGATGCCCGACGAGCGGGGACTCGACTTCACCGCGCGGGCGCTCCACGTCAACGACCGCCGCGTCGACGCCGCAGCGCGCGCGCTCCTCGCGCGGCCGCAGCCGCTCTCGCGCGAGCAGCTCCGGCGGCTCGTCGCCTCCGGCGAGCCGCTGCTCGTGGACGCGCGGGTCGCGGAGGAGCTCGGCGGGTCGCTCGCGCTGCTCGCGCCGTTCCTCGAGAAGGGCTCGAGCGCCGCCGTCGTCCCGATCGTGTCGTCGGGCGACCTGCTCGCGACGCTCACGATCGTGTCGTTGCACCCAGGCCGACCGGTGGCGGGGGAGGTCGTCGAGACGGCGGTCTCGATCACGGGCCAGGCCGCGCTCGCCATCGACAACGCGCGCCTGTACGCGCAGCAGAAGGAGTTCGCGGACACGATGCAGCGTTCGCTGCTGCCGCGCGCCGCGCCGGAGCTGCCGGGCCTCGAGCTGGGCGACGTCTACGAGTCGTCGGCGCGCGTCGACGTCGGCGGCGACGTCTACGACTACCTGACGCTCGACGACGGCCGGCTCGCCGTCGTCCTCGGCGACGTCACCGGCCACGGTGTCGACGCGACGGCCGACATGGCGATGGCGAAGTTCGTCTTCCGCTCGCTGGCGCGCGAGCACGTCGACCCCGGCGCCTTCCTCGCGGCCGCGAACGAGGTGGTCGCGTCGGAGATCGCGCCCGGCAAGTTCATCACGATGGTCGAGCTCGTGATCGATCCCGTCCGCGGCGAGGTGGCGTGCGCGGCGGGCGGGCACCCGCAGCCGCGACTCGTGCTCCCGGACGGGCGCGTCGAGGGGATCGCGGCGCGCGGGCTCGCGCTCGGGATCGACGCGCCGCAGGAGTACGAGACGGTGAAGGTCGACTTCCCGCCCGGTGCGTGCGTCGTCGTCTACACCGACGGCGTCGTCGAAGCGCGGCGCGAGGGGGAGCTTTTCGGGCTCGCGCGCTTCGACGAGCTGCTCGCGGAGAAGCGGCAGCTCCCGGCGAAGGAGGTCGCCCTCGCAGCGCTCGCCGCGTGCCGCGAGTGGAGCGACGGCGACCTCACCGACGACTTCGCCGTCGTCGTGATCAAGCGCGCCGACTAACCTCGACAGCGTGGATCGCCGTTCGCCCGCAGCGCTGTCGCTGCTCGTCTTCGGTGCGGGTACCGGCTCGCTCGCCGCCGAGATCGCCGCGTCGCGTCTGCTCGCGCCGTATTTCGGCTCCTCCACGATCGTCTGGGCGAACCTGATCGGGCTCGTGCTCGCAGCGCTCGCCGTCGGCTACTGGCTCGGCGGCCGCCTCGCCGACCGCCGCCCCGACCCGCGGCTGCTCGGGGCGCTCGTGCTGGCGGCGGCGCTCTGGGTGGCGATGACGCCGTTCGTCGCGCGCCCGTTCCTCGACGCGACCGTCCGGAACCTCGACACCGCGTCGGCCGGTGCGGTGATCGGGTCGTTCTTCGCCGTGCTGCTCCTGTTCGCCCCGGCGGTCGTCGTGCTGGGGACCGTCTCGCCGTTCGCGATCCGGCTCGCGATCACCGACGTGAAGAGCGCGGGCGCCGTCGCGGGAAGGTTCTACGCGCTCTCGACGATCGGCTCGCTGCTCGGGACGTTCCTGCCCGCGCTCGTCCTGATCCCGCTGATCGGGACGCAGCGGACGCTCCTCGTCACGGCAGCCGTGCTCGCGCTCTCGGCCTCCGTGCTGCTCGGGCGGCGGACGCTCGTCGCCGTGGCGGCGGTGGCCGCGCTCGCGCTCGTCCCGCCCGGCGCGGTCAAGGCGGAGCCGGGGCTGCTGCACGAGGAGGAGTCGGAGTACCAGTTCATCCAGGTGCTCGAGCGCGGCGACGGCCGGCGGCTGCTGCGGCTCAACGAGGGCGTCGCTGTGCACTCGATCTGGCGCGACGACGCGGTGCTCACCGGCGGCGTGTGGGACGCGTTCCTCGCACTGCCGCCGCTCCTCGAGCGGCCGCTCGAGTCGGTCGCGATCCTCGGCAACGCGGGCGGGACGACGGCACGCGCGCTCGGCGTCCACTACCCCGGCGCGGAGGTCGACGGCGTCGAGCTCGACCCGGCGGTGAGCGAGGTCGGGCGCCGGTACTTCGGGATGATGGACAACCCGCGCCTGCGCGTCCACGACGCCGACGCTCGGCCGTTCCTGCGCGCGACGGACGGTCGCTACGACCTGATCGTCGCCGACGCCTACCACCAGCCGTACGTGCCGTTCTACCTCGCGACGCGCGAGTTCTTCGAACTCGCCCGCGACCGGCTCCGTCCCGGTGGGATCCTCGCGCTCAACGTCGCCGGCGTCCCCGGCGACACGACGCTGCGTGACGAGATCACGGGGACGCTCCGGCACGAGTTCGATCACGTGTGGGTGTGGCCCGCGCTGCGCTTCAACTCGATCGTGGTCGCGTTCGACGACGAGCCGCCCGCCTTCGCGCGGGTCGTCGACGACGGCCCGGAGGCGCTGCGTCCGCTGCGCGAGCTGCTGGCGCAGCAGGCGTTCCGCGTCGACGGCCGGTCGCCCGACCCCTGGACGGACGATCGCGCGCCGGTCGAGTGGGTGACGGACAAGATGATCGTCGAGTACGCCGCGAGCGGCGGCGCGCTCGACGAGGACTTCCTCCCGACGCGGCCGTAGCGCGTGCGACTGCGGCGCGGCGACGGCGAGCTGATCCGAGTTGGGCACCGCGGCGCGGCCGCCCTCGAGGCGGAGAACACGCTCGCCTCGCTCGAGGCGGCTGTCACCGCCGGGGTCGACGCCGTCGAGTTCGACGTCCTCGACCTCGTCGACGGCCCGCTCGTGCTCGCGCACTCGAACGACCTCCACGAGGTGAGCCACGGCGCGGCGACCGGCACCGTCCGCGACCGCTCGCTGGCGGAGCTCCGCGAAGTCGCGCCGCAGCTGCCGACGCTCGACGAGGCGCTCGAGCTGCTCGCGGCGACGGGCGTCGGCGTGCACGTCGACCTGAAGCTCGCCGCGCGGTTCGACGAGGTCGCGGCGGCGCTGCGGCGCCACCGCGTCGATGGCCGCGCCGTCGTCAGCTCGTTCCACCCCATCGGGCTCGACGCGGTGCGGCGCGCGTCACCGAACGTGCGGATCGGGCTCACGTACCCCGAGGACCGCTACGGCGTCTCGCGCCGCCGCGCCCTTCGCCCCGTGCTGCGCGCGGGGACGTACGCGATCCGGCGCTCCGTCGTCGCGCGGATCCCGCAGTTGATCGCGCGGGCGCGCCCGCAGGCGCTCATGCTCCAGCACCTCGTCGTCTCGGCCGCCGCGGTGCGGCGCGCGCACCTGCACGGGGTCGCCGTCTGGACGTGGACCGTCGACCACCCGGAGGAGCTCCGCCGCGTCCGCGCCGCCGGAGTCGACGCCGTGATCACGAACGACCCGCGGATCTTCGGCACGGCCGCCTGAGCAGCGGAAACACCTGGCTACACTTCGACCCGTGAGACGCGGAGGCGCTGCAGCTCTCTTCCTCGTCGTGAGCGCGGTGGCCGGAGGCTTGAGTGCCGCGCTGCTCGCCGCGACCCCGTCCGCGACCGCCCAGGTCACGCCGACCGGCACGACCGGCACGACCGGCACGACCGGCACGACGACGACCGCACCGCCGCCGGCGACGACGACGGCGCCTCCCACCACGACCGCGCCGCCCACGACGACCCCGCCGCCGCCGCGGCCGCGCCCCGCGACGATCCCGGCGGGCGTCACGATCGGGAAGAGCGTCTTCGTCGGAGGGCTCTCGCCGGCAAGGGCGACCGACCTCGTCCGCGAGTTCTTCGCCCGGCCGCTCACCATCCGGAGCGGCAAGGCGACGCTGCGCGTCACGCCGAAGCAGCTCGGCGCAGCCGCCTACGTCGGCGACGCCGTCAAGGCGGCGCGCGTCTCGCCGCCGGGCCGCAACGTCCCGCTGAAGGTGCGCATCTCGCGCCTCGCGCTCGAGCGGTACGTGGCGAGGCTCGCGGCGCGGTTCGACCGGGCCCCGCAGGACGCGCGCCTGCTGCTCCGCAACGGCAAGCCGTTCGTGACGAAGGAGACGCAGGGGCGGCGCGTGCTGCGGACGCCGGCCGTGCGCGACCTCGTCCACGCGCTCCAGACCCATACGCGCGCGCCGCTCCAGCTCAGATACGAGCACCGGAAGCCGGGCGTGACGCGCGCGTCGATCGGCAAGGTGATCGTGATCCGGCGCGAGGCGAAGAAGCTCTTCCTCTACGACGGGATGAAGCTCGTGCGCACGTTCGGCGTCGCGACCGGCCAGCCGCAGTACCCGACGCCGCTCGGCCGCTTCCACATCGTCGTGAAGTGGCGGAACCCGTGGTGGTACCCGCCGGCCTCGGACTGGGCGAAGGACGCCGAGCCGATCCCGCCGGGGCCCGGGAACCCGCTCGGCACGCGCTGGATGGGGATCTCCTCGCCGGCGGTGGGGATCCACGGCACACCCGACGCGGCGTCGATCGGCTACTCCGCGTCGCACGGGTGCATCCGGATGCTGATCCCCGAGGTCGAGTGGCTCTTCGAGCGCGTCGAGATCGGGACGCCCGTCTTCATCATCCGATGAACACGCGGGTGCGCGTCGGCGCGCAGGCCGTCGCCGTCGCCGCCGTGATCGGATTGCTCGCGCTGCTCGTCTGGAAGGTCGCGTTCGGCGGCGACAACGCGGTGACGGGGTCGCTCGCGGGCGGCGACCGCCCGCAAGCCCCGGTGTTCGAGCTGGCGCGGCTGCCGGACGGCGGCGACCTGTCGCTCGACGAGTTCCGGGGGAAGGCCGTCGTCCTCAACTTCTGGGCGTCGTGGTGCGGCCCGTGCAAGGAGGAGACTCCGCTGCTCGAGCGGACGTGGAAGCGGTACCGCGGCGAGGACGTCGTGTTCGTCGGCGTCAACGTGAAGGACTTCCGCGGCGACGCGGTCGCGTTCCTGCGCGAGTACGGCGTGACGTACCCGAACGTCTACGACGGCAAGGGGTGGACGGTCGGCCGCTACGGCGTCACCGGCTTCCCCGAGACGTACTTCCTGGACGCGCAGGGGCGCGTCGTGTTCCGGGTGGCAGGCCCCGTCGAGGCCGAGGACCTGGACGCCGGCATCGCGCGCGCGCGCGCATCGACATGAGGCTCCGCGCGGCGCTCGCGCTCGTCACCGCCCTCGCCGCCCTCGTCGGCGCGGCAGCGGCGGGCGCGAGCGAGCAGCGGCCGACGCCGGCGGAGCTCGAGTCGGAGCTCGTCTGCCCGGTCTGCGAATCGACGCTCGACACGTCGAACGCGCCGATCGCCCAGCGCATGAAGGCCGTGATCCGCCAGCGGATCGCGGAGGGGCGGACGAAGAGCGAGATCAAGGCGGAGTTCGTGGAGCAGTTCGGGACGTCGGTGCTCGCGACGCCGCCGAAGCGCGGCTTCGACCTGCTCGCCTGGGTCTTCCCGCTCGTCGGGGCGGCATTGGCCGTGGCCGTCGTCGGGACGCTCGCGTGGGGGTGGAGCCGCCGCCGCACGGACGGCGGCCCGGACGCGGGGGCGGCGCCGCGCCTCGACCCCGACCTCGAGCGACGGCTCGACGCGGAGCTCGCGCGCTTCGAATGAGCGCCTCGGCGCTCGCAGTCTCGTTCGCCGCGGGGTTCGTCTCGTTCCTCGCGCCGTGCGTCCTGCCGCTCGTCCCCGGCTACCTCTCCGCGGTGTCGTCGGTGGAGGCGAACCGCCTCGGCGACCGCGGCGCTGCGCGGCGGGTCGTGCTCGCGAGCATCCCCTTCGCCGCCGGCCTCGTCGCCGTCTTCGTCGCCCTCGGGGCGGGCGCCGCTGCCGTCGGGCTCTCGATCACGGAGAACCAGTTCCTGCTCGAGCAGATCGCGGGGTTCGTCCTGATCGTGTTCGGGCTCGTCTTCATGGGGCTGCTGCCGTGGCCGGAGCGCCTCGTCGGCGCGGGGCTCGTGCAGGGAGCGCGGAAGCGCGGCTCCGGCTTCCTGCTCGGCGGCGCGTTCGCCGTCTGCGCCGCACCGTGCATCGGACCGGTGCTCGGCTCGATCCTCGTGCTCGCGGGCGACGCGGAGACGGTCGCGGAGGGGTCCCTCCTGCTCGCGGTGTATGCGCTCGGCCTCGCAATCCCGTTCCTCGTCGCCGCCGCCGTGTTCGTTCCGGCGATGGGGTTCTTCCGCTGGCTCCGCGACCACTACGCCGTGATCCAGGCGGTCAGCGGCCTCGTCCTCGTCGCGCTCGGCCTGCTCCTCTTCTTCGACCGGTTCTGGTGGCTGCGCGTCTACCTGAACCGGTTCTTCCGGCTCGTCGGCTTCGACGCCTGACGCGTCACCGGGTGGCCGGGAGCCGCGGCGGCGGCAGGTCGAGCGAGCCGCGCTCGACGACGGCCGCCGCATCCTCCACGGACGAGACGACGCCCTCGACGTCCAGCCCGCGGTGGGACGGCGCGTACGGCCGGAGCCGGCGGAGCGCCTTCGCGAGCTGGCGTTCGCAGCCGTGGCGGTTGCCGCGGCCCGCCTGGTACCACGCGACCGCGACGTGGACGAGGCCCTGCAGGAAGTCGCGCTCCGCCGGCGGCGCCGTCCGCCACTCGTCCTCCAGCGCCTCGTGCGCCTCGAAGTAGGCGCCGCTCCGGATCAGCTCGAGGCCGCGCGCGTAGCTCATCCGCCGCTCTTTTCGCTCGTCACGACCGGTGCTAGATTCGCGCGCGTGGCGACGATCCTGCTGGCGGGAGTCGACCTCTTCTTCCGCGCGAAGCTGGAGGGCCTGCTGCCGGGCCACCACGTCGTCACGACGGACTCCGTCGCCGAACCCGACCTCGTGATCGCGGACATCGCGCGCGTCGACCCCGACGAGGTCGTCGACGCCTGGCCGGACGTGCCGATCGTCGGCTTCACGAACCACACCGACAAGGCGGGCCTGCAGCGCGCGCACACGGCCGGGTTCGACCAGGTGATCGTGAAGTCCGCGCTCGTCGAGCGGGCGCCTCAGCTCGTGGAGGAGTTGGTCGCACCTCCGTCATAGGCGCCTGGGTAGACTCACGCGCCGTGACGTACATCATCTCCGAGCCCTGCATCGACATCAAGGATCGCTCCTGCGTCGACGTCTGCCCGGTCGACTGCATCCACGAGTTCGACCGGCAGCTGATCATCGACCCGGAGGAGTGCATCGACTGCGGCGCATGCGAGCCGGAGTGCCCGGTCGAGGCGATCTTCCCGGAGGACGCGCTGCCGGACAAGTGGCAGCCCTTCGTGACGATCAACTACGCCTACAGCCAGGGTCCCGAGGTCGTGAACAGGCTCGTCGACGAGTACGCGACCGAGCACAACGTGCAGAACCAGCCGCTCGAGTAGCGCGTGCGGCCGAAGACGCTCGACCACGTCGCCCTCTGGGTCGCCGACCGGGAGTCGATCGCCGACGTCGCGACGACGCAGCTCGGTATGCACGTCATCGACCGCACCGACACGTTCACGCTGATCGGCTCGAACGCGCGCCGCGGCAAGCTGACGCTGTTCGCGGCGGAGGGGCCGCGCGAGCGCGGGCCGCTCGTCGAGGTCGGCCTCCGCGTGTCGGCGCGCGACGGGCTCCCGGAGCGGCTCTCGCTGGGCGAGGGGCTCGAGGCCGTGCTCGTCGAGGCGGAGACGGAGGTCGAGTTCGACCTCGACCACGTGACGCTCGCGAGCCGCGACCCGGCTGCGGCGGCGGATGCGTGGGAGGCGTACGGCCTGCAGCGGGTGGGCGAGACGCGGCTCGAGGTCGGCGGCGCCTTCGTCGACATCGTCGAGGGCGACCC
>DATMJW010000002.1:0-7290 GCA_035553355.1 Gaiellaceae bacterium | reverse complement strand
GCCGTCGCGCTCGCGGTGAGCGTCCCGTACCTGCTCCGCGTGGACGAGACGACGAAGGGGTGGTGGACCTTCGCGAGCCTCGCCGTCGCCGCCGCGCTCTCCCAGTTCTTCACCGTCCGCACGCCGGACAAGAAGGCGTACCACGCGACGGCCGTCTTCCTCGTGGCGGCCGCGCTGCTCCTCCCGCCCGAGCTCGTGGCGATCATGGCCGTCGTTCAGCACGTCCCGGAGTGGCTTCGGACGCGGACGACGTGGTACGTGCAGCTCTTCAACATCGCGAACTTCACGATCGCCGTGATGGCGGCGTGGGCGGTGGCGGACTTCGCGATGCGCGCGCAGACGTCCTGGGCCGACGGCGACGTCCGCTTCGCGCTCGCGGGCGTCCTCGCGTCGGTCGTCTTCGTCGGCGTCAACTACGCCCTGTTCGCGCCCATCACGCGTTGGGTCTACGGCCACCCGATGCGTCAGGTGTTCGGCTTCCAGACGCTGTCGACGGAGCTCGTGTTCGCGACGCTCGGCGTCGTCGTCGCCGCGTTCTGGACGCAGAACCCGTGGCTGATCCCGTTCGCGGTCGCTCCGCTCCTCCTCATCCACCGGGCGCTCTCGGTGCCGTCGCTCCAGGCGGAGGCGCGGGTCGACCCGAAGACCGGCCTCTTCAACGCGCGCCACTTCGCAGCCGCGCTGACGGAGGAGCTCGGGCGGTCGCAGCGGTTCGAGCGCCCGATGTCGCTGATCATGGCCGACCTCGACCTCCTGCGCGACATCAACAACAACTACGGCCATCTCGCAGGCGACGCCGTCCTGAAGGGGATCGCCGAGGTCTTCCGCTCCGAGCTCCGCCACTACGACGTCCCCGCGCGCTTCGGCGGCGAGGAGTTCAGCATCCTGCTCCCGGAGACGCCGCCCGAGCAGGCGCTCGAGATCGCGGAGCGGATCCGCCGCGCCGTCGCGTCGCGCCGCTTCGAGGTCGAGACCTCCAGCGAGCCGATCCGCGCGACCGTGTCGATCGGCGTCGCCGGGTTCCCGAAGGACGCGACGGATGCGAACGCGCTGATCCACCAGGCCGACCTCGCCGTCTACCGCGCGAAGCTGCAGGGCCGGAACCGCGTCCTCGGCGCGAGCACCGAGCCGCTCCTCATGCCGACGGAGCGGAGCCAGCCGCTCGTCGCCGTGCCCGAGGAGGGCGACCACCGGGCGCCGCTCCCGACGGTGCCGGAAGTCGTGCCGGAGCAGGAGCGGCGGCATACCCGCCACACGGCTCAGCCACCCCGCTTCCTCCAGCTCTCGGGCCGCCTCGGCGCGCTCGTGACGGGCGTCAGCCTCTTCGGTGCCGTCGCCGGCGCTGCGGGCCTCCTGTGGGGCGGCTCGACGGACGTGATCGGCATGCTCGCGATCGTCGCGCTCGTCGGGGTGGGGCAGGCGCTCGCGCTCGAGCTCGACGACGGCGCGATCTCCGTCAGCGCCGTCGGCATGCTCGCCGGCGCGGCGATGTTCGGCCCGCGTGTCGCGCTCGCGCTCGCGCTCGCGACCGTCGTCGTCGACTGGAGCGCGCGCCGCCCCGCGCTGCACAACGCCGTCTTCAACTGCGGCGCCCTCACGCTCTCGTGCCTCGCGGCCGCCACCGTCTTCTCGATCGGCCAGGGCTTCGGCGGAACGCTCGGAGACCTCCTGACCGTCGTCGCCGGTCTCGCCGCCGGTGCCGCCTACTTCGTCGTCAACACAGGGCTCTTCGCGCTCGCCGTCGCACTCGAGAGCCGCGAGCGCTGGTGGCGCGGCTGGCAGGAGCGCTTCCTCTGGCTCGCGCCGCACTACGTCGTCTACGGCTTCGTCGGCGGCGTGATCGCGATCGCGTACCACGCGGCCGGCCTCTACGCACTCGCCGTCTTCGCCGTGCCGCTGCTCCTGATGCGCAAGACGCAGGAGGCGTACCTCTCGCACACGCGGCGGAGCGCGCAGAAGCTCCGCCAGGCCGCCGAGACGATCCACACGCAGAACGTCTCGCTCGAGCAGGCGAACCGCCTGCTCAAGGAGCGCTCGACGGCGGCGATGGAGAGCCTCTCGGCCACGGTCGACGCGCGCGACGCGTACACAGCGGGCCACTCGCGCCGGGTGCAGCAGCTCGCGCTCGCGATCGGCCGCGAGCTCAACCTCTCGCAGCCCGAGCTCGACCTGCTCGGTCATGCCGCGCTCTTCCACGACATCGGGAAGCTCGCGATCCCCGACTCGATCCTCCTGAAGCCGGCGAGCCTCACGGACGAGGAGTGGGCGCTGATGCAGCGTCACGCGGAGGAGGGCGCGCGGATCATCGACCGGCTCGGCTTCCTGAACGACGCCGTGCCGGCGATCCGTCATCACCACGAGCGCTTCGACGGCACCGGCTATCCCGACCGTCTGCGCGGCGAGGAGATCCCGCTCGGCGCCCGCATCATCCACGTCGCGGACGCGCTCGACTCGATGCTGACGACGCGGATCTACCGCGCGGCGCGGCCGCTCGAGGAGGCGCTCGAGGAGCTCCGCGGCGCCGCCGGTACGCAGTTTTGCCCGCGCTGCGTGGGCGCGCTCGAGCGGATCCTGCCCGCGCAGGGGCTCACGGCTCCGGAAGGTGCCGCGCGGCCGGAGCTCGCGACCGCCTCCTAGGCCTGCTCCGCTCGCCCGCCGTTGCAAACGGCGGAAGATGCTCTACACTGATTGCATGGCACGAGGTCGCCGCCACCCTGCGGTGGCAGGCATCGACCCGGACGCGCTGGCGGCGTTCCAGGCCGGTATCCGCAAGCGCTACACGGACGAGGAGATCCTGCGGCAGCTCCAGGAGTGCGCCGGGCGGCTCGGCCGCTCGCCGACGATGCGCGAGTTCGCGGCCGACGCGGCGACGACCGTGCACCCGCAGACCGTGATCGAGCACTTCGGCAGCTGGAACGCGGCGAAGCGCAGGGCCGGGCTCGTGCCGCGGCGCTTCGCGACGCGCGACGAGCTCCTGGGGCAGCTGCGCGCGCTCGGCGCCGAGCTCGGGCGGACGCCGACGGCGCGCGACATCGACGCGCGCAAGGGCTCGATGCCGTCGAAGTCGCTGCTGTGGCACACGTTCGGCTCGCTGACGGCGGCGCTGCGGGAGGCGGGTTTCGACGTCCCGGTGGGGGAGGAGCGGCTCGAGCGCGCGGTCGCGCAGGGTGCCGAGCTCGCCCGCCGCCTGGGGCGGCTCCCGAAGATGGCCGACTGGGCGGCCGCGCGGAGGGAGGACGCCTCGCTCCTCACGGAGTGGCAGGTGTACCGGATGATCGACGTGCAGCCGGCGTGGGCCGCGTTCCAGTTCCTCGTCCGGGAGCGGCTCCTCGACGAGGGTGCGACGGTCGCGCCCGACGGCGCCGTTCGCTAGCCGGCGGCGCAGCTCGTGCGCGTCGGCGTTACGCCGCGGCGACGGCGATCGCAGCGAGGCGCTGCAGGCACGACGCACCCTCGTGCGGCGCGCGCACGGCGGGAAGCACGGTCTCCTCGACGTACGAATGATCGGGGCGGAAGCGCCCGTGCGTGGCGACGCGACCGTTCTCGAGCCGCAACAGCATCCCTTCGTCCACCTCGCGCTTGCGCAGCGTGAGTCGCAGCGTGTCCTCGAGCACCTCGAGCGCGGCACGGGTCGAGGCGAAGAAGAGCTCTCTCGAGCCCGAGCCGATCCAGAGCGGCCGGCCGACGCCGCGGGCGAGGAAGAGGGTGGAGGGGACGCGCTCGTCCAGCCACGCCGTCGCCATCGCGCCGTGCAGCTCCTCGAGCGCCTCCGGACGCCCCTCGGCGTACTCCGCGAGCGCGAAGATCGCCTCCGAGTCGACCGTCATCTGCGGGTGCGCGCGCTCGAATCCGTAGCGCGCGAAGATCTCATCGTCGTTCAGGATGATGCCGTTGTGGATCCCGACCACCGCGCCGTGGCGGATCGGGTGGTTGTTCGCCTCGATCGTCGGATGACCCTTGGTGTAGTCGCGCACGTGGACGAGCGCCTGGGTCGCGTCGACCGGGACCTCCAGCTCCTCGAGGAGCGCGCTCGCGCCGCTACGACGCTTGTGCACCGTGACGGCGCGGCCGGCGCCGCGGTACGCGTACCCGACCGCGTCCGCTCCGCGCTCGGCGATCCCGGCCAGCAGCGCCTGAGCCGCGAGCGTCCTGTTGACGCTGGACTCTGGACTGATGCTGTAACCGGCAATACCGCACATTTCAGAAGCTCATCCTTCGTTCCTACTGGTCATGAGGTCGAATGCGAGTCGTAAAACGTATGACGCGGCTCTCCGATGCAAGTTAGCAGCGGTTTCGGATACCTCTTCGACACCTATTCGCCACAGCTCGATCACCAGTTCGGTCAGCGTGCGCAGACCCCTGCAGCGCGCTCGCGCTCAAGCCACGTGCGCCACGAGCCGATAAGCCGACCACGGTGGAGCCGCAGAACGTCGAGCCGCTGTTGGAGGAGGTCGCCGCCGAACCGCGCCTCGAGCTCCTGCCCGCGCTCGACGAGCCCCAGGAGCCCGACGAGGCCGAGGACGGGGAGGGGGCCGACGCGGCCGGCGAAGCTCGCGACGCAAAGTCCGCGCCGGCGACGCAGGATCCGCTGAAGCTCTACGTGCGCCAGATCGGCGACGGCCGCCTGCTGACCCCGGGCGAGGAGCGCGAGCTCGCGCGGCGGAAGGACGAGGGCGACGAGGAGGCGAAGCGGCGGCTGATCGAGGCGAACCTCCGGCTCGTGATGTCGATCACGCGGAACTACACGAAGGCGAGCGTCCCGCTCCTCGACCTGATCCAGGAGGGCAACCTCGGCCTCATCCGCGCGGTCGAGAAGTTCGACTACCGGCTCGGCTTCAAGCTGTCGACGTACGCGACGTGGTGGATCCGGCAGGCGATCTCACGCGCGCTCGCGGAGCAGGGGAGGACGATCCGCCTGCCCGTGCACGTCGCGGACCAGGTGCGCCGCGTCGCCCGCGCGCGCCGCACGCTCGCACAGAAGCTGAACCGCGACCCGAAGCTCGAGGAGATCGCGACCGAGAGCGGCCTGACGCCGGAGCGCGTGCGGGAGCTGCTCGAGCTCGTCGAGGACCCCGTCAGCCTCGAGACGCCCGTCGGCGACGGCGAGAGCCTCTACGGTGACCTGATCGAGGACACCGCGTCCGTCGAGCCGGACGTGCAGACCGCGGAGCGACTGCGCGCGAAGGAGCTCGCCGACGCACTCGGCCGTCTGAACCCGCGCATGCGGCACGTGCTCGCCCACCGCTTCGGCCTCGACGGCGCGCAGCCGCAGACGCTCGAGGAGGTCGGCGCCGGTCTCGGCATCACGCGGGAGCGCGTCCGGCAGCTCGAGTCGCGGGCGCTGCGGGAGCTCCGGGCCGCGGCGCCCGGGCTCGAGCTCTACCTGCGGACGTAGGGATACCCTGGGCTCGGTGCCACGGCCCGCCTTCGTCGACTGCCACTCCCACGTCTGCCCGTCGGGAGACGACGGCGCGGGCAGCGTCGCCGAGGGCGGCGTCCTCTGCCGTGAGGCCGCACGTCACGGCACGGGGATCCTGTTCGCGACGCCGCACGTGTGGCCGCACCTCCCGCTGACCGCGGAGCGCGAGGCACAGCTCCGGGAAGCGTTCGCCGCGCTGAGGGGACGAGCCGGGCTCGAGCTGCGGCTCGGCTTCGAGCTCACGCCGACCCTCGCGCTCCTCGACGAGGACCTGCGGCGCTACGCGCTCGAAGGCACCGGCCACGTGCTGGTGGAGGTGCCGTTCTGGACGGGGTTCGACGAGCTGCTGCTCGTCGGGGAGCACGCGTGCGCGTGCGGTCTCACGCCCGTGATCGCGCATCCCGAGCGCTCGGAGGACGTCCTCGCGCAGCCTGCGCTGGCCGACGACCTCGCGGCGCGCGGGTGGCTCCTCCAGGTCAACGCGTCGTCGCTCCTCGGGCGGCACGGCCCGGCCGCGCGGGAGCTCGCCTTCGCCCTCGTCGATCGCGACCTGGCGTCGCTCGTCGCGTCGGACGGCCATCGACAGGCGCGCCCGCCACACCTCGACGAGGCGTACGACCTCGTCGTCGGCCGCGTGGGGGAGGCGCGGGCGAACCGGCTCTTCGACGGCAGCGCGCTCGGCCTCGACGCGCAGTCGCGGGCGGCGTAGCCGCTAGAGCGCGACGGATTCCATCTCGCGGAGCGACGCGAGCCGCTTCAGCGAGTCGAGCTCGATCTGCCGCACGCGCTCGCGCGTCAGCCCGAGCCGCCGCCCGATCTCCTCGAGCGTCTTCGGCTCGGAGTCGGCGAGGCCGTAGCGAAGGATCACGACCTGCCGCTCGCGCTCCGACAGCGCCTCCAGCGCCTCCTTCAGCGCCTGGCTCCGCAGCGACAGCTCGACCTCCTCTTCGGGGAGCGGCCCGTCGCCGGCCACGAAGTCGCCGAAGACCGCGTCCTCGGTGTCGCCGATGGGCTGGTCGAGGCTCGTCGACGCACGTGCCGCGGCGCGCACCTCGATCGCCTGCTGCAGCGGCAGCGACGCCTCCTCGGCGATCTCCTCGAGCGTCGGCTCCCGGCCGAGCTGCGTCCACAGCGTCCGCTCCGCGCGGTTCATCTTCTGCATCCGTTCGACGATGTGCACCGGCATCCGGATCGTCCGAGCCTTGTCGGCGAGCGCCCGCGCGACCGCCTGGCGGATCCACCACGTCGCGTAGGTCGAGAACTTGAAGCCGCGGCGCCAGTCGAACTTCTCGACGGCGCGGATGAGCCCGAGCGTCCCCTCCTGGATCAGGTCGAGGAACGGCAGGCCCTGGTTGCGGTAGTTCTTCGCGATCGAGACCACGAGGCGGAGGTTCGCCTGGATCATCTGCTGCTTCGCCTGCATGTCGCCGCGTTCGATCCGCTTCGCGAGCTCGACCTCCTGAGCCGCCGTGAGCAGCTGGTGCCGGCCCGCCTCGCGGAGGAAGAGCTGCAACGCGTCGGTCGTCGTCTCCTGCACCGGTGGCGGCGCGGGCGCGGCCTCCTCGACGGGCGGCGACTCGACGAGCTCGATCCCGCGTCGGTCGAGCTCGCGGTAGAGGACGTCCTGCTCGAGCGCGTCGAGCTCGTGCGTCTCCACGAGCTCCGCCAGCTCGGCGGCTCGGAGCGAACCCGACTGCTCGGCGGCGTCCAGCAGCTGCTGGATCTCGTCCGTGCGGAGCAGCTGCTCGATGTCGACTGTCGTCATGTACTGGGCGATGCGCGGATGAGGTCGGGTGCGCGGACCCCTCGCGCACGTCGTTCCTTCCCGTCACCATCGCGAGTCGAAACGCATCGGTCAAGTACCGGTGCGT
>DATMJW010000001.1:0-13673 GCA_035553355.1 Gaiellaceae bacterium | reverse complement strand
GCGCTCAAGCTGAAGGAGATCAGCTACATCCCGACGGAGGCGTACTCGGCGGGCGAGATGAAGCACGGGCCGATCGCGCTCCTCGACGAGCAGACGCCGGTCGTCGTCGTGGCGACGAACATCCACGTCTACGACAAGATCGTGTCGAACATCCAGGAGGTGCGTGCGCGCGGAGCGCACGTGATCGCGATCGCGACCGACGGCAACGAGGACATCCAGCACCACGCGGACGACGTGATCTACGTCCCGAAGTCGCCCGCGTTCCTGCAGGCGATCCTCGCGATCCTGCCGCTGCAGCTCTTCGCCTACCGCGTCGCGCGCCTGCGCGGGCTGAACGTCGACCAGCCGCGCAACCTCGCGAAGACCGTCACCGTCGAGTAGCGCGGGCTACAGGAGCTCGTCGGGTCTTTCGAAGCGGTCGAGCGGCCCGTAGCGGAAGAGCGCGGCGACGAGGAGGACGGCGAGCGGCACGAGGACGAGGACGGCCGCGTCGGCGAACGCGACGGCGAGCCACAGCGCGGGCAGCGGCGCGAGGACACACCAGCGCAGGAGCCTGTCGCGCCGGAGCCGCTCCTGAAGGCCGGTCATCCCGCGGTGCGGAGCGCGCGGCGGCGGCGTGCGGCTTCGAGCTCGTCCTCGGTCGCTCCCGCGACCGCCGCGTAGAGCGCCTGCGCCTCGGCGACGAGCGCCGCGGCGCGCGCGGCGAGCGCTGCCTCGCGCTCCGCGACGGCCGCCTCGCGCGCTGCCAACTCGAGCTCGCGCCGCACGAGCGCCGGCTGCGGCTGCTCCGGGAGCGCGACGACCTCCGGAGCTTGTGATCCTGAAACACAAGCTCCCTCTGCTCCCGCCCGCGCGGCGTCGTACCGCGGCGCGGACGGAGCTTGTGTTTCAGAAACACAAAGTTCTCCCTCGGGCGCCGCGTCCGCGACCGTGTCGTCGGCCGCTTCTTCCAGGCCGAGGTAGGCGCGGAGGCCGGTGCCGAAGTCGTGCGGGTCGGTGCGGGCGGCGTGCATACCTCTCCTGATGCCGCGCGAGCGCCGTTCTTGCGCGAGCTGAGCCTGCGTCAGAGCTCGACGAGCACCTCGCCGCTCTCGACCGCGAGGACGGTGTCGCCGGTGTCGACGAGCAGCCGCCCGGCCGCGTCGATCCCGCCGCCGCGGCCACTCCGGCCGCCGGCCACGAGCGCGCGGCCACGCAGGACGTCGCGCGCCGCGAGCTCGGCGTGCACAGCGGCGAGTCCTTCCACGAGCCACGCCCTGTAGGCGTCCTCGAGCCTGTCGAGGAGCGCGCTCAGCACCTCTTCGCGATCGAACTCGCGGCCCGTGACGCTCCGGAGCGACCCCGCCCGCACCTTCGTGTGGGGCGGGAGCTGCGCGTCGGTCTGGTTCACGTTGACGCCGATCCCGAGCACGACCGCGCCGGTACGAGCCTCGGCGAGCATCCCTGCGACCTTCCGGCGGTCGAGGATGACGTCGTTCGGCCACTTGATCCCGGCCTCGACCCCCGTGACGTCCGTGACGGCGGCCGCCGCGGCCACGGCCGCGACCAGGGAGACCTCCGCGGCGCGCCGCTCCGCCGGCGGCCGCAGCAGCACCGAGACGAGAACCGCCGTCCCCGGTGCCTCCTCCCACCGCCGCCCGAGGCGGCCGCGGCCGGCCGTCTGGTGATCCGTGGTCGCGACCGCCCCCTCGGGCGCGTCCGGCGGCAGCAGGAGCTGCGTCGAGTCGCACTCCGGCACGTGCGTCCTCGGGTGGCCGATCCTCATCCGTCCTCCGGGCGCCCGCGCAGCCGTTTCACCTCGCTCCGGCGGCGCTTCCCCTGCAGCCGGTCCTCACGCGAGGCCGCCGTCGGCCGCGTCGCGACCCGCCGGCGCTCGACACGGAGCGCATCTCGAAGCTGCGCGACCAGCCGCTCGAGCGCGAGCTCCCGGTTTCGCCACTGGCTCCGCTCGTCCTGCGCGACCGCGCGCAGCACCGGCCCGGCACGAGCGACCACGCGCCGTTTCTGCGCCTCGGTCAGCGCGGCCGACGGCTCCACGGCCCAGACCGCCTCCACGCGGGTCTCGGCGGTGTTCGCGTGCTGCCCGCGCGGGCCGCTGGAGCGGGAGAAGCGCAGCTCCACCTCGGCCAGCGGGAGCGCGACCGTGCGCGTCACGCGCATAGACTGGGCCTCCATGGCGGCCATTCTGCTCGATGTCGACGGCGTCCTCCACGTCTCGGGCCAGCCGATCCCCGGCGCCGTCGAGGCGGTCGCACGCCTCCGCCGCGACGGTCACCGTCTCCGCTTCGTCACGAACAACTCCACACGCGCCCGCGCGGTGCTCGCGCAGGAGCTGCGCGCGATGGGATTCGAGCTCGAGGACGAGGAGCTCCAGACGACGCCGATCGCCGCGGCGCAGCAGCTCGCCGGCCGCCGCGTCTTCGCGCTCGTGATGTCCGCGATCGTCGACGACCTCGCGGGTGTCGAGCTCGTCGGCGACGGCGCCGACGCCGTCCTCGTCGGCGGGTGCGACGAGACGCTCGAGCCGAACCAGGTCTTCAGCTACATGAACCTCGCGCGCGCGTTCAGCGAGATCCGCGGCGGCGCCGAGCTCCTCTGCCTGCACAAGAACAAGTGGTGGCAGACCGCGCGCGGCCCGATGCTCGACGGCGGCTCGTTCGTCGCCGGGCTCGAGTACGCGACGGGCGTCGAGGCGACGGTCGTCGGGAAGCCGAGTGCCTCCTGCTTCGCCGCCGCGCTCGAGGCGCTCGACGCGGAGCCCGAGCTCACGTGGATGGTGACCGACGACCTCGAGCAGGACGTCCGCGGCGCGCAGCTCTTCGGCATGAAGACGCTCCTGCTCCGCACCGGGAAGTTCCGCCCCGAGGACCTCGAGCACACGGCGGCGCTGCCCGATGCCGTCTTGAGCTCGATCGCGCACGTCCCGGAGTGGATCGACCGGAGCCTCTAGCGTGGTCAGCGTCGGCGTCGACCTGATCGAGATCGAGCGCGTGCGCCGCTCGCTCGCCCGCTACCCGCGCTTCCGCGACCGCTGCTTCACGCCCGCCGAACAGGCCTACTGCGACTCCCGCAAGAACCCTGCGGAGAGCTACGCCGGCCGGTTCGCCGCGAAGGAGGCAGTCGGGAAGGCACTCGGCTTCGGCGTCGCGCGCGCGTTCGCGTGGACCGACATCGAGATCGTCGGCCGGCCGAAGCCGTCGGTGCACCTCTCCGGGCGCGTCGCGGAGTGGGCGCGGCGCCGTGGCGCAGGCGCGATCGACCTCTCGATGACGCACTCGCGGGAGCTCGCCTCGGCCGTGTGCGTCGTCGCGGACGCCTGACGGATGGACGACGCGCTCGAGCCGCTGTACACGGCGGCAGGGATGCGCGCGCTCGAGGAGGAGTACCCCGGCTTCCCCGAGACGGCGCCGGAGCTGATGGAGCGCGCGGGGACGGCGGTCGCGCTGCACGCGCTCCAGGCGTACCCGCACGCGCGTCGCTTCGCGGTCGTCTGCGGGGGCGGGTCGAACGGGGGCGACGGCCGCATCGCGGCGCGTGTGCTGCGGGAGGCAGGGCGCGACGCCGTCGAGACGACCGCGGTCGAGCAGGCGGACGTCATCGTCGACGCGCTCTTCGGCACGGGGTTCGACGGGGTGCCGCGCGACGAGGCGGCGGCGACGATCGCCCGCGTGAACGCCGCCGGCGTGCCGGTCGTGGCGGTCGACGTCCCTTCCGGCGTCGACGCCTCGACGGGCCGCGTGCCGGGCGCTGCGGTGCGGGCGGACCTCACGGTCACGTTCGGCGGCGCGAAGGTCGGTCTCCGCGTCGCACCCGGCGCCTTCCACGCGGGCGACGTCGTCGTCGCGGACATCGGCCTCGGCGAGGGTCGCACCGACCACGCTCACGTCGGCGCGCGCGTGCTCGAGCTCGTGCCGGAGAAGGGGCCGCACGACACGAAGTACACCGCCGGCTCCGTCCTCGTCGTCGGCGGTGCCCCGGGGATGACCGGTGCCGCCTGCCTCGCCGCCGAGGCGGCGTTCCGAGCCGACGCCGGGTACGTCGCGGTCGCGGTGCCGGCGGCGTCGCTCCCCGTCGTCGAGGCGAAGCTCCTCGAGCCGGTGAAGACGACGTGGGACGACCTCGAGGGCGCGCTCGCCCGTGCGCGCGCGGTCGCCGCCGGTCCCGGCCTCGGCCGGACGGGCGAGGCTCGCGAGCTGGTGCAGCGGTTGCTCGCGGAGGCGGACGTGCCGGTCGTCCTCGACGCCGATGCGCTGTTCGAGCTCGAGCCCGGCAGGTGGCGGCCGCCCGTCGTCCTGACGCCGCACTCGGGCGAGCTCGGCCGCCTCCTGGACGAGGAGCCCGAGTGGATCGACGCGAACCGCCTGGAGGCGGTGCAGCGTGCAGCCGAGCGCTTCGGCTGCGTCTGCCTCCTGAAGGGAAGCGACACGCTCGTCGCGGCTCCGGGCGAGGGCGTCCTCGTCTGTGGGCCGGCGCCCGCGTCGCTCGCGACCGCGGGCAGCGGCGACGTCCTTGCCGGCGTCCTCGCGGCCTACCTCGCGAAGGGGCTCGCGCCGCGGCTCGCGGCGGCCGCAGCCGCCGTCGCGACGGCGCAGGCGGCGCGGCTCGTCCCGCACCGGCGCGGCGTCGTCGCCGGCGACCTCCTCGCCGCCCTCCCGCTCGTCCACGGCTGATGGCACGGTCGGAGCTGACCGTCGACCTCGGCGCGCTGCGCCGGAACGCCCGGGCGCTCCTGACCGCGCTCGACGGGGCGGAGCTCTGGGCCGTCGTCAAGGCGGATGGCTACGGCCACGGCGCCGTCGCCGTCGCCGGGGCCGCGCTCGGGGCGGGCGCCACGGCGCTCTGCGTCGCGACCGTGCCCGAGGCGCTCGCGCTGCGCGCCGCGCTCGGGACGGTGCGCATCCTCGTCCTCGGGCCCGCGTCGAACCGCGAGATCGCCCAGGCCCGCGACGCGGGGCTCGAGCTGACGGTCGCGGACGGCGAGATCCCCGAGGGCGTCCGCGTGCACCTGAAGCTCGACACGGGGATGGGGCGCTGGGGGCTCGCGGAGCTGCCGGCACCGACGCGGGAGGTCGTCGGCGTGATGAGCCACTTCGCCTCCGCCGACGCCGACGCCGCGTTCACGGAGGAGCAGGTGCGGCGGTTCCGCGAGGCGACGGAGCCCGTCGCGCACCTCACGCGCCACATCGCGAACAGCGCCGGTGCGCTCCGATACCCGAGCGCACGATTCGACTCGGCGCGCTGCGGCATCGCGCTCTACGGCCTCTCCCCGTTCGGCGTCGACCCCGCCGACGACGGGCTCGAGCCCGTGCTGCGCTGGGAATCGGAGCTCGCGCAGGTGAAGCTGCTCGCAGCCGGCGAATCCACCGGCTACGGCCGCCGCTTCGTCGCGGAGCGCGAGACCTGGGTCGGGATCGTCCCTGTCGGCTACGCCGACGGCTTCCGGCGCGACCTCACCGGGACCGAGATCCGCGTCGCTGGCGAGCGGCGGCGGGTCGTCGGCACGATCTCGATGGACGCGCTCGCCGTCGAGCTCGACCGCCGGCTCCCGCCCGGCACGCCGGTCACCCTGCTCGGGCACGGCATCTATGCCGAGGAGCACGCACGCGTCGCCGGCACGATCAACTACGAGATCGTCACTGGCATCAGGTCGAGCCCGGAGCGCGCGCGGAGGAGCGTCGTCGACGCTTGACGCAGATACCCCTATGGGGTATAAAGGCGGTATGGAGCTCACCTACACCGTCCAAGGCATGACCTGCGGCCACTGCGTCTCCGCCGTGAAGGAGGAGGTCTCGGGCGTCGCAGGAGTCGAGTCGGTCGACGTCGAACTCGACACGAAGCTCGTCGTCGTCCGCGGCGACGGCGTCGACGACGCCGCCGTCCGCGCCGCGATCGACGAGGCCGGGTACGAAGCCGCGTGACGCGGGTCGCGGCATTCGCCGTGGCCGCCGTCGCGACCTTCGCGCTCGCGTTCGGTGGCGGCCGCGCCGCGGGGCTCGAGCCTCGCGCCGTGGCCGCCCCCGCGCACACCGAGGCGATGGTGGCGGAGGCGCACGAGGCGGAGCCCGCCGGCCTCGCCGTCGCCGAGGACGGGTACCGGCTCGTCCCCGAGCGGACGTCGGTCGCGGCCGGCTCGCGCTCCGACTACGTCTTCCGGATCGTCGGCCCCGGCGGCCGCACCGTGCGCGACTTCGACGTCGAGCACGAGCGCCGCCTCCACCTCGTCGTCGTCCGCCGCGAGCTCGACGTCTTCCTGCACCTGCATCCCGAGCAGCGGCAGGACGGGGCGTGGGTCGCGCGCCTCGCGCTCCCGTCGGCGGGGACGTACCGCGTCTTCGCCGACTTCACCACGGGTGGCGAGCGGCGGACGCTCGGCGTCGACCTCTTCGCGTCGGGCACACCAGAGCCTCCGGCCGCACCCGCGCCCCGCTACGAGGTCGTGCTCCGCGACCGGGGCGAGCGGTTGGAGTTCGACGTCGCCGACCGCGGGCGTCCGGTCGAGGTGGAGCCGTATCTCGGCGCCAGCGGGCATCTCGTCGTCCTCCGCGAGGGCGATCTCGCATACGTTCACGCGCACGCGGAGAAGGATTCGCTGTCCTTCGACGTGCCGTTCCCGACCGCCGGCTCGTACCGCCTCTTCCTCCAGTTCAAGGTCGCGGGCGTCGTCGAGACCACGATGTTCAGGGTCGGCGTGTGAGCGTCGAGCGGCTCGAGCTCCCGATCGAGGGGATGACCTGCGCGGCGTGCGCCGTGCGCGTCGAGAAGAAGCTGAACAAGCTCGAGGGCGTCGCCGCCTCGGTCAACTTCGCGACCGAGCGCGCCGCGGTCGAGTTCGACAGCCACCTCGTCGCGCCCGAGCAGCTCGTGGCGGCGGTCGAGCAGGCGGGATACCGGGCGGCGCTGCCGGCGGCGGCGGAGGAGGAGGAGACGCCGCGCGACGATCGCGTGGACGCCCTCCGGCGGCGGCTGCTCGTCTCGGCCGTGCTCTCGCTCCCCGTGCTCCTGCTCGCCATGGTCCCCGCTCTCCAGTTCGACGGCTGGCAGTGGCTCTCGCTCCAGCTCGCCACCCCGGTCGTCCTCTGGGGCGCGTGGCCGTTCCACCGCGCGGCCCTGCTGAACGCGCGGCACGGGGCGGCGACGATGGACACGCTCGTGTCGGTCGGGACGCTCGCCGCCTGGGGCTGGTCGGTGGTCGCGCTCTTCTTCCTCGGCGCCGGCGAGCTCGACATGCGGATGGCGTTCGAGTTCGGCCTCGACGCCGGGGCCGGCGGCGGTGAGATCTACCTCGAGGTCGCGACCGTCGTCACGGTGCTCATCCTCGCCGGCCGCTTCTTCGAGGCACGCGCGAAACGGCGCGCCGGCGACGCGCTGCGCGCGCTGCTCGAGCTCGGCGCGAAGGACGTCGCGGTGCTCGGCCCGGACGGCGAGGAACGGCGCGTCCCGCTCGAGGAGCTGCGCGTCGGCGATGTGTTCGTCGTGCGGCCGGGCGAGAAGGTGGCGACGGACGGCGTCGTCGAGGCGGGCGAGTCCGCAGTCGACACGTCCCTCCTCACCGGCGAGAGCGTTCCCGTCGCGGTCGGCCCCGGCGACGAGGTGATCGGCGCGACCCTCAACGCCTCGGGACGTCTCGTCGTCCGCGCGACGCGTGTCGGCGCCGACACCGCGCTCGCGCAGATCGGGCGACTCGTGACCGACGCGCAGACGGGGAAGGCCCCTGTCCAGAGGCTCGCCGACCGCGTCTCCGGAGTCTTCGTTCCCGTCGTCCTGCTCGTCGCCGCCGCGACGCTCGGCTTCTGGCTCGGCACGGCATCCGACGCGACGTACGCGTTCGCGGCCGCCGTCGCGGTGCTGATCATCGCGTGCCCCTGCGCGCTCGGGCTCGCGACGCCGACGGCGCTGCTCGTCGGGACCGGCCGCGGCGCACAGCTCGGCGTGCTGATCAAGGGGCCGGAGGTACTCGAGAGCACGCGGCGCGTGACGACGATCGTGCTCGACAAGACCGGCACCGTCACCGAGGGGCGGCTCCGGCTCGCGGACGTCGTGCCGCTGAACGGCGCCGCCCGCACCGAGATCCTGCGCCTCGCCGGCGCGGTCGAGGACGCGAGCGAGCATCCGGTCGCGCGCGCCGTCGCCGAGGCGGCACGTGCGGAGGTGGGATCGCTGCCGCCGGTGACGGCGTTCCGGAACCTGCCCGGGCTCGGCGTGACGGGGGTCGTGGAGGGGCGCGAGGTGCGCGTCGACCGCGACGGCGTCCACTGGGACGGCGAGCTGCGCGGACGCCTCGTCGTCGAGGACACGGTCAAGCCGACGAGCGCGGAAGCGGTGCGGGAACTGCGCGCGCTCGGCCTGACGCCCGTGCTGCTCACCGGCGACGCGGAGGAGACGGCCCAGCGCGTCGCCGCCGAGGTCGGCATCGAGCGCGTGGTCGCAGAGGTCCTCCCAGGCGACAAGGCGGCCGAGGTGCGGCGCCTGCAGGAGGCCGGCGAGGTCGTCGCAATGGTCGGCGACGGCGTGAACGACGCGCCGGCGCTCGCGCAGGCGGACCTCGGGATCGCGATCGGCACGGGCACCGACGTCGCGATCGAGGCGTCCGACCTCACGCTCGTCTCCGGCGACCTGCGGGCGGCCGTCGACGCGATCCGGCTCTCGCGCCGCGTCCTCGCGACGATCAAGGGCAACCTCTTCTGGGCGTTCGCCTACAACGTCGCGGCGATCCCGCTCGCGGTCGCAGGGCTCCTCAACCCGATGGTCGCGGCCGCCGCGATGGCGTTCTCGAGCGTCTTCGTCGTCTCGAACTCGCTGCGGCTGCGCGGCTTCCGGAGCGTGCGGGCGTGAGCGAGCACCACGGGTACGACAAGGACGCGCTCGGCAAGCGCCTGCGCCGCATCGAGGGGCAGGTGCGCGGGATCGAGAAGATGGTCGAGGAGGATCGTTACTGCATCGACATCCTCACCCAGATCGGAGCCGCGATGACCGCGCTCGAGAACGTGGGGCTCAAGGTCCTCGAGGATCACGTCGGCCACTGCGTCGCCGGGGCGCTCGCGTCCGGGGACGCCGAGAGCGCACGCGCGAAGACCGAGGAGCTCCTCTCGGCGGTGCAGCGCTTCGCGAAGACGCGCTAGCGGCGGTAGCCGCTGCGGGCCACGATCGCGCCGACGAGCCGCGGCGCGAGCACCTGCGCGATCGCGAGAGCGCGGTACCACCCCGGCACGAAGCTCTCCTGCCTGCCCGTCTCGACCACCGCGACGATGTGCTCGGCGACGTCCTCCGGCCGGATCACGCTGCGCCGCAACACGGCGTTCGCGAGCACGGTCCGCTGCGGGAACCCCTCCGTCTCGACGAAGCCGGGGTTGACCGTGTGGACCGCGACGCCGCGCCGCGCGAGCAGCCCGGTCAGCGAGCGTGAGAACGCGAGCTGCGCGTGCTTCGAGGCGGCGTACGGGCCTGCGGGCGCGAACGCCACCGTCCCCGCGACGGAGACGACGTTGACGACGTGCGATCCCCTCTGCAGCCCCGGGTCGAACGCGCGCGCACACCACACCGAGCCGAGGTAGTTCGTCGCCATCACCGCCTCGATGCGCTCCGGCTCGACGGAGAGGAAGTCGCCGCGGCCCGGAATGCCCGCGTTGTTCACGAGCAGGTCGATGCGCGGGTGCCGCTCGAGGACCCGTGCTGCGGCGGCGTCGACGGCGGCGCGGTCGGAGACGTCGACCACCTCCCACTCGCCGCCGAGCTCCGATGCGAGCGCCTCGAGGCGCTCCTGCCGCCGCGCGAGGAGCACGACGCGCCACCCCCGCCGCGCGAGCGCACGCGCGGTCGCCTCGCCGATCCCGCTCGACGCGCCGGTGATCACCGCGACCCGCACGGACCGAGCCTAACGCCCGAGGGTCAGCGGCAGACGCGGACGACGCGCTCGGCGACGGCGCGCCGCCCCTTCGCGTCCGTGACGATCGCGCGCAGGAGCTTCGTGCCCTTCGACGTGCCGGCGGGCCGCCATGTCGCGGAGTAGATCCCGCCCGGGCCGCGTCGCACCGTCGCGACGAGCTTCGATCCCGCCAGGAAGCGGACGGAGCGGATCCGGGTCGTCGACCCGGCGACGACCGTCAGCGTCGTCCGCCTGGCGGCGCACTCGCGCCGCTCGGGTGCTAGCCACGTCACCGTCGGCCCGTTGACGACGTCGATCCTGCCGCGCGCGTACGCGGTGTTCGGCAGGAGCTCGTCGCCGACGGAGTCGACGTTCTTCGCCTCCTGGAAGTCGGCCGCCGAGGCCTCGAGCACCGGCTCGCCCGCCCGCAGTCGCGGCGCGTCCGACGGCAGCACGAAGACCGCGATCCCGCTGTACGGGTCGTAGGCGCTCGCCGCGACGAGGACGCGGCCGTAACCGATCACGAGCGAGTACGGGTCGACGCCGGCACCGCCGTCGAAGACGCGCAGCGCGATCGTCGGCCGCCCCGCGGCGACCCGGCTCGTGATCAGACCGAGCTCCGGCGGCTCGACGTCGTTCACCCACGCGCGCAGCACGTACGAGCCGGCGAGCGAGCGGCCGGTGAACGGGTGGCGACCCGAGTCGACGGCGACGTAGTACGTCTTCGTCCGCGGGAAGACCGTCCCGGCGGCGCCGATGTCGAGCGGGTAGTCGATCGTGAGGTTGTTGACGTTGACCGGGGTGCCCGCGTATCCCTGCACGTCGTTCTCGTCGCGCGAGCCGAGCACCCACGGGTGGATGAGCGAGCCGGCGGAAGACGAGATCACGGCGGCACCGAGGTTCACGGCGGGCTCGTCGATCCGGATGCTGTAGAGCCTCTCGGCGCCGCTCTCGTTCACGGGCTGCCCCGTGTAGCTCGCGGCGGGGCCGAACGCGGCGGCGGGGTAGCGGTAGACGGAGGCGTGCGACGTGCCGCGCCGCGTGTCGCCGGACTGGAGGAACGCGAGCCGCCGGACCGGCACCTTCTCGAGGCCGGGGCGCGTCACGAGCAGCGCGTAGGGCACCTTGCGCGTCACGTCGCCACGCCGCAGGATCAGGAAGCCGTACGCCTCGCCCTCCGCCGCGCCGGCAGCGACGCGCGCCGTGACCGGGATGCGAACGTCGCCGCCGGGAGCGACCGTCACCGCGCCCGGGACGTCGAGGACGAAGCCGTCCGGCTGGGACTGCGCCCGGACCTCGATCGTCCACGTGCCGGCGCCGTCGCCCGCGTCGGCGAGCGTGAGCAGCCGGGAGCGGGCACCCGCGCCGCGGTTCGCGTTCAGGTCGCCGAACGAGAGCGAGGTCGGCTCGGTGAAGAGCTTCGGGTCGTTAGCGCGCAGGACATCGGCGAGGCCGCCGCCCGAGAGCAGCACGGGCGCCTCGACGGTGCGCGCGGTGTCGGCCCACGCCGCCCCGGCCGTCGAGACGAGCGCCGACTTGACCTGCTGCGGCGTCCACCCCGGGTGGCGCTGGAGCAGGAGCGCGGCCGCACCCGCGACGTGGGGTGCCGCCATGCTCGTGCCGTCGAAGACCGCGAAGGGACCGCCGGCGTTTCGCAGCGTCGCCGACAGGATCGCGCCGCCCGGAGCGCCGATGTCCGGCTTGAGCCGGTGCTCGAACGCCGTCAGGCCCGCCGAAGAGAAGCTCGTGACGATCCCGCTCCTGCCGGTGACGATCCGCTCGGGCGTCCGGCCGATGCGGACGATCGTCCTGCCGCCGCGGCTCGCCATGTAGGCGCGCAGCTGCGCCCCGTCCAGATCCGAGATCATCCCGCCGCGCAGGTCGACGGGGATCCCGTTCGGCTCCCCCGCTCGGTTGTCGACGTAGACGACGCCGATCGCGCCCGCGTCGACGGCGCGGCGGTACTTGAAGACGAACGTGCAGCTACCGCGCGAGACGAGCGCGATCGCGCCGCGCAGCGACCCCGCCGGCAGCGGCGAGCTGCCGCCCTCGCGGTTCCCGGGCGGCCCGCACAGGTCGCGCGGCACCGGCGTCCCCGCGCGGGAGACGAGGGAGCCGACATCGACGAGCGTCTGGTCGCGCGTGCTCCAGGCGGCGGGGGCGCTGCGACCGCCGGCGGCGACGAACGGCACCTGCTGGAGCGCGCCCGGCGCATCCGGCGCGACGACGCGAAGCGCGGGCGCGAAGACCTGCTCGTTCGAGACCGCGGCGACCGAGATCGCCTCCTCCGCGGTCCCCGGCGAGCCGGCGGAGCCGAGACCGTACTCGTCGCGGTCGTTCCCGGCGGAGATGACGGGGACGACACCGGCGGCGACGACGTTCCGGACGGCCTCGACCAACGCGTCGCTCTGCGGGTCGGTCTGCGGGCCGCCGCCCGAGAAGTTGATGACGTCCATTCCGTCCGCGACCGCGGACTCGAACGCGGCGACGATCTCGGGCGTGTTGGCGACGTGCCCCACCGGCGTCGGCACGTTGAAGACGCGGTAGTTGCCGATCCACGCACGCGGCGCGACACCCATCAGGTCGGCCGTCGCCGGGTGGTCGCCGCCCGCAGGCGCGTCGGTTCCGGCGTTCCCGGCGGCGATGCCCGCGACGTGCGTCCCGTGGAACGAGACGCGCGGGTCGACAGCGAGGCGGCTGCGGTTGTCGGCGTTCGCGCCGACGAAGGAGCGCGCGACGATCACCTTCGGCGTCGTCCAACGGGTGCCGCCCTTCGGGAACCCGGCCGGGTAGGTGAACCCCTGCGGCGAGAAGAACCGGTTGGTCTGGTCGACGCCGTCGTCGACGACCGCGATCTTCATGCCCTCGCCGGAGCCGCCGCCGGCCGCCGCGAGCTCGTCGGCGCGGATGATCCCGGGGCTGCGGTTGAGCGCGAGCGTGTAGCGGAGACTCGGGTACAGCTTCCGTGCGATCCCGAGCCTCGCGACGCGGGGCAGCTTCGACGCCGGCAGCTCGACGGCGAGCCCGTTCAGGAGCAGCGTGTAGCTCCGCGTCACGCTCGCCTCCGGAACCGCCCGCTTCAGCGCCGCCTCGGCCCGCGCCTGCGCGCGCAGGAGCTGCGCGCGGTAGCTGCGCGCCCAGCGCGACGAGACGTTCAGCCGCTGCGCCGCGCGCGTGCCGGCGAGCCTGCGGCCGGACGCCGCCGCGAGCGGCGGGTCGGCGAGCGTGACGATGACCGTCGTGCGGCCCCTGCCCGCCTTCGGGACGACGATCTGCCCGGCGCGCACCTGCGGCACCTCGACCTCGCCGCCGCGACGCTCGATCGGCTGCAGCGCGCCGGATGCCGAGGAGGCGGAAAGGGTCGCCGCGAGGATGGCGAGGGCGGCGACCGGGCGGCGCACGCGGCCACAGTAGCCCACAGCCGCCGCGGCTGCGGCAGCGTTCCGTAGACTCGCCCGCGTGAGCAGATTCGCCGGCAAGCGGGCGCTGATCCTCGGCGTCGCGAACAAGCGGTCGATCGCGTGGGCGATCGCGCGCCGCCTCGCCGACGAGGGTGCGGGGCTCGCGTTCACCTTCCAGGGCGAGCGGATCGAGGGGAACGTCCGCGAGCTCGCCGGCTCGGTCGGGTCGCCGCTCGTGACGCCGTGCGACGTCCGCTCGGACGAGGACGGCGTCACGAGCGGCGATCCCGAGCCTCGCGACGCGGGGCAGCTTCGACGCCGGCAGCTCGACGGCGAGCCCGTTCAGGAGCAGCGTGTAGCTCCGCGTCACGCTCGCCTCCGGAACCGCCCGCTTCAGCGCCGCCTCGGCC